>JAKOVX010000142.1 GCA_029781855.1 Acidobacteriota bacterium | reverse complement strand
CGAATCGAGTGCGCGAACAAGTTCGTCGACGTTGTCCTTGGTCGAATTGAGCATCATGCCGGTACGGATGACGTTGCCGTAGAGGCCGCCTTTTCCGATAAGGACGCCCTGGCGTCTTGTTTCTTCAAAAACGGTCAGGACTGCCTGAGGAGCGGGCTCTTTGGTCGTGCGGTCTTTGACGAGTTCGATGCCCTGCATCAGTCCCATGCCGCGGACGTCACCGATAACCGGATATTTTTCCTTGAGGCCATCGAGTCCCTGGCGGAGATACTCGCCGACGACACGGCAATTGGCCCGAAGATCGTCGTCCTCGATCATTTTGATGACGGCGAGTGCAGCGGCAGTTGAAACGGGATTTCCGCCGAATGTCGCAAAGGTCAGGCCCGGGAATTTGTCGGCAACTTCGGGGGTCGCGATCGTCCAGCCGATCGGGATGCCGTTGGCCATTCCCTTTGCTGAGGTGATGATGTCCGGCTCGACATTCCAATGTTCGATGCCGAACCATTTGTCGCCGGTGCGTCCCCAGGCAGTCTGCACTTCATCAGCAATGCACAGGCCGCCGTGTTTGCGGGCGATATCGTAGGCGATCTGAAAATACTCGGGCGGCGGCACGATAAATCCGCCAACGCCGAGGATCGGCTCGGCCATGAACGCCGCGATCTCGCCGGTCGTCGTCGTCTGGATCAACTCCTCGATGTCGTTGGCACACGCCATTTCGCAGCTCGGGTATTCGAGCTTGAATGGACAGCGATAACAGTACGGAGCCGGTGCGTGGACGATACCGGCGACCTGGGCCGGCAGCGGACGCCAGTTTGAGTGGCCAACCGACGACAAGGCGGTCGCCGAACGTCCCGAATAACTATGCCGCAATACAACGACCTCGTGCCGCCCGGTTGCGATCTTGGCAGCCATCTGCGCGGTATCGTCGGCCTCGGTACCGCTCGAGGTAAAGAACGATTTCTTCAAATTGCCGGGTGTGATCTCAGCGAGCTTTTCCGCCAAATTCGACTGGTTCGGATTCGCATAGAGCGCGGACGTATGCTGAATCGTCCGGTTCTGCTCCAGCACCGACTCATTGATCCGCGGATTGGCGTGCCCGACGCTGACCGTCAGCACGCCGCCGAAACAATCGAGGTACCGGTTTCCCTGATCGTCCCAAACGTACTCGCCTTCGCCCTTAACAAGTGCGAGCGGTTCCTGATAATAAGTGGCGACCGCTGGAAAAAGGAATTCCTTGTGCTTTTCGATAGCACTCTTCAACGAAGATCTTTGTTCTGCTTGAGTCATATAGATTTTGATACGAGAGCCGAAGTCTTGTGTAAATTTGTAATTACGTCAATTTTACGACATCTTTGTGAAAAACGAACATTTAAGTTCTTCATGGCCAATCGGAACTTTCTTGAAAACATCCGCAATTTCTGCGCTATACTTCCCGGCATAAAAAAAATCAGGTTCAGCGTTAGGTCCCATAGCAGCGACGATTCCAAATCCGTAGGAGGGTACTAATGAAAAAGCAGATCATCGCAGTGAGTGTGTTTTTCACGCTCGCTTTCACATATGAATTAAGTGCACAAGGCTTAAATGATCGTCCGATCTGCGGAACAGATCAAGTAATGTCCGCTATGCCGAACGAATTAAAGCGGGAAATCGCGACATCGGCTACCGCCTTTCAGGCAAGCGAGTTAATGTTGTATCTCAATTTCAATGGTGCCACGGTCAGGCCTGGGTTCGGAAACGCAGATACGCTCACGAGCAGTTTAGTGAACGGTCAACGATTTTGTCCGCCACCGTCTCTGACGCAGGCGCAGAAAGACGAGATCGTCCGACTCGTTGCCGATGATTTTTCACCCTTTAATGTTAGAGTCACGACCGACGCCGCTGAATTTGCAGCTTATCCGCGACTGTTCAAGGAAATGTGTCTTGTTACGACGAACCCCTCTGTCATCGGACAACCGAGCGGGGTTGGGGGCGTATCGCCTTTTGCCGGCCTGGGAAATCGATTACCGGGTGATTTTGCGTTCGCATTTAGTGCAGCGTATGGTAACGACCCGACCGAAGTAGCTCTTGTGGTTTCGCATGAATCCGCCCACTTGCTCGGGCTGGGTCATCAGCATCTATTTGACGCCTCATGCAATTTCATTACTGAATACCATCCGGGTTTTGGCACCGGTCCAACGGCTTTCGATCCGATCATGGGTGGCGGCGTACATGGCGGAATCGGAAACTGGTTTGCGCAGTCATGCTTCAGCCCGATCTACGGACTTCCGGTAGATGACTACCAGTTGATCAACGATCAGGTAACTGTTCGACCAGATGATTTTCCTGATGTCCCCACCGGTGATGCCGTAACCGGCAACGAAATAAACGGCGTGCTGGAGCGTGCCGGCGATGTCGACTATTTCAAGATCAATTTCAAAGGTCCCGGTCCGATAAGGGTTACCAGCGACAACATCGATCTCAAGGTTTCTATCCTTAACTTGGGGGGGGAAACTGATGGGCGAGTTCAACGATCCGGAGGACATTAATGTCACGGTTCCGAAGGCTGTGGGAATGAGGTATCTGAAGGTTGAGGCTGCGAGTAACGCGAATATGTCTTCACAGTTTATGACCGGTTCGTACAAAGTGGTGTTTTGATCGAATCTTTCATTGTTTGGCCGAATATGCAAAAACAGCCCGCTTCCGTGATTGGGAACGGGCTGTTTAACGTTTCAAGCGGGCAACATCACTTTTTCTTGCCCGCCGTCTTGGTATCCGCCTTATCAGCCTTTGGGATCGTCAATTTCCAGTCGGAGCCGTCCTTAACAAAATCCATCGTTCGCCATTCGCCGGTTTCGTCCTTGTACTGAAGCGTTGCGGTGTCGCCGGTGATCTTTTCGTCCTTGTACTCCGGCGTTTTTGCCTGCGGCCGGTCGAACATGTCTTTGATCTCGTCGTCGAGGGACTTCTTCTCTTCCTTTCCCATATCGGTCAGAAAGTCCATAACGTCTTTCGACATTACTTTCTTCATACCTTCGACGTCCTTGTTTTCACGCATTGCGTATGCCGTTTTATAGGCGTCCGTCGGGGTGGCAAGCGAAAATTCGATCTTAGACGCTGTTGGCGAACTTCCAGCGGCAGGCGTATTCGCGGAAGACGAATTCGCGTTGGCGGCATTTGTGTTTCCCGTCGAATTGCCGGTGTCCGTGTTTGCAGCTTTCTGGCAGCCAATCGCAACCAGTGTGATGAGCAGCGTGGCCAATGTGGCCGTCGATCTTAGTGTTATTCTCACGTATATTTCCTCAACTAAATTTTGAATTGAATTCCGCTCAGAGATCGATGATCATTTCGCCGACACGAGACAGTCCGAAGATTTTCGCACACTTTCAACCTTAATTACGAGGATGAGGCGCTGCTTTTGCCGCCGAATCGGTGACTTGCCTGTTTGAATTGCCCGAACTGTTGTAAAATTAGGGGTTTCTTATGACTAAGCGTACTCTTGGGATTGCGGTAGTCGGTCTAGGCGGAGCCGTCGGCACAACGATGGTCGCCGGGATCGAACTACTGAAGAAAGGATCGATCGGGACGGACGGGTTGCCGCTCGCGCAGATCAGTGTCGATGGAATGGCCGAATACACCGATATCGTGTTCGGCGGTTGGGACCTTTTCAGCGATCACCTCGCCGCCGCGGCCGAGGAACACGACGTGCTCACGCATAAGCAGTTCGTCGCCGCCGAAGAGTCGCTCCGGGCGATAAAACCTTGGCCGGCAGCCGGCAATGACAGGTTTCTTTCCAATATCGCGGGCACGAACCGCCTCGGTTCGACAACACATCGCGAGACGATAGCGAAGATCGTCGAGGACATCCGTCATTTTCGTAAAACGGTCGATTCGACGGTGGTGATCAACCTTGCCTCGACCGAGAAACTGCAGGCTGAGGGCAACGAGAGCTTCAATTCGATCGTGGCATTCGAGCGTGCATTGGACGAAAACTCACCTGAAATTCCGCCGGCTATGCTCTACGCGTACGCGGCCATCTCTGAAAAAGTGCCGTTCGGCAATTTCACGCCATCGGTCGCGGCCGACATACCGGCGTTGATCGAGTTCGCAGAAAAACAGGGCGTCCCGATCGCCGGAAAGGACGGCAAGACCGGTCAGACATTCATCAAGTCCGTTATTGCTCCGGCCTTGCGGGCACGTGCACTGAAAGTTGAGGGATGGTTCTCGACCAACATTCTCGGCAACCGCGACGGGCTTGCGCTGTCGAACGTCGATTCGCTTGCGTCCAAGGTCAAGACAAAAAGCTCGCTGCTCGACGACATTCTCGGCTACGAGGTCGAGGACCACATCGTCGATATTCGATATTATCGTCCGCGAAAAGACAATAAAGAGGCGTGGGACAACATTGACATCACGGGTTTTCTCGGCCAGCACATGCAGTTGAAGGTCAATTTTCTCTGTAAGGACTCGATCCTGGCGGCGCCGCTGGCGATCGAGATCGCACGCTGCCTCGACCTCGCCGCCCAACGCGGCGAGAAAGGTATTCAGGAGCAGCTTTCAGTCTTCTTCAAATTGCCAATGTCCCGATCGGCGAAACCTGAACAGGCATTTCACCGTCAGGACGAGGCTCTTCGCGAGTGGCTAGGTCGATAAGGTCTGGTCGCCGGGGTCGTCGAACATCGCCGAAGCTTGACGCGCTCTGTTAACCCGCAACTGCAATACATCCGGCCGCGAGTAGTGGCCCGTCGGATCGAAATTCTGCCGCTCGCCGCAAACCCGGGCGTGGTCGATCTCGACAATGATCAGCTTTTCCTCGCCGACAAATGGCTCGACGACCCATTCCCCGTCCGGCCCCGCGATGCACGATCCGCCATCAGCGAGAAATTCGGGGGCGTTACCTCGAATCGTTTCGATCCCCGGAAGGCGATCCGGAAGGTCACTTTTCCTCATCAAACACGAAACCGACGCGACGTACGATCGCGATTCGAGAGCGATGAAGCGGGTGATATCCTTGGTATTCCGGACGCTGCCGGGCCAGACCGCGATGTGAAGATCTTCGCCTTGGGCATATAGTGCGGTTCGGGCGAGCGGCATCCAATTCTCCCAGCAATTAAGCCCGCCAACGGTGAACGCCCCGAGTTCGTGGGTCCTCAACCCATGACCGTCGCCGATCGCCCACGTCAGACGCTCATCGTATGTCGGCATCAGTTTCCGATGCACGGAATGGATCTCGCCGTCCGCGTCGATGTAAACAAGCGACGCGTAGACGCTCTTACCGCCGCGATCGACCGGGCGTTCGATGATGCCAAGATAGACCGCGATCTTGCATTTCCGTGCGATCTCACAAACATCATCTAGATCGCCGCGTTCTATACAAACGGCCTGCTGGAGGTACTCCGCGTGAAATTGCTTGTGGAAATCGGAATTAAAGGCCGTGATACCGGAATATTCAAGCCAGAATGGATATCCGGGCACGCACGCCTCGCCGAACGCAACCAGATTTGCTCCGGCGTCGGATGCCTCGATGATCCGCGAGATTACCTTTTCAAGCGTCCTCTCGCGGTCAAACCAGACCGGTGCCATTTGGGCGAGGGCCACAACCAACTTGTCATCGCGTATGTTCATAAGTTTGTAACTTTATAACACGCCCGATTGTTTGACAGTTAACCCGCGAATGCCGAATATTGACCTATGCTTAACTCTTTCAAATACAGTCTTCCGAGCGAACTCGATCTTAGCGTCCGTTCGGCAATTGAGGTCTGGAACGATGACGATCGAACATCGCGGATATGGGCCCGAGATGCCTCTGTCTGGACGGGCGACGACGAAGCTAACTGGCTCGGTTGGCTTGATATCGTTCATGAAGAGTTGGCCGACCTCGACAAATATCGGGAGCTGACGGCCGATATCGAGACGGCCGGTTTCAGCGATGTTTTGCTGATGGGAATGGGCGGATCATCGCTTTGCCCGGAAGTCCTGGCGATGACCTTCGGCAAGTCCAATTTTCACATTCTCGATTCGACCGTTCCGGCTCAGATACGTGACCTTGAAAACCGCCTGGACTTGACAAAAACGTTGTTCATCGTCGCCAGTAAGTCAGGATCGACACTCGAGCCTAATTGTTTCAAGCAGTACTTTTTCGAACGTGTTGCGGAAAAGGTCGGTCGCGAAAATGCGGGCAAACAGTTCATTGCGATTACCGATCCGGGCTCGAAAATGGAAAAAGTCGCCAAAGAGGACGGTTTTCGCCATATCCTTTACGGCAAACCGTCGATCGGCGGGCGTTTTTCGGCGATGTCAGCGTTCGGTATGACGGCGGCCGCGACGATGGGATTGGACGTTGGTGACTTTTTGTCGAATGCCGCGGAGATGGTTGACGCCTGCAAATCGCCGACAACGAGTGATAACCCCGGCGCCGTACTCGGCCTGATCCTCGGCGTCTGCCATGCGCAGGGCCGCGACAAGTTGACGATCTTCGCCTCACCTGAGATCCACGATCTAGGTGCCTGGCTCGAGCAACTGGTCGCAGAATCAACCGGCAAACTTGGCGTCGCGATCATCCCGGTCGACCGCGAAGCTGAGGTTCCGCCCGAAAAATATGGCGACGACAGGGTTTTCGCGTACCTCAGCCTTCCGGGCAATGCTGAGATGGACGAACGATTCGACGCAGTTACCGCCGCCGGACACCCGGCGGTGCGGATCGAAATGGCCGGCGTCGAGAATCTCGGGCAGGAATTTTTCCGATGGGAATTTGCGACCGCCGTCGCCGGTTCGGTGATGGAGATAAACCCGTTTAATCAGCCGGACGTCGAATCCGCCAAGATCGAGGCTCGAAAGCTCACCGATGAATACGAGCAGACCGGTAAGTTGCCGGACGAGGCACCATTTTTTGAGTCGGAAGGCATTGCTCTGTATTCGAGCAAGGAATATGCATCAAAGCTGACCGATCTCGCCGAAGAGCAAACAGCCGCGGCTCTGATCGACGCACATCTAAGCCAGATCGGGCCCGGAGACTATTTTGGTTTGCTCGGATACATCGAAATGAACCTCGAGAATCAGGAAGTAATGCAGTGGATCCGAACGTCGGTACTGGAAAGGTTCGAATGTGCTACGTGTCTAGGGTTTGGGCCCCGGTTTCTGCATTCGACCGGCCAGGCATATAAGGGAGGCGGAAACAACGGAGTTTTCCTGCAGATCACGTCTGATGACGCTGTCGATATCGCCGTGCCGGGTCAGAAATACACGTTTGGAGTAGTAAAGGCCGCGCAGGCCCGAGGAGATTTTCAGGTACTGCTCGACCGAGGCCGGCGGGCACTCCGCGTTCATCTCTCGGCGGATGTTGCCGGCGGATTGAACGAGTTGGCGGTAATCATTTAAGAGCCCGTTCGCTCTATTCGTAGGCTAGTGCCTCGACCGGGTCGAGGTTGGCGGCGCGTAGGCCCGGATAGAGGGCTCCGATAACACCGCTGATGAGTCCGACGATCAGGATACTTATCACGACCGACGGCTCGATCTTTACGGTTAAGGTCGACCATTTGGCAAGCGAAATGCTCAAAATGTATGTCGCGATCAGGCCGAACATTATCCCAAAAAAGCTGATCAGCAACGCTTCCTGAACGATAGTCCAGGCGATGCTCACATTCGACATTCCCAACGATTTCAATACTCCGATCTGACGCGTACGTTCCGTTACGGTCGTGTACATCGTTAGCAAAATGATCAGCGCACTGATCGCTCCGGCGACGCCGATCACGACGTTTAGAAACACATTCAGCGCCGGAAAACCGTTCATGTAGAGCTCTTCTAGATCGCGGGTGAGAATGACCTGGGTGTCAGGAAATTTGGTATGAATGCTCTGGGCGACGGTGTCCTGGACGAAACCGGGCTTGACCTTTACGAGGACTGCCGAAGCCTTCCCTTCAGCACCGAGCTGTGTTTGCAGGGTGAGTAGCGAGATCTTGGTACGCGAGCCGGCACTTGGCTCATAGAGACCGACGAGGGTGAAATTACGGTCGTACATCGGGATCTGGTCGCCGATCGAAAGATTTTTCTGCTCGGCCCAAGCCGTGTCACAGATGACCTCGTCGCTGCCGGTCTCGAATTTTCGGCCCTTGACTATCTGAAGCCCGGCGATTGCCGAATATTTGTCGAATTCGACACCATCGATCAATCGGGTGCCGGTATTGGCGTCAGTGACGGAGATCGTATTTTGTCCGATCGCAACGGCGTTGGCGACGCCGTCGACGGTTTCGATATCGTCGGCCAATCTGACCGGCAACCTTAAGGCTTCGGATCCGCTCAGGCCGAGGCTGCCTGAGGCCCGGACCATTATTTCCGCTCCAACGTTAGCTTCCCTTTTTGCCCGATCACGCAAGCTTCCATTCGCCAGGCCAACCGTGAAAACGATCAGCAAAATACCGATGCCGATGCCTACGATACTCACGACCGTACGTGCCGGCCGATGAAGCATATTTGAGAATACAAGACTGTTCACAGTTTAGGTCGTCTCCGTCGAGGTCAAGCCAAACCATCATTTTATCAAATATAGGGTTTTCAGCCAATGGATGACGCTCGCGGACGAATCTAAACAAGCTGGTGCGACTCCGGCACGAGGACCACTTCTGCCATCACACCTTCGCCGGGTTGGTTCGCAGCAAAAAAGGCCGCCTCAGCCGCCGCATCTACCGAGAGCATCTTGGTGCGGTCAACCCTCATAGTAATGTCGTCCCAGAATGTCGAATCTACCCCACCGAGGTGCATCAAAGTGAACCGAATGCCGAATCGCTTGTATTCCTGAGCGAGGCACTTGACCATTCCGGTCAGGGCGTACTTTGCCGCGCAATATCCGGCAGCCCGCATCATCGGTGCTTTTCCCAGAATTCCGGGAAAGGCGACGACACGGCCGAATTTCTTTTCGGCCATATACGGGAGAACCGACTGGAAAACGTTGAAGGCTGAGAGTACGTTCGCCCTGAACATCGCGTCGAGGTCGGCGCCCGTCAGTTCCCCGAATGGCTTGAGAACCCCGAGGCCGGCCGCGTGAATCAAATGATCGATGGACCCGAATCGCTCCATTGTAGAAGCTGCCACCGATCCCACGTCTTCGGCTACCGCCGCGTCCGCCGCGAGCGCCAAGACGTTAGGGTTTCCTTGCGAATTTAATTGGTATTCAAGCTCAAGCAGGTCGCTTTCCGTCCGTGAACTGATCACGATATTCGCTCCGGCGTTTGAATACAATTCAGCCACCTTTCTTCCGATCCCGCGGCCCGCGCCAAAGATCAGGCAAGTTTTTCCTATAAGTTCCATAATTATCCCGCACGATCAAGTTGTCGGTATTCAGCTACTTCGCAGAGCGGGAAGATAAGGATTCAAATCGAGCTGGCTAAAGTTCACTACGATCGGCAATTGCCGCCTTGAGGACAAGCCTTACGGTCAAACAGATTCGCGGGCTTTTTTGCGTTGATAGAAAGCCGCGGCTTTCGCCCGGTTACCGCAGTTGGCCATAGAACACCATCTGCGCGAGTGGTTTTTAGTGGTATCCAGAAACATTAGAACGCACTGATCATTTTCACATTTTTTGATCAGTTCGGGTTCGCTATAGCAGAGCAGGTCGGCAGCCGAGTTTGCTATCGAGGCAAACAGTTGGTCAGGATCACTCTGGTCCGACCGAAACCGCTTTTCGAAGTGATCGTCGACTTTCACGACTACGGCCGTTCCAGTCTGGCGAGAAAGCATCCTGTTGAGCTTGAGTAATTCCGAGTCATTCAACGTACGATTTCCATGTAGGTCTTCATACATTCTATGAAGCGATTCGCGGAAGCCGCTTGCACGAGCAAGGATCTCCTCCCGGTCCAACTTCCATACCAGTTCGAGCGACTCAGCCTTTGCGTAGTCGATCAACCCCGCCCGGACAGCCCATGCCAACAAATCACCTACGCTCTCGATCAGGTCTACCGGGCCCGCCGCATTAGCCGCAAGTGTATTAACAAAATCAAGACTCAAATTATTGCCGACGAAATAAAACTTAGCAGGATCCAGCATTTTAACCTCCACAACTTCAAA
>JAKOVX010000141.1 GCA_029781855.1 Acidobacteriota bacterium | reverse complement strand
CAGGCGCAACTTTCCAGACGAATACCCCCGTCGCTGGGTTGTAGTCCAAAACCTCGCGTACTCGATCATGCGACACGGTCGGAACGACGACTTTCCCTTTCATGACAACCCCGCAAGAGCCCCGGAAGACCGGAACTCCTACGATAGGTTGGTTGTCATGGGCCGTCAACAGCATATCTCTAAGCCATTGTTGTATTACGATGTTGGGAAGCTGCCCCACAGGGCGCGCGGGTTGTAATATCCAAAACTGTACCTTTCGTACCCCTTCACAAGAAGGTTATCCGTCGTGAAATCGACCTGCATGTCCATCTCGTAGGGGACGCGCTTCATGTGAACGAGGCCCTTGATGTTGGTCAGCAGGAACCACGCATAGTTGGACGTCAGGAAGTCCATCACGAGATAGCCTTCCGGCAGACCACCGGAGGTCGTGTGGATCGCGTTCACGTCGTTGTCGGCCGTTCCGGGGCGCAATTCCGTCTTGGTCAGGCGGCTCGCGATCGGTTCGAGCGTAGGCGGAATCACGAGCTTGCGACCGCGGGCAAAGACCTTGAGGCCGGCAACGTCCTTGAAATTCTGCCGGATCGAGATCATGGCGTTGAGCAGCGTGGCCTCGTTCAGATCGACGTCGGTCGATGGACGGTTCGCGAAGGTCGCGCCGTCGATCGGATGCGCCGTGGAGCACAGCGCGACGCCATCGCCAGAAATGGCCGAATTGTACGTCGTCGCAGTGTTCAGCAGGTTGGCGCCGTAGATTTCCTTAGTCTGCGCGAAGGATTCCACGAGGCCGAGGTTGGTCGGCGCAAACTGCGTCTTGTACAGGTTGTCGTCGATCGCCTTGCGGGTGATCGCGTAGCCCAAGCCGATCTCGATATGCTCCTGATTGTAGATGAAGCGCTCGCCGGCGTTGTTGTCAAACTGAACCGCGCCGCCCTCGGTCTTGAGCTGCGCGAGCCCAAGGAACCGCATTTCGGCGGTGCGTTCCAGCGCCATGTTCGAGTTTGTCGTCTCAAACACCTTATCCCATTGCGTGGGAATCTGCGCGTACTTTCCTTCGACGCCCCGGAGGCCGGGAAGGAGAAGGTCGCGGATGGCGGAAAGATTGACAGCCATTTGCCCGTCTCCTTACGAAATGCCGGTCGGTCCGGCGCCGTTGGAGCGCAGGATTTCATTGTTGAAGCCGACGATCAGGAAATTGTAGTTCGTCGTGGGGTCGGTTCCGTTCTGGCCCGGAGGGTCTTGCACCATGTCGAGCACGATGAACGGATAGGTGACGGTCGTACCGACGCCGGAAAGATACGCGCCGGAAATTCCGGTGGAAGTCGAACCGGTCCCGATCGCAAATTGCGCGTACTGGCCGACCGGACCAGAGGTCCATGCCGTGGTCGATCCAGTCACGACCATGCTTGAGCCGTTGGCCTGCACCTTGAAGCGCGATCCAGGCGCGTCGATCACATAGGCGAGCACGTCGCCGCTGGCGTCGGAACCTGGCCCGTAGATCGAGCGGACGATCCGCTTCTGGCTGACCGAGAGATACTCGCAGCCCCCGAACATGCCATCGACGCGCGTGGTGCCCGCAGCGCCCTGCGTGATGTAGCCGTTGGCGCTCGAAACGACCGGCATGACGGGATCGCCGCGGTAGATCGCGGTTGAGTTGCCGGATGCGATTCGACGCTGCGTGAGCGAGAAATTGGGCGCTGCGCCCGTGGAAAGCCCTACGGGCTGGAACCCGAAATAGGCCGCAGTGTTGGCCATGACCAGCCTCATTCAGAGGTTGGTTCTCAAGCCATCAGCGCGATGACCGTTGAAACGGAAGGAATACCCAACCCGGCGTGGGTCGGAAGATGACGGGACGACCAGCGCGGTCATCCCGTTTCGATCCTTATTCGTCGGCCGGAACCGGCATCGACTCGTAGGACCGCGAAAGCTTCACATCGCGCCGACCGTCACGGGACAAATCGCCCTTGTTGGCCAGCCCAAGTTGCGCCTCTTTGCTGCGAACAGCTTCGCGCGCCGCAGCATCATCGCGCAGTCTAGCTTCCCTTGTCAAGACCGCGGGGCGTTCCATCAGAATTTGCCCCTCGACCTCGATAAACTCGCCGCGCCAACCGGCTGGCATCATATCTGGATGACGCGAAAGCGGGACCGGCTCCCAACCCTGCCGCATCAGTTCGACCTGATACGACGGGTCTTCCTGACCAAACACGGTCTTGCGTTTCCATTGGTAATCAAACCCATCCGGAGGAGCCGGCGCCCAGAATTTGTCGCGATCACCCGCGCCAGCGTTGGCCTGACCTCTAATTTCGCGAAGACGTGCTTCGGCTCGCGCCCTCGAAATGGCCGCGGCATCCGTTTCGTTTTGCATATCCGAACGCTGATTCGGTGGACGCCCCGGACCCCTTTTTACAATTTCAGGTTCAGTCATTTTCAGAACTCCTCTATCATGGTTTGCATCCCGGAGCAGCGATCACATGGACAAAAATATCACCGCACAAGAAGCCGCCCACGTTCTTTCATATGACCCAAACACCGGACTTTTTACAAAAAACGGGCGGCTTTGCGGAACACCCAACGGCAACGGTTATCTCCGTATATCAATCAATCGTCGTCTGTTTTACGCGCACAGACTGGCATGGCTTCTGATGACTGGCGAATGGCCAGAAAATCAAATCGACCACATCAACCGCAATAGGTGCGACAATCGGTTCTCTAACCTGAGAAAGTGCGATCATTCCCAAAATGGTCAAAATGCTTCTCTCAGTCGTCGCAATTCAAGCGGTTATACCGGCGTGAGCTGGGCATCCGACGCCAACAAATGGCGCGCTACGATCGTCATTAACCGCAAGCGTATCCACCTATGTTACGCCAACACGGCCAAAGAAGCATCGGATGCCTATCAAGCGGCAAAAAGCACCATGCACGCCTTTTAACCTGCCAGCTTTCCCTCGCGAATCAGCGCGAGCTTGTTGGTTGCGTAATGCTTCTCGGCCTCAGCAGCCGACATTTCTGGATAGATCGACCGGGCCATATCACGCTCGGCCGGAGAAAGCGTCACAGTGCTAGCCCCGGCTCCACTGGTCCGCGGCGCGGGAGAACCAGACACAGGCGCCGAAACCGTTGCCTGTCGGCGCTCATGCTGCTGTATCGCAGATGAGGCGCGTTCCACTTTCTTCAACACCTTGTCCTCGATGAACTGGAAATATTCGTCCGTGTCAGGCGTCAAGCCGTCCAGCACAGCCAAATTATGCGCGGCCGACAGCTTGGCCACGTTCCCGGCAACCTCCGGATGCTTCCTGATCCAGTCGCCGGAGCGGGGAGAAACCTGCGACGCAAGATGCTCCACAGGATCGACGCTACGCGGTTGCTGCGTGACCTGCGGCGCATCGACACGCCCCTCTGTCGTTCCCCGCTTGGCGCGATCTTCCATCGCCGCCTTGCCGTTCTGCAATGTAAGAAGGCGACTTTCTGCCGCAGCCATAGCGCGCTGCGCCTTGGCTGCCGCAGTCCAATCTCCCTTTTCCATTGCGTCGGCATAGGCGCGCTCGGCCGCCTGCCCCTGCGCCTCGACCGCTTCGATCGCGTTGAGCACGGTCGACAATTCGCTGTCCTGCGCCTTGCCTTCGGCCCGAGCACGTAACTGCGCCTCTTGCTGCGCGTACTGTTCAGCCCGAAGCCGCGCTTCTCGCTCAGCCTGTTCCTTCGCCTTTCCGTCTTCGATCTGCTTTTTCAGATCAGCCAGAACGGTTTCCGGATCAGGAGACGCCGACTTATCCACAGGCTTTTTTTCGCCAGCATCGGCAATTTCCGGGTTGGGAATCTTTTCCGGCTCGATTTCGATCGTGACGGGGTTTTCGAGATCGCCCATCATCTCCCCCTCAATAGATCAGATCGGGGTCGCCGCAGCGACCGCGGATCAGGGCCGCGCGGATTACGCGCGATGGCGTTTTATTCGCTGCGAGCGTAACGGCCCACCCATCGGCGGGGCGGAACCAGCACCAATCGCCGACGCGGCATTCCGTGTCCTGTTCGGCCATCGGACCCATTTTCAGGATCAAGCCGACCTTACCCTGGTAAAGGTCTTCCCCGCGCGTAACGTCGGTCATGATAATGCCGCCCTTCGTCTTTTCGGGGCGGCGATAGATCGCCACGAGCACGTCGTCGGCGAATATCTCGATTTGGGAGAGATCTCCGATTTCGCGCATCAGCGCATCTTTCGGGTCTTCTGTGTGCATCATCAATGCGGGTGGCATTCGTTCACCTTCCGATAGAGCGCCTATTGGAAAACAGACCTGAACCGCGGCGCGCGGGACAGGGTTACGCAAACATCATTCATCGCCGTCTTTGGCGATCATATATTGCAAATCCGTTATAGCCCCGAGAAGCCTGATTCGATCGCCCCTACCATCAGAC
>JAKOVX010000134.1 GCA_029781855.1 Acidobacteriota bacterium | reverse complement strand
GAAATGGCGGTCGAATTCGCGCTCAACGACAAATCCGTTTAGGTTTCGCGGTTGCGCGCGACAAATTGAATTTATCCACGCCTGAAGGCGTAACTTATGGGGGCTTGGCGTAACTGGTTCGATCAAGATCCGTTGCGATAAAATGGTGCGGGATAATTCACTTGACCGAGAATCAGACCATCTACGAGATCAACCAGAACCACGAACTCCTCAAGTTGTGGCGGGACCTCACGCCGGAACAAAAACGCGAAGTTTTGAAAGACTGCGCGTCCGCCGAATCTTACGACATCGAACGCATCATCCGCGGCGTCATCGAAGGCCAGCGACGATTATTTTGATCTCCGCATCGTGCACAGTCACCTCCGGCACTATCCGCGCTTTGCCTCCGTATCTTGCAGTCACTGTGCACCAGAATTCCGCCGATCCTGAAATTATTTTCGGAATATTGCTCAAATTAACCATATTTACATGCAAAACACAGCACTCCGGCCGTTCTAACAATACCAGTAGAACGGTAATGGACTTGGAATTGCGACATTTGTCGGTCACGCAGTCGTTGATTGACTGCGTAGATTGAAAAAAGGTTGACATGTTTTGCAATTCTGTGTTAAAAGTATTGACATCGTTTAATTTGTGCTTCGAAAAGGGTTATTGCCACGGGCAATCCCTAGAGTTTGTCTTTGCACCCTCGTGCAAGGACCGTAATCGAAAGTTGTTTATTTTCCGGGAAACATTCTCGTTTTTCCGAGTTTTGTTGTCTCCGGCCTAATTGGAGTTGAGCATTATGTTTAGCGCTGCGCACCGAGAGAGTTTTTCGTTGTCGCCTAAGAACCTGGCCCTGACCATCGCTGCGATCTTGTTTTTGACGATGGCTGGTTTCTCACAGGATCTGCCGCCGACCAACCCCCAAATGCAAACAATACCTTCCGGTTCTTATGTGATTGCAATGGATAACACCAAGCAGAATATTGGTGCCAATTTCAATCTGAAGGCATACGGACTGGTCAATCGTTTGCTACAAAATGGTATCCCCGTTCTCTGGGCGATCAAATCCGGCAAAGCCAAAGACGCGAATGATTTCACGGTGAACGCCAAACGCATATTGCCGACGGCGATCGCCACTTCGAGGTTGGGTTTTGCGGGAGGACCGTTCATCATTCGACAGGAGAACGCCGCCGCCGCTTTGCCGTTTATTACGGCGTTTGCAAATAACGTGGCGGTTTATGAAACGACTTCTTCAGCGAGCATCGATATTCGGTATACGCTGACCCACAAACCGCTGATTGCCGTCGGTTTGGCCAACGGTTCGAATGCCGACATCCACAAGCGAGTATTTATTGATGCCGGAATTCCCGATTACATTGATTATGATGACGCTACGGTCAATGCGAACAGTTGCGTGACGTTGATTGCCCAGCCGCACGTTGATGCTGCGAACGGAGATCCACATGTCGCAAACTACCGGCAGTTCTCGCTCAGCGGTGGAAACGTCTTCTACCAATGCAAGGCGATCGAGACGTACGAGAACGATCTTGTAAACGGACTCTTTCAAACGACGGCCGGATGGCAACTCGCAAATACAAGCAGCACCAATTTGAATTATCCGAATCCGGATATGCCGCTTTCGCAGTTCGTCGGAGTCATTGACGGCGCCCAATCGGGATATGAAACGGACTTCTTGCTTGCCGGCGGGTCATCATTGCAGAACGGCGCATTTCCAAGCGTTCGCAATGCAACGGGCTCGCAGGCATATATCGCCACGACCTCAAAGGTTTTCTATGGTGGTCCGGGCGGCATGATCTTCGAACTCGGTGGTCACGATTACCGAGGATCCGGATCCGCGAGTACCAACATCGGTGACTTAAATGCAGAACGAATGTTGCTGAATGCAGTGTTCGTGCCCCCGACGCGACCCTTCGGATGCGGACTCGATACGCCGACCGTGTACGGCTACAAGTCGGCTCAAATGACGACCGACGTCGGAAGCGACGGAAATATCAATCCCGGCGATACCATCACGTGGACAATTAATTATGTTAATGTCGGCGCGGTAACCGTGAACAACTTCCAGATCAATGACACGTTGCCGGCTGCGATGAATTATGTCGGACCGCTAACCGTGTCTGTCGGAGGTGGAGCGACTGCCGCAGCGAATGGCAGCTATGCCGGAACCGGCGGATTGCTTGCTGCGAACGCCATCTTGCCGCCGAACGGAAGAATCACAGTACAAGTAAAGGCGACCATTAGCCTGAGCTTTATTGCACCGGGGACGCTTAATAACCAAACCGGCGCAACGGGAACTGAATTGTCCTCGACGGTAATCAATTCGGATAATATCGATGCGTCTACAATTGGTACGCAGGGTACTTTCCCGCCTCCGCCGGCCGGAAGCGTTCCGCAGACTCAGACTCCGAGCATTGATCCGACAGCAGTTCCGGTGATCGCGGCGCCGACCGCTGCAAATGCATCGTATTCAGGAAGGGTAACGACCGTAGGCGGACTCGGAATCCGAGGTGCCGTGGTTACGCTGTACAACACTTCCACGATGCAGACGTACAGTGCAACATCGAGCAGCTTTGGCGATTTCATGATCAACGATCTGCCGATCGGCGATTTTTACATCATTTCAGTCGCTCATCGAAGGTACTGGTTCCCGATCAACAACACGGGCTTTGTTCTTTCGGATGATGTCGTTGGTGACAAGATCATCGCGTTGAACTGAGCGTCAGTTGGAGTTTTTCCAATGCGCGACCGATCACCAAGCGTGGTCGGTCGCTTTTTTATTCCGTCCGTCCGCCGCAGTCTTGCACGCCGACTTGTTCATCCTGAACCTCCACGTCCGCCAATTCGCAACTCATGTCTGCTTTGCAGTTAACGCCGCAGCGTCGACGGGAACGACACTCATCGACGCGCGATGGTATGCAGACTTTTCACGTGAACAAAGTCGTTGACACTCAAGTTCAACATCGTTTATCATTGTTTAGACTTGAATGTCGCCTGAGCCATGCGAGTCTCCCTTCGAACCCTCCAAGCCACCGCACCACGGTGAAATTCTTCATAACTTAACGAGGACAAATATGAATTCTATTGCAAAGCTGGCATTTGCGTTGCTTGTAAGCGCTTTGTGTCTGACGACCACTGAGTTCCGCGCAAGCGGCCAGAGTGACAGGTTTTTCCGATCCAAGAACGCGATACCAAACCAATACTTGGTAGTCCTTGAGAAAGATTCGGATGGCCAACTGATCAACTCGTTTGAAGTTGAGCCGCTTGCGGTTTCAATGGGAGAAACCTACCGCGGAAACATTCAACGGATCTATACGACGTCGGTCCGCGGATTCGCCGTGGAAATGTCGCCCGAGGATGCCGAGCTTCTGAGCAAAGATCCGCGCGTGAGCTTTGTCGAAGAGGACAGCGTCGTCTCGATCGACGGATCACAGACAAATGTAACCTGGGGGCTGGACCGCATTGATCAGCGCTCGTTGCCGCTGAACGGCACCTACACCTATTCGCCGACGGGTTCGGGTGTACACGTTTACGTCGTCGACACCGGAATTCGGTTCACCCATTCCGAATTTGGAGGAAGAGCCGTTCCTTCGTTCGATGCCCTGCTCGACGGTCAAAACGGCAACGACTGCAACGGACACGGAACCCATGTATCTGGCACCATCGGCGGCGCAACTTTCGGGGTCGCCAAAGGTTCAACGCTTCATTCGGTCCGGGTCCTAGGTTGCAGCGGCACCGGATCTGTCGCGGACGTTGTCGCCGGACTCGATTGGATTGCTGCGAACCATGCCTCTCCTTCGGTTGTTAACATGAGCATCGGCGGCGGCGTATCTCCTTTGCTCGATTGGGCGGTAAGGAACATGGTGATCTCCGGAATCCCGGTCGTCGTTGCGGCGGGTAACGGCTACGGTGACGCCTGTTCAATGTCGCCGTCGTCGGTCACTGAAGCGATCACGGTCGGCGCCACGGATGGTCAAGACGCCAAGACCGATTATTCAAACGCCGGTCCGTGTGTGGATCTTTTCGCGCCGGGTGACACGATAACTTCAGCCTGGTGGTTAAGCGACGGCGCGATCAACACGATCAGCGGGACGTCAATGGCGACGCCGCATGTGACGGGCACGGTGGCCAATCTGCTGGAGAATCAACCGACGGCGACGCCGACAGAGATCGAGACGCAGATCAAATCAATGGCGACGCAAAATGCGATCACGAATCTCGATTCAACGACCGCCAACCTTCTCCTGTTCTCGCAATTTGAAGAACCGCAGGTTGGGTGTGCCGGTACCGAGTTCAGCGGATCACTGACGAGGAAACAGTCCAAGTATCACACGAGTTCAAATGGTTTCCAGGCAAGGAGCGGAACGTTCGTCGGCAATTTGAATCTTACGAATTCCGCCGTATTCACCCTGTCACTTGAGAAAAAGTCTCGTGTGGGTTGGCAGTCGGTGGCCAGTTCGTCATCTGATATTCCCGTCAACTACAACGGCTCGTCCGGTACTTATCGCTGGAAGGTCGCGGCGAATTCAGGCAAGAGCCAGTACACGCTTTGCTCAGTCGTTCCGTAACCTCCGAGCGATTCAAGCGATTGGCCGGTCGATCCGTTCGACCGGCCTTTCTTCATTTCGCGAACCCCCGTTTTTTCATCAGTGCTTCGACCTTCGGGTCGCGGCCGCGGAAGAGCCGGTAAGCTTCCGCCGGATCCATTGTGTTCC
>JAKOVX010000115.1 GCA_029781855.1 Acidobacteriota bacterium | reverse complement strand
CAAATTGCTAGCGTGATCAACGGTTCGACGCCGAACGCCTTTGTGGCGAGGATACCGACAGCAAACGACAGGGCAAGCCAGAGCACCGGCTGGCGGTCGAAGTTTGGGAGTTTACGATCTTCGGGCATCGCTAGCTGATTATTCGGTTTTTATGTAAGGTCTTAGCTCGGCAAATCGCGTTTCGCTCACACCGCGGATCTGCATCAGATGTTCGGGCCGGCGAAACGGGCCATTCAAAGTGCGAAACTCGACGATCGCCTCCGCCGTTTTGCGGCCAATATGCGGCAGGCGTTCAAGTTCTTCAGCTGTTGCTGAGTTGATATTGATCGCCTCAGGCGCGGCGGTCGGTTGGCCAGCAGTCGTCTCGTAAACCCGGCGCGTACTGCAGGCCGTCGCCGTAAGCAGGCACCCGATCGCGAGCAAAATAGCCATCGAACGTTTGAAATTCGACATATTGGTTAAACTGAAAATGCGTTTTGTTCAACCACCCGCTATTGCAGGTGGTACTGACATCTGACCACTGACCACCGACCACTGACCACCTCTTACTGCTCATTCTCCATTTCGGAGATGTCCTGCAGGTCCTCGTAGGCTTTGGCGAGGACTGGGCGGGCGCGGGTTGAGCCATCCATCTCACCGATGTAGCCTTCGCGGACCATCGCGTCGAGGATGGCGGCGGCGCGGCCGTAGCCGATGCGGAGATGCCGTTGGAGCAGCGAGGTCGAACCGCGTTTTGACTGGACAACGCAGCGTAGAGCGTCGTTGAAAAGCGGGTCCTTGCGGCCCGGCAGATCGCCGCTGTCGTCGAGTTCTTCTTCGGTCTTGGTGATCGTCGTGTCGTATTCGGGACGTCCCTGTGCTTTAACAAATTCGACGACCTTGTTGATCTCTGCCTCGTTGACAAACGCGCCGTGTACACGCGTGACCTGCGAATTCCCGGGCGGCAGGAACAGCATGTCGCCCTGACCGAGCAAGCTTTCGGCACCGTTGCCGTCGATGATCGTGCGGGAATCAACCTTTGACGACACGCGGAAAGAGATGCGCGATGGGAAATTTGCCTTGATCAAACCGGTAATGACGTCGACGGACGGCCGCTGCGTCGCGAGGACGAGGTGAATTCCGACGGCACGGGCCATCTGGGCGAGACGCGTGATCGACTCCTCGACCTCCTTGCCCGAAACCATCATCAGGTCGGCGAGTTCGTCGATGATGATGACGATGTACGGCAGGATGCGGTGCGGATCGCCGTTGTCGTCCCATTTCTCGTCGCGGTTGAGCTGC
>JAKOVX010000061.1 GCA_029781855.1 Acidobacteriota bacterium | reverse complement strand
ATGATCATCTCCGACATCTGCTTGAGTTCGCGCGGATTGTAGATCTGAACCTGAAGGCGGCGCTTGGCGGCGAGCGGCGCGACCGTTTCGCGCGTGCGGATGAAGTCCGACGAGTAGATCGCGTCGAGCTTGTACTTCTTGACCGCTCTTATCAGCCTTTCGGCACGCGATTTCCCTTCCGGCGTGAGCACGGGATTGACCTTGTCGGCTGTCGCCGAGACGTCCTTTTCGGCGTGCCGAAGCAGAATCACGGTCAGCTTGCGGTGCTGTGCCGAGGCCTCGACACCGAACCCGCAAACAACCAGCAAGCCGATCACAAGCGCATATTTTATGTTCATATGTTTCAGTCGAATCGCAGGGCGTTCATCATCTCATCAAATTCCTTGTCGCCCGAAAGAAACCGATATTCGCCGTCGTACTTTATCTGCAACAGCCACGGATCCTTTACCCGCTCGGATTCCTTGAGCCAATAAAGCGTCTTCTCGCGGTCTTTTGCCAACGCCGCGACGAGCGCAATGTTGGTCGGAGGAAAGTACTTTTCGGCGTATCGTTTCTCAAGTCCTTCACGCCAGACCCGGAGGGCTTCGGTTTCGCTCCGTGTCTCGCGAAGTTCGCGGACCCTGTTCGTCAGTTCCGACTTTCCTTCTTCCAGTTCAAACGCTTTGAAATACTGCTCGAGCGATTCCCGGCGTTTGCCCTGTTCGAAGTAAAGCGTCCCGAGATACCAATACGGCAGACTGAAGTCGGGATGTATCTTGATGACTTCATTGAGCTTCGCTTCGGCCCGGTCGAACTGCTTCGACACCAGGTAATTGTAGGCGATGTTCGTTTGACCGATCCTTGAAACAGGATCGAGTTTTTCGGCGATCTCGAGTTCCTTGAGTCCTTCTTCAAATTTCCCGACGACCGACATCATCCAGCCGTACCGCAGCCGGGTCGTCGGATTGTTCGGCGCAAGCTCGATCGACTTTCTGAAATTCGCTTCGGTCGCCTTCCAATTCCTGTTGTGCAGGAATTCGATCGAGGCGAGTGTCGAATACGCATCGGGATTACTCGAATTTAAAAGCAGCGACCGGTTGACCGCGGCGAGCGCCTTCGGGATCGTCTCGTCGGCCTTTTTGTAGCCGTAGTCGTAAAAACCCAGATGGACGTCGGCCAGGCCGGAATGCGCGTCGGCGAATTTCGGATCGAGGATCACGGCCTGCTCGAAGAACGCCTGAGCCTTCGTGAATCCTTCAAGATCACGCCGGCCCCAATGGAACCGTCCGCGCAGATATGCCTCGTAGGCGTCGTTGTTGTTCGTGTTGCGGGCGTGAATGAGTTCGGCTTCGCGTGTCGTGAGATTGGCCACCAGCGAATTCGCGGCCCTGATCGACACCGCGTCCTGGATCTTGAAAATGTCAGATTCGTTCTCCTCGAACGTCTCGCTCCAAAGCTGCTTTCCGTCGGAGACCTGAAGCAACCTGGCGGTGATCCGCAGACGGACGCCGACCTTCTGCGAACTCCATTCGAGCACCGCGTCAACCTGCATCTGCTTCCCGATCGAAACCGGATCAGAGTCTGCGTCGGCAACACTGACGATCGAATTCAGCGGGCGCACGAGCAATCGTTCCGACTTTCCGAGCTGCGTGATCAGAGCGTCGGTCAGGCCGAGAGACAGCGACCGGTCGCTGTTCTCATCAAGCGATTTGAGCGGCAAGACCGCAATACTCTTGACCCGTCCGTTTTCAGGATTGTCGGTCCGAAACAACTGATACGCGGCGATGGACAGCACGATCAGAACAATCACCGCAAGCGCCAGATACGCATTGCGCGAAAGGCGGTTCGCGGGCGGAAGCAACCGGTTGTTTTCGATCGGAACGATTCCCGTGTCCGAATCGTCGATTTCCTCGATCCAAACCTCTTCTATTTGTTCTCTTTCGAGGAATATCCGGCCGTCCCTGACGGCAAGATTCTGCTTCGCAAGTTTTTTCACTTCCGCCGGAAACCGAAAACCGCGTCGCGGCACCGTTTCGACATACTTTGTGTCCGCATCATACTCGGCGAGAACCTTACGCAGCTGCGAAATCGAATAAGTCAAAGAGCTTTCTTCGACAAATGTTTCGGGCCATACCTTTGCGAAAAACTCGTCCTTGGAAACGAGTTTCCCCTCGCTTTCAACGAGCAGAACCAGACATTGATAAACCTTCGGCGCGAGTTTTACGGTCTCGGTTCCGGCAAGCAATCGTTCCGAGTCAGTATCGAGCGTGAAAATACCGAAACCGTATAAAACGTTTGATTCTAACGGTTTATCCTTATCCATCGGCCAGTCTTAGATTTTCCTCAGAGTTTCCTTCGGGTTTGTTCAGGACACGATTGCCCTTTCTGGTCAATCGTAAGCTTACCTTTTCACGCGACGGTTTGAAAAATCCCGATTCCCCGCGAGCTCTTGTTGCAAGCCGCCGGGATAAAGGAAAGGCCGCGAAATCCGGCTATCGTTACTGACAAAATAATGACGTTACTTCGCCGAATCCACAAACGGACACGCATCAGGGAACGCTTCGCCGCGTTCCCTGACCGGAATGTCGAACATTCCGTCCATGAAGACGGCCAAACGTTTCGCGTGGAGGTTCTGAGTGGCTCGGGCGAGACGATTTTTGTCCGTGAACTTTTCGGAAGAGTCGAGATCGAAGAGCGACCGGACGGCGAGCTTCAAATCGTGTGCGGACCGGTCAGACATCTGGAGCAAGGAGAAATTGATGAGAATGACGGTTAGTAGAATCAAGGCGGCTGCAGTCTTATTCGTGTGTGTCCTGTCGGGAACTTCTCAACCCGCACTTGCGGCGAGTCCCGGTTCGCTCGATTCGAGTTTCGGAATTGCCGGAAAAATCAGGACGCCCGGTTTGGGAACAGCCGCAGACGTTGCTGTTCAGGATGACGGAAAGATCGTCGTTGTCGGTGACGACGGCAACATAAACAGCAGCACCGCGACCGTCAGATACACGTCGGAAGGCGGATTGGATCCAACCTTCGGCACCAACGGCGTTGTCATTCAGGCACTTCAATCCAGCAGCGGCAGAGGTACAAGCGTCGCCATTCAGACGGACAAAAAGATCGTCATCATCGGCTCAGATGACATTAGTTGTACGGCTATCCGATTTAACCCAAGCGGGACTTTGGACAGCAGTTTCGGCTCAAACGGAAGAATAGTTTTGAACTCACTGCGTGAATGCCGAAAGGTCATTATTCAACCCGACGGAAAAATAGCTATTGCCGGCCAAACAACCGCTTCGGTCATTTCGGCTGTCCGACTAAACGCAAACGGAACTCTTGACACCGCGTTCGGGACAAACGGTGTTGCGTCGACCGGTTTGGTTGGGAGTGGGAACAGCATCGGGATTGATCGAGTCAACAAACTTGTTGTTGTCGGCAATAAATCAGGCGCAGTTCCATCGGGCGGCGTTATTGCCAGGTTTCAGACAAACGGAACTTTGGACACGGGATTCAGCGGTGACGGTCTTATCACAATTGATGACATCTTTACCGGTTTCAATGACGTTGCGGTAGATTATTCCGGTGCTAACACAGTCACCGTAGTCGGGGAAGTTCGCAGCAAATCAGCGATCCATCGTTACGACAATTCCGGTTCGCTCGACACGACCTTTAACGGAACCGGAAAAATTGAAGAAGTCATCAACAATCGAAGCACTACATTAACAAGCATTCGTCTCCAGTCAGATCGAAAACTGATAATCAGCGGCAAGACTTCAAACAACAAAATCGGGATACTTCGAATAAACCGTAATGGATCGCTCGATCAGGGTTTCGGAGAAAACGGTCTCTCAATTACCAATATTCAACTTGGCGGATCATCTTTCTTCGCAGGAAGGGCGGAGATATCGGGAAACAATATTATCCTCGCAAACCCTTTCGAGGGAAATGTTCATGAATTTCGATTGTCAAAACACAATCTGACGATCACGCCCTCGCAAAGCGGTGATTTCGACGGCGATGGTTTCGGCGACATTGCCGTATATCGTCCGAGTCAGGGCACCTGGTTCATCCTCAACAGCTCCGACGGCACGGTAGTTTTCAAGCAATTCGGGTTGAATGGCGACATTCCGATCGACGGCGATTTCGACGGCGACGGGCGAAACGATTTCGCGATTTATCGTCCCAACAGCGGACTCTGGTTTGTCGAACGAAGCAGTGACGGAAGCAATTTTGCACGGGAATTCGGAACCAGCACCGATAAACCTTCGACCGACGATTACGACAAGGACGGCAAAGCCGATCTCGCATTTTTCCGTCCGTCGAGCGGCGAATGGTTCATCCTCCGCAGCTCAGACGGTTTCAATTCGTTCTTCAGCTTCCCGTTCGGCACAAACGGCGACATTCCGATCGTCAAAAAAGGGCCGTGATTTGCGGCACTCAACGGAAATCTGCATTGCGGGAAAAGTTTAGTAGATGAC
>JAKOVX010000059.1 GCA_029781855.1 Acidobacteriota bacterium | reverse complement strand
GACCGGCCGGTTGTTTTCCAGAAAAGGCAAAAACTCACATTTCTTAACGTTCTCGGCGAACGGGTTGAATGGGGCAGGGTTTTTGCCGAAACCCGGGCGTCCGGACTTGGATTCCTGCTCCGCATTGTTTACGCGACTGGGACGCCTTTTCTTCCTGCATTGATACTCTTTCGCAGTTTCCGTCATATGTGGCGACAGAGACTTACGGTAACGCGAATGATCTCAACCCTGCCGGTCGCGTTCATTTTGCTATGCGGTTGGTCATGCGGGGAATTCATGGGCTATCTCGCTAAAGTGCCGAAGTGACGGGTGAAATATCGACCCCGATCGCGAAAATGAAAGGAGCCGCATCATTATTCAAGAATTTTCTATCGCTCGTGGGCGCTGAAGCTTACAGTAAGCTGATAACGTTTGCGGCGTTTGCTTACCTCGCCAGGATCTGCGGCCCGGCGGGATTTGGATACGTAGAATGGTCGGCCGCGATCCTCATGTGTGCAAGCTTGATCGTCGATCAAGGGTTCAGCTCATTCGGTGCACGTGAGATCGCCAAGAACCCGGACGAAACCGGGCAGCTGGTTGCGGAAATAGTTTCCGCTAGATTTCTCCTCGCGGGTGTCAGCTTTTTCGCCATTGTTGCATTTGCTTTTGCGTTCGTTCGTGAAGAAAACGTTCTGAAACTGGTACTGGCATACGGTTTGAGTGTTTGGACGCTTCCGCTTCTGCTCCAATGGGTATTTCAGGGCCACGACCGGATGAAGTTCGTTGCCTTCACTCAGATCGTTCGACAGACGGTATTTGTAGCCGTAGTTATCATAATGGTCAGAAAAGCGGACGACCTTGTCTTCGTGGGGCTAGCGGAGGTCGCCGGAGTCACTTTCGCCGCCGCCTTCAGCGTTTGGATATATCGAAAATATTTTGCGGGGAAGATCCAGTTCCGGCCGGTTCTTTCCCGACGGCTTTTCTTCGAAGGTGCTCCGATCGGGATGAGCCAGATGTTTTGGGTGATCCGTATGTTTGGCGCGACCCTGATCCTGGGTCTCGTCGCTTCAGCGGAGGACACCGGGTATTTTGCGGGTGCGATGAGGATCTTGATCGCCCTGCATACTTTTGTCTGGCTCTACTTTTTCAACCTTCTGCCGTCAATGTCGCGAGCCTGGACCGAAGGGCCCGGAAAATTCACTTCGCTTGTTAACCGATCGGTCTTGCTCGTCTCTTCAGCGTGTGTCGTGGTTGGCGTGGTTTGGATATTTATCGCGCACTTCGCAATGAGTGTGGCTTATGGGCCTAGCTTTTCAAGCGGCGGCGGCGCGCTCCGGTGGCTTGCCGTGGTCTGGGTAGCCGCCGCGATCAGTGGGCATTACCGCTTTGGATTGATCGCCGCCAATCAGCAGCGTCGGGAAATGGTGACCTCCGCGATCGGTTCGGTCGTGGCATTGATCTTGATCCCATTTGGCTATGGTTTGTCTGGCATAAATGGCGCCGCAGCGGCTCTCGGTTTCGCTGAGATCATTGTTTTGGCAACTTCCTGGATCTTTGCCCGGAGGTATCTTTTCGACAACGCCTTGTATCGACCGGCAATCGATGAGGGTTGCCTCGAGCAACTCGGGGAGGTGGCAAGATAGAAAAGGTCATACCCACATCAGTAGCAACCTGCGAGGAGCCCAATGTTACCGGGAAAGCACCCTCTTCTTCAGTTGGGACAGCCTTGGACGAGAGCAGGCGGGTTCCGGAAAACCGTCTTCCTGTTTGGTCGCGGTTCACCGATCGAGGCATCGGTATCAGGATATTCATCACCTGTTGGCTAGTCTTTACACTGCATTTTGCGACCAATACGGTAAGGGAGATATATCCGGCACTTAGTCTGGGCGACCACTTGAGCTTCGATGTGACCGAGTACAGCGGTCTTCACCCGGACATCTTCGAAATACCGGGGCGGGGGAGTTTTATTAACAACAACCCCGGGGCATCGATCATCGGGGCGATCCCTTACGCCGTTCTCCGTCCGGCAACCGACCGGATCGTCGAACGGGTTCAGGCCGCACGCGCGGCCGAACCGCGACCGGAGAAAACCGATTATGACACTATCTATCCGCTCGCCCAGGAGTTCCTGCAAAAGGCCCGGGAGCGTGGGGTTGACGTGAAGTTCGGTCTTGCGGCGGGGATAATGCAGGCGTTTGCGATGGCCCCCATCTCAGCTCTGGGCGTTGTCGCTGTGTTTTGGATATTACTCACATTGACCGGCAGCCGGCGCATGTCGATCATGCTTTCTTTGCTTTATGCGTTTGCGACGCCGATCTTCTACCGGACCGCCCAGCTCAATCAAAATGTGCTTCTCGCCAACTTCGCCCTCTTCGCATTCGTGCTGCTTTGGCGTCCTTCGAGGCATTCGGGCGGGGATCGACAGCGGCCATACTATTTTCTGGCGGGACTTTGCACTGGCTGGACAGTCGTCCTCGATTACAGCGGATTGGTAGCCGTTGCTGCTCTTGGAGGCTACGCGCTGGCTCGCTGGACTTCGGAACCGTCGAACAGCAGGAAGCTTTACGATCTCGGCAAATTCGCTTTTGGAATTGCACTGTGCGCAGCCGTGCTAATGGCATATCAATGGACGAGCTTTGGTAACCCGATACTTCCGCCCCAGAGTTACATGCCCGCGGCTCATTACACGGACCTTGGTTACCGTGGATTTTCATTGCCGCAATTTGATCTATTGTTCCAGACTGCATTCGGAATTCGTTACGGGTTGTTCACGTCGGCACCAATCCTTTTGACTGTATTTTTTGTGCCGCTCTGGCTTACGCGATCGAATCGTATCTTGGAAAACCGGGAAATGGTCTTCATCCTTTCCTTCACCGCGCTGTTCTTTGCATTTTGTGCGGCTAACCAATACGGGCGAATGCAGTTCAATTCCGGCGTCCGGCATATTGTTCCGGTGGTCCCGTTTGTTTTCCTTCTGGTCGCGAATGTCCTGTTGAGGCTCCCGGTGATACTCGCCGCGTTGATCGGCGTGCTTGGAACATACTGGAGTTGGTGTCTGGTTATGTACCGCGACGTCGAACAGGGTTTCGGCGTGTTTGAATCGGTCAAACACATTACACTCGAAGGCTTTCGGCTGCCGTGGCTGACAACCCTCGAACGAATGGGTTTTATCAATGCTTCATCAGCGATCCCCCTTCTAGTACTCTCCGGCGCGATCATATGGTTGATCTGGAACATCGGAGGTAATGTAGAGAATGTCGAATTCAGCTGAAACGCACATTTCCGGCATAGGCATTGTCGGCGGAGCTATGCTCGCTCTCGGGGCGGTCCTTGTTGTACTTTCGATTGCCGTTCCAAACGCCACGTACGGCCGGATATTGGTGTCTGACACGAAGGATCTCTTATGGGGTCCCACACTTTTTCGTTGCCTGATGGCGTTGCACGGAGTCCTTATTTCGACATACGCACTTCGCCGCCGCAATACCGTTTCGGCTGCTCGCCCGCTTGACGAGGCCAACCGACAGACGGATGCGCGGGCGATAACACCCAGAATATATTTGATTTTGGCTGCGTTCAGTATAGTCGCATTCATCCTTAGGGTGTGGAATCTCAATTCAGATCTCTGGATCGACGAGGTCTTTACGCTGCTAGATTTTGTCCGTCAGCCCTTAGGAACGATCTTGACAAGTTTTCCGAGCCAGAACCAACATATGCTCTTCTCGTTGCTGGCACATATGTCAACCATTTTCTTTGGCGAAAGCGCGTGGGCGATCAGGCTGCCGTCGGTGATCTTTGGGATCGGCAGCATTTGGGCGTTTTTCTACCTGGCCCGCCACCTATTCGGCAATCGCGAGGCCCTTTTAGGATGCGCGTTAATGACCGTCTCGTATCACCATATCTGGTTTTCGCAAAATGCCCGCGGGTACATGGGGCTCCTGCTTTTTACGCTGCTTGCAACGTGGTGTTGGCTCGAGGCTCTCGAAAATAACACCTTTGCCTGGTGGACCGGTTATACGATCTCCGTTGTTATGGGAATGTGGATCCACCCGACGATGGCCTTCGTGGTCGCGGCTCACGGGCTTGTTCATCTTGTTCTGCTTGCCTTTCCGAAATTGGCTGGCGATGAAAGTGGTCGCCAGTCGCCGGAAAGGAGCGTCGGCCTGCGACCGTTCTTTGCCTGGATCTTAAGTGTAACGGTTACTCTACAATTGTATGCCCTTGCATTGCCTGAATTTCTGTCGATAGGTCTCCATGAAGAATCGAAGCCGTCTGAATGGACAAACCCCTTGTGGGTCATTACCGAAAGCATTCTGGCTCTTAAGATCGGATTCGGAGGTATTTTGGTGGTTGTACTTGCGGCCGCGTTCGTCGGCTTCGGCTGGCTGATGTTATTCCGTGAGAATCGTCGGGCAGCAGCAGCAATGACGCTTCCAGCCCTCGTCGCGGGCGGCTCAATGCTATTGCTTGGTCACAATATTTGGCCACGCTTCTTCTTTTTTTCAATGGGCTTCGGTCTACTAATAGTGATCCACGGAGCAACACAGCTGCCGGCAGCTTTGGCTGGATTCATTCGCCCGCTTGGTGCAAATCAGTCGTTCTTTTCGCTGTCCGGAACGGGCCTCGCATTATTCATAATCGCCGCCTCAATGGTCACGGTCCCCAAGAACTATGCACTGCCAAAACAGGATTTTTCCGGGGCTCGTCAATATGTTGAACACGAGAAATCTCCGGGCGACGGGATCGTAGCTGTAAGCCTTGCCGGGGTTGTCTACGGGAGGTATTTGACACCAACGTGGCCGGTCGCTTCGACAGCACCGGAATTGGAGAGTGTCCAAGACAAGTCTCACACCGAATGGCTCGTTTATACTCTTCCGATCGAGATCAAAGCATTCAAACCTGAACTATGGGAAGTGATTGAACGCAATTACAGTGTCGTCAAGGTCTTTCCGGGTACGCTCAATGGCGGCGAAGTATTTGTCTGCCGCAGAAAAGGTCCGTAGAAAATGAAAATGAATATGAGAGATAACGAAACTAAGATCCAGCCGAAGGCGATCGCCGAGGTAAACGGAACGCGCGAAACGGTGAAAGATTTCGATTCGCAGGCCCCGGGCCACCCGCGCTCGGACAGGCGGCTAAGTGTGATCATACCGGCATTCAACGAGGAGTTAGCGGTGGCGGAATCTGTGACTGAACTCCGGAATTTGTTCAAGGGAACCGATATCAAGGCGGAGATCATTGTGGTCGATGATGGTTCGACGGATGCAACTGCAAGAGAAGCAAAAGCCGCGGGTGCGCGGGTGATCCAGCACAAAAACAATAGAGGTTACGGCGCATCATTGAAGACAGGTATTCTTGCAGCCACGAATGACATTATCGCAATTACGGACGCGGATGGAACATATCCTGCCGAGTATCTTCCGGGAATGTTAGACGAACTAGAGCACGCTGACATGATCGTTGGGTCGCGAACTGGCTCCGACGTTCACATTCCGCTATCAAGGCGCCCGGCAAAGTGGTTCCTAAGAGTAATGGCCAATTATGTCGCCAACACGAAGATCCCTGATCTGAACAGCGGCCTCAGGATATTCCGACGCGAGGTTGCGGTGCAGTATTTTGCTATCCTTTCGGACCAGTTCAGTTTTACGACTACGATCACACTGGCGCTACTTTGCGACAAATATGCGGTCGCATATATCCCGATCGATTATCGTAAGAGGCAAGGGAAGTCGAAAATAGTGCCTTGGGATGCCGGGAGTTTCGCAATTCTGATCCTTAGGGTAGCGATGCTTTTTCGTCCGCTGCGGGTATTCATTCCGATCGCGATCATGTGCGTCATTTACGGTGTGGTAAAAACTTCGATCGATCTGACGCATGACCCGAACATTTCCGCATCGGCCATACTGGCTTTCGTAAGCGCGTTGATCATGGTATTCACCGGCATGCTTGGTGACGCAGTCGCCACGAGGCTGGGACGGTTCAATCAGTACGCCGCCCTGGGAGTTAGGCCCAAGGAATACCTTGAGATCACAGATGTTCCCGAGTCAGTCGAATCCCCCTTATCGGCAAAATCTAAGTTGTAGAAACCGAAGAGTTGTAAAAGAACCAAAATGTTGATCCTGCAGCTATATCTTTTTTTTGGCCTAATATTTCATAAGGTCATTTGGGAAGTGCTGAAGCTTAGGTCGGCCGAAAAACCGGTTGAGTCTGCTTCGGCGAAACTTAAGATTATTAAGTCGGTCAAAGTCGCCATACTGCTTGGCATTATCGTCCAGATCTGGTTCCCGGATCTGCCGCCGATTATGTCGGATCCTTTCTGGCTCAGGTTGGCGGGTGTAATTTTGTTCACCCTTGGCTTGGCAACCGCCGTCACGGCCCGGTTCCAACTCGGTGACAACTGGGCAAACATCGAAACCGGTCAGGTGCTCCGGCGTCAAAACGTGGTCGAATCCGGTATATACGGCTACGTCCGCCATCCGATCTACACGGGAGATCTTCTTCTCCTGTTAGGTCTTGAACTCGCACTAAATTCGTGGCTTGTGTGCGGCATTTTGCTGCTGACCCCTGTCGTAACACTTAAGGCGATGAAAGAGGAACAAATGCTTGTCGAGGCGCTGCCAGGTTATGAGCAATATTGTAGGCGTTCAAAACGGTTCATCCCATTCATTTTTTAACATGTCGAAGACCAGAATAGTAATACTCGGAGCCGGTCCTGCCGGAGTCGGTGCTGCATGGCAGCTGGTAAAGCGCGGGAAAGCCGAAGTGACGGTTCTCGAGCAACGCGATGACGTCGGAGGGAATGCCGGCAGTTTCGAACTTTCCGGCATGCAGGTCGATTACGGAAGCCACCGGCTTCATCCGGCGTGCGAACCAAGGATACTCGAAGATCTCCGTGACCTTATGGGCGACGACTTGCTGAGTCAGCCGCGCCACGGACGCATCCGGCTTCAAGGACGTTGGATCCATTTCCCGCTCAAACCTCAGGATCTTGCTCTTCGACTACCCCTTTCATTTAGCACCGGAGTTGCTATCGATGCATTATCAAAATTTGTTCGGGGTAAGGTCGACAAAAACGGGCACGAGACTTTCACAAGCGTGCTTGAAAATGGACTTGGACCCACAATTTGCCGGGATTTTTACTTTCCATATGCCGTGAAGATCTGGGGCCTGCCTCCTGAGCAATTGTCCGCAACGCAGGCTCACCGCCGGGTGTCGGCCGGCTCACTTGGGAAAATGGTCCGGAAGATACTCTCTATCGTGCCCGGTTTTAAGACACCCGGGTCGGGACGATTCTACTACCCCAGGGAGGGTTTCGGACAGATATCCAGGGCGATCGCGAACGAGGCAAGAGAACTCGGAGCGGACATCCGGACAGGATCGACCGTGAAAAAGCTTGAACTCGGAAATGTGTGTCGCGTCACCTATGAAAACGGGGGCCAGACATACACCGTCGAAGCTGATCATGTTTGGTCGACCCTACCGATAACCGTTCTCGCGAGGATCACTAGTCCCGATGTTCCCCGATCGGTCGTTGATGCCGGAAGTCAAATTTCGTATCGGGCGATGGTGTTGATATATCTGGTGGTCGAACAACCGCAGTGGACCGAATTCGACGCCCACTATTTTCCGGAAGCCGATATTAAACTCACCCGCCTCTCGGAACCGAAGAATTATAGCAGCGGCAATGGACCGGACGAAAAAACGATCCTATGTGGCGAGTTGCCTTGTATGGTCAGCGATGAAATATGGAATGCCACTGATGAGGACCTTGGAGAACTCTGCCGCGAATCATTAGAAAGGTGCGGGATACCGGTCACCGCGCCGATATCCAAAGTTGTCACAAAACGCCTGGCCTTCGCGTACCCGATCTATAAGGAGGGCTATGAGGAATTCTTCAACATTCAGGATGAGTGGGCAAGCGGCCTTGATCGTGTACTCACATTTGGGCGGCAGGGACTATTTGCCCATGACAATACTCATCATGCTCTGGCAATGGCCTACGGAGCAGTCGATTGCCTCGATGATGCCGGTAATTTTTCGATGGACAAATGGACGGAGTATCGATCCGAGTTCGCAAAACATGTCGTAGAGGATTAAACAGTTCGAAGCGGTACTTTTTTCGATGGCAGTTTTGCTCGACGAGACAGATTTTTGATAATGAACGCCGAAAAGCTAGACCTTAGTTCGATGGACCCCGGACCGGTTACCGGATCCGGATCGGTCCGGGTCGATCGGAAGTTGATGCGTTTTATGTCGGCCGCCCTTATTTTGGCAGGGGCGCTTTTGCTTGCGAGCAGTCTCATCTCGGGCGAATTCCGGGACGGTGAGGGTGCTCTGAATGGCAGATTCGTCTTGGCTCTCTCGGGCGGGATCGGACTCATTTTTCTTGGCTGTCTGGCCGGAACCAGTTGGCGCTCTTTCGCCGCATGGTTTAGCGTAACTCTCATTGAAGAATCCGTAGCATTGCAGATGATCGATGCCGGGAGGTTGATACATTTCCAGCACTACCGGTCGTTTTCCGATCTTTTACAGTTCCACGCGTTGGAACTTGCCCTGGTTCTAATTCAGACACTGGTGGTAGGTTACTGTATCGGTAGACATCTGAGAGAGATCCGCAGTTGGGTACGAGCCAAAATAAAAACATGGCAGCTTGCTGTCGCAATTACCTTCCTAATATTCGCCGGAGCAGCGGTGACGCCGGAAGCCGGTATCTATATCTTCAGTCTCGCAATGGGTGCATGGATCCAGATCCTGAGTCTGGGAACCCTCATACTAATGGTATGGTCGGTGCCGGAATCGGCCCTCGGATGGTTCAGTTCAAGATTAACCGCCGTCATGGGCGAATCCATCGGCGATGTCGAGAAAAGGCCCCGTGTCGATCGATTTGCTGTTATTGCTGCGATATGGATAGTGATTTTGACCTCCTTCCTCAGTTACTTCGTGTATCAGGCCCATCCGCATGTGCCCGACGAGACTCAGTATTTGTTTCAAGCCCGCTATATGGCGGCCGGACAGCTCACGGTAAAGGCCCCGCCGGTACCAGAAGCCTTTAGCATGTATATGGTCCCGTATCATGAGGGCCGTTGGTTCGGAATATTTTCACCCGGCTGGCCTGCGGTGTTGGCGGTTGGGGCATCGGTTGGGGCGGAATGGCTTGTAAATCCGGCATTATCAGGACTCTGTGTCCTGCTTTCCTACATTTTTTTTCAACAGTTGTACGCACGGCGAACGGCCAGGATCGCGATCGTTTTGCTCTGTTGCTCCCCTTGGTTCATTTTTATGGGAATGAGCTTTATGGGACATATTTTCACTTTGGCGGCGGCTTTAGGGGCAGCGGTTATTGTCATGCGTTCCCTTGCCTCAAAAAGCATCTGGCTGTGCCTCGTGGCAGGCGCCTTGATCGGGGTAGTGAGTCTGGTCCGTCCGCTGGATGGAGCCATTGTTGCGTTTCTACTCGGTGTAACGGTCCTGTTTGGGTCGAGATCCTGGAAACAGAGAATACTGACGGCGGCAACATTGGTTATTGGCACGATCTCTACGGCCGCGTTAGTGCTACCTTACGACCGCGCCGTAACCGGAAATGCGTTGGTGATGCCGCTCGATGCCTATTACACTAAGTACTTCTGGCCTAAAGTAATGGCCCTGGGTTTTGGACCAGAACGAGGAATGGGCTGGGGACTCGATGCCTACCCGGGGCATTCTCCCGTGGAGGCCGTCATCAACACGGCACTGAATACAAGTTTGCTCCAAACCGACCTGTTTGGCTGGGGGCTCGGATCATTGTTGATCGCAACTATCTTCCTTGTGTCCGGTTCAATTCGAAAACGCGACGCCTGGGCGTGTTGTTCGATCGCCGCCATCGCCGGAGTCTATGGGCTATTCTGGTATCATGGCGGACCGGATTTCGGGGCCCGCTACTGGTTCCTAACGATAATTCCATTGATCGCGCTGACCGTTCGGGGCATCGAGTGGCTTGGTGACAGTGATTCTCACACGAACTTGAAGATGAGGCTCGTTGACACACGCTTGATGCTTGCGGTGCTAAGTTTATGTCTCATAACACTTATTTGCTACATTCCGTGGCGGGCTTCGGACAAATATTATCACTACCTCGGGATGGAGCCTGGAATCCGGCGCCTTTCGGATGAATACCATTTTGGGCGGAGTTTGGTTCTTGTAAGGGGTAGCGAGCATCCGGATTATCAGTCCGCCTGGACTTTTAATCCGGTGAACTTCGAAGGCGACGTGCCGATTTATGCATTCGACCGGGACCCGTCGGTGCGTTCAAGGCTGCTTCAGGCTTACCGGGACCGCAAGATCTGGGTGGTCGACGGGCCATCTGTAACGGGAGACGGGTATCGAGTTGCAGCGGGTCCTCTTACCGCGGGCCAATTATCGACGGAAACGGCAGAATGACGCCGGTTGGCTGACATTTTGGATCAAATAGGTTATGCTCTCGACTGAAAAAATAACAATTGCCCCGGATATCGTTCCGAACTCGAACGCAGGTTTTGGTGTAGCGCGAAACGCTCGACCGTACGATTATCACCGATTTTTAGCTGAAATTGTTGATGTATATGATTCGAAAGTAATCCGTGCGTATTGCAAAGCGCGATTTACGATCATCAACATCAACATATTGCAAATGTTGGGATTATGCCTTCGAGGCAAAAAGCGAATCCTCGATGTTGGTTGCGGCTTTGGACTATTCGGTTGCTATTTTTCAGCGATGTATCCCGAGATCGAGTATTGCGGGTATGACCTCAATGAAGGGCGGGTAAATAAGGCGAGCCTTGCGGCGGAGCGGTTGGGACTTGATAACGCGATCTTCAAGGTTGGTGACGCCAGAGATCTTGAGATAGATAAGGAATATGACGCGATCATGATGGTCGACCTCCTTCACCATATAGATGACGGAGCAAAATCGGTGCTGCTTGATGCCTGCTCGTCTCACCTTGCCCCTGACGGCAGACTGATAATCAAGGACGTTACCACTCGGCCATATCATAAGATTGCGTTTACATGGGCGCTGGATGCTCTGATGACCAAGGGGTTTGAAATGTGGTACTGGAACGAGGACAAATTCTATCAGAAATTGGGCTCTCACTTTGATCGTATTGAAATGTATCCGATCACAGATTGGCTTCCATATCCACACGTAATATATCTTTGCGAGAATTTTCCGCAGGGTATGGAAAATCGATCGAAGTAGTCATTGGCTCGACTTGTCGTGAAATTGACTCACAAGAATCATCCGACTTATCCGCTACTGTCGCGGTCTGATCGGGTGAACTACTTCGTTTGCTGGATTGTTAGATTTAGAGAATAAGGAATTATGTTGCACGTTATAAAGCTTATATTTACTCGCTATAGGACATTTACCGCCATTTCTGCAATTCTGTTTTTGATCGCGTTGGCCCTCGCTGGTGGTCAACGGAACCTGCTTGGTCGCGTGGCCGTATTTGCCGCCGATCGCGATAATAATGCCCAACTCATTCGCAGCGAACCGCCGATGCCTAAAACGTCTGCGAAGGGAAAATTCTATCGATCTGAAGTTGGCGCGGTAAATGGTGTTGCGTTCTTTATTGTTGACGGCAAGGATAAGGAACAGCGAATCGATATAAGGACCACAATGCCCGTTTTTAAGGCGTTCGGGATGACATCCGACGGTGGTAAATTACTTTACTCACCACTCGTCCGTGGGGTTCCTTCAGGTGAACTTTATCTCGAAGATATGAATACGGGTCAGAAGTCAAAGATAACCGATCGGATCGTCTTGAACGCGGCAATTTCTCCGACCAACGACCAACTTATCGCGTTCACTTTCGCCGGCGGCAGTTCATTCGGCCTCGCACTTGCAGACATTGGGACCGGAAGGGTCGATACCCTTGTCGAGGACAATATTTATTCGGAAATCTTACAATGGAGCGAGTCTGGAGATGGTCTTTACTGTTTTCAGTCGACTGTTCAAGACTTGAATGAGAATAATTCGGACTACTCTGCGACAAATAAGTTTTTTGAAAAGTATATGCGCTGGGAATCGCTCGATACCGGTACCGCTTCGCAAGACGCGAAAATCGAGCTTGTCCGAAAATATGTGCCGATGACCTTGAATGCTACGCGAAACAGTGAGTTTTATCACCCTAATGTTCCGCCCGGATTTCCGGTTCTTGGTCCTACTTCAATACCTGAATTCTCCAGCGGGGCATCGAAACGAACCTCCTTTCCAAATGCTGAAAATGACTATTCATTTCGGATTTCGTCGTATGACGGCCAAAATGAGATTCGGGGAAACAACCTAATCGGCTCGAGTGATCTTATTTTTCACAGTTTACGCTCTGGTGCGGACATTGACGTGGGACAAGGTCAAGTCCTAAAGGTGATTGGGAATGGGGCACTGATCAGGGAATATTCCGAAGCCGGCACGAAGCTTAAATTTGTAGACTGGAATGGAAATGCGACGCTCCTTGGCCTCACAGCAGTCAACTATAATCTGCCAGTGCAAAGTGGTCTGATGATCCAGGGTGGCACCGCCTACCCGGCACCGGGAAACTGTAACATATCGGCCCATTCAGGTTCGCTCGAATACGCGTATGATTTTCAGAATCCGACCGTAGGAGCGCATGCTTTGGCGAGCGCCGACGGCTTGGTAGTTCTTACCGTTTCATCGATCACGTGCAATTCAGTTCAAACTACCTGCCCGGACTATGTTGCCGGGGGGTGTCCCGGCTCATTTCTCGGAAATGTAGTGGTTATCCAACACGCCGACGGAACCTACTCTAAATATGCTCACATGCAGACGGATTCCCCTCAGGCCGTAGTTGGCACCATGGTAGACCAAGGTCTTTATATCGGGCGTCAGGGGCATACCGGGTCGACGAGTGGAACCTTTAACAGCTGTGGCGACCACCTCCATTTCCAACGGCAATCCTCGCCAGACATATTTGGACAATCTGTTGCGGTTGATTTCGCGGACGTGGCGGTTCAACCTCTTTCCTGCGGCGTAACTTACGCGTCGGCGAGTACCGAGATTTATCACGCGATCTCCCCCGCTTCACAAGCATTTGGCATCGGTGGCGGCAGCGGTGTCGTCAGTGTAACTTCAACCGGCGGCACATGGTCTGCCGTCAGTAACGACACATGGATCAACATCGACTCCGCTGGTGCCGGAAACGGCGACGGCCAGGTTGCATATACTGTTGCGGATAATTCAGCCGGTGGCCCACGTACAGGCTCCATGTTCATTGGAGGTCACGTGTTTACGGTCAGCCAAGATGGCACTCAACCCCCGAATCAGGCTCCGAGTGTCAATGCGGGAAGTGATCAGACGATAACACTACCGGCCAGTGCCATATTGAACGGGACGGCAACGGATGACGGTTTGCCTAACCCGCCGGCAACACTGACGACAACCTGGTCGCAGGTGAGCGGACCGGGAACGGTCAGCTTTGGTAATGCGAATGCGTTGAACACGACGGCTAATTTCAGTCTGGCCGGAATTTATATCCTCCGGCTCACGGCAGACGACGGTTTCGTCGCTTCAAGTGATGATTTGCGAGTAACGGTGAATGTGCTTGGAGCGGGAGGAAGTCTCACTGGCAGTTCACTCAATCCAGGGTCAGTTGTCGACCTTACGTCCGAAGGAACGGAAGACTGGGTTCACTGGGGGTTGACTGGTCCAACAAGCTTCGACCATAAGAATGGAGTCCTTTCGCAGATAAGCGATTACTCAAATATTGGTAACATTGCAGCCCACAGCTATACCGGCAACCCAACAACATATCAGTGGACTGATGGTACGCCGACGGGATCGGCGAATACTGATTCGGGGGTATTCACTTACGAGGTGGGCAACGGATTCCAAATTGTCGTACCCGCCGACACGTTCGACCGGACGCTTCGACTTCACGTTGGGGTGTGGTCGGCGGGCGGTCGCTTAGAGGCCTCGCTTAGTGATGGAAGTGCTTCCCCATTCGTTGACACTTCGCTTGTGAATCAAAGCGCTGTCGGGTCGGCCATATATTCACTTACCTATCGAGCGGCTTCAAATGGTCAGAGTATGATCATTAGATGGACCGTTGACAGCTCATTTCATCCAGTTGGTAACGTTACATTGCAAGCAGCAACCTTAGTGGTAGATCCGCCGACTCCGAATCAGGCTCCGAGTGTCAATGCGGGAAGTGACCAGACGATCACGCTGCCGGCCACGGCAAGTTTGAGCGGGACGGCAACGGATGACGGTTTGCCTAACCCGCCGGCAACACTGACGACAACCTGGTCGCAGGTGAGCGGACCGGGAACGGTCAGCTTTGGTAATGCGAATGCGTTGAACACGACGGCAAGCTTCAGTCTCTCGGGAACATATGTGCTTCGGCTGACGGGGAGCGACAGCGTGCTTTCGTCGGCCGACGATCTGACCGTGACTGTAAATGCTGCCGGTGGGGCAGGCTCACTCTCCGCGAGCAGTGCCGCGACGCCGACGAATGTAGATCTTCCGTTGGAGGGAACGGCAGACTGGGTTCATTGGGGATTGAATAGTCCAACAAGTTTCGACCATAAGAGTGGGGCTCTTTCGCAGATAAGCGACTATACGGTTTTAGGCAGCGGAACGATCCAAAGGTATGCAAACAACATTAGCTACTATAGTTGGACGGGCGGTACACCGACGGCCTCGACCAGTAATACAGCGACGGGCGTCTACGTAAAAGGACTTAACAACGGGTTCCAGATAACGGCACCGGCAGGCACTGCTCTGCAGACATTGAAAGTATATGTCGGGGTGTGGGCAGCAGGCGGGCGGTTCGAGGCAAGTTTGAGCGATGGCAGTGTACCGGTCTATGTCGACACCGCACTCCTGGACCCGACCACGACAAGCAACCGGGTTTATACAATTAACTACCAGGCAGCCTCGCCCGGGCAGACGATAACCATCAAATGGACGGTAGATACGGTGTTCAACCAATGGAGCAACGTCACTCTCCAGGGAGCCGCATTACGGTAGATCGACCTGCAGCCTAACCGGTTGGCATCATCGGCGCATTTGCAAATTATTGCTACAGAATGCTTGATTGTTCGGTTTCAGCGGCCACGATGGTCCGGATCGAATCCTTGTTTCTAGAGAGATATTTAGTGTACACCCTAAACGTTCTATTCGTGCCGTGTGAATCAAACCGTTGTCGCTCCCATAAAGGTTAGTTCTGGATCGAATTACACGTTCGTTGGGGTCTGGTTAGTATTTCTTTTCAGAGTAACAGTCGAGATCCCCCATATCCGTCTCAGTTTTCATGGAAATATCAAGGTGCATTACCTTGACGGTTCGTGGTGAGAGGCTGAAGTAATAAACGCACGCACCGTAAAGATCAAATCAAGAATTCACTGCAACCAAATGCTCAATTCAGACGACGTTAGCGAACCGTATCTCAGCACAACTCGGGGACTTCTCCGATCCGGATTTATTGCATAACTTAACTTTTTCGATGACTCGTAGAATTAGCTTAATACTGTTCGATCGGGAGGCGACACTTATTTGAAAATACAGCGGTTCGATAAGTCGACCGGATATCTTTCTCACAATGGATACTCCGATAGGCAAACGAGACTATTTTCCAGCTTGAGTTTAGCGGTTTTGCTTTTCTCGTTCGTTACGTACCTAGGTGAAACCTATCGATTTCACATAGAGCGATGGGATGACGCCTATATCACTTTCCGCTTTGCCCAGCACCTTTCGGAGGGTTTGGGGCTTGTATGGAACATCGGGGGAGAAAGGGTCGAAGGCTTTACTAGCGTATTCCATGTATTGCTCCTCAGTTTTGGAATGATTTTGGGTATGGATCCATGGCTTTGGAGCTTACTGCTGAGTGTAATATGCGTAATAATCTCCATAGTTTCCATGCTTGTGATCCTATATCGCCACACGGGGATGATTCACCCGATTGCGGCCGCAATGATCGGGTTTTATCTTATCGACAAGACTACCGCAATCCATTCTACATCAGGGCTCGAGACGCAATTGTTTGTGGCCGTTCTCGGCTTAAATCTGTTCTTCGCACTTGAATTTATCGACTTTCCGCGTTGGTCATTAGCAGTTTTCTTGGCGGTTACCGCTTTTGTTGCTTGTCTGACTCGACCCGAGGCCGTTATTTATGTCCTGGGGATTTATTTGGCGCTTGCTGTATCCGGCGTCTCGAAAACTGATTCGAGGAAGAAATTTCTGGCGATAGTTGGAAAACTTGGAATCTCCGCGATACTGATCGCTTCCATGGGTTTGATGTACGTTATTTGGAAACTGACCTATTTTGGCTATCTGCTTCCTAATCCCTTTTATGTCAAGTCCGGTAAATTCGCTTTTGCAGGTCTCGATGAAGTTACCGCTTATCTCGAACACCTGTCGGGCTGGTTTCTGCCGTTGCTGGTCTGCGTCATCGTCGGCCTCTTCGTTGTAGCGAAAAAGTCCGAATCGACCTCATCTAGACTTAGGGCAATTTATTCTGAAGTGATGGAGCGTTCAGCTCTCCGCAGAACGTGGATCAAGCTTTCAGTTATTGCGTTACCGGCTTTAATGGGACTTGGATTCTATACAACTATAATTCATGAAGTAGGGGGAGGTTTTCGTTTCTCATACCCGACCTATTTTTATATTGTACTGGCACTTGGATTCATCGTCACTCTGATGATTAGCGTGACTCGAAGACATCGAGGTGTGGAGATAGCCCTCGTTTGCGTCGCCGTTTTCTGGCTGGGGATAGTGTTCGTGTCGCATCGAGCCTGGAAGTTCGAGCCGGCATCGCTTAGTGCTTTTGGCCGTTTCCATACACGAATAGGGGAAGCTCTTAGGGAGACGGAATTGGGCTCCAATGGAACGGTTATCTGTGACGCAGCAGGCGTTATCCCGTATTTAAGCGGCTTTAATCAGGTGGACCGTATAGGCTTGACCGATAATTTCATGTCCGGAAGATCCAACCCAACCAACGAAGAGCGTGAAGACTACCTATGGAGCCGTCCGGCAGATGTCTATTTTGGGAATGAGCCGCCGGCGTCGATGGGAGCCGAGGACGCGAGCCAGGATCCGATTATGAATTCCCGTTATGTATCAGAGGAATTAATTAAGCGTCGATTGACGCTAGTCGAATCTCGAATTTTCGTTCAGGACCCCAAACTGCTCCATGCGAGGATGCGACATCTGCGCGACGATTGGGAACTTGTCGGCGAAATGGATTGGCCCGGATGGAAGGCATGGAAGCTTAAAAGCTTTGTTTATGTACGGCGGGGTTCGCCATATTTGAGAATTCTTCTCCCAAAATTCCAGCGACTAATTAGGTACACGCCCGATCAGATCGATTTGAATGATCTGGACCGGGAGTAATAATTGCCACACTTTACAAAATGAAAATGAACAAATGTCTTATAACCGGCGGTGCCGGTTTTTTAGGGATCAATTTGATCCGTTATTTGCTTGATAAGAACTGGACTGTCACTTCCTTCGATAAGGCGGAATTCAAATTCGACGATGTAGTCGGTTCGATCAATGTTGTCTGCGGCGATATTCGCGATAGAGACCATTTGCTAGAAGTCATGGCAGGTGTCGACATCGTACTTCATACGGCAGCCGCGCTGCCGCTTGATAGAAAGTCCGATATTCTAACGACCGAGGTCGAAGGTACCCGAAATGTGCTTGAAACCTCGTTCGAGGCGGGAGTGAAGCGAGTCGTCCATATTTCTTCTACTGCGGTTTACGGAATCCCTGACCATCATCCCATTTTCGAAGGCGACCGACTCCATGGGGTTGGAACGTATGGGGAAGCGAAGATCCTTGCCGAAGACGTCTGCCTGGAATTTAGAAATAAAGGATTCTGCGTCCCAATCCTGAGGCCGAAGAGCTTCGTGGGGCCGGAACGACTCGGCGTTTTCGCACTGCTCTATGAGTGGGCACTAGAAGGCCGGAACTTTCCGTTACTTGGCCGCGGTAATAACAAGTACCAATTACTGGACGTTGAGGATCTTTGCGAGGCTATTTACCTGGCAGCTACCATCGAGGCCGACCGCGCCAACGATACTTTCAACATCGGGGCAAAGAAGTTCGAAAGCCTCGCAACCGACTTTCAGGCTGTCCTTGACCATGCAGGACACGGAAAGCACATTCGAAAACTCCCAGCCGCCCCCGCGATAGCAGTTTTGAAGTTTCTTGAAATGCTGGGCCTATCGCCCCTTTATCAATGGATATATGAAACTGCTGACAAAGAGTCATTCGTCTCTATCGAAAAGGCCGCCGCCCAGTTGGGTTTCGATCCGAAGTTTTCAAATGAAGAGGCCCTGCTTCGAAACTTTGACTGGTATTGTGAGAACCATTCTCGCTTTCGAAATAAGTCAGGCACGAGTCACACAGTCCCTTGGAGTCAGGGTGCTCTAAGGTTGGCGAAGATATTTTTTTGAACGATCAAAAATCCATTTTTAGCGGGTCCGTTGTCCGCATGATCCGCAAAACCCCACAATTTGTCCGGAGGATAATATGAATGAACAAGTTTCTGCGATGCTGACTAACGACCCAGTCCGAACGACTTCGTCCAAATGGAATTGGCCAACGTACATCGTTGCGGCGGCCAGGCCACATCAGTGGTCGAAGAATCTATTCATATTCGCGCCACTACTGTTTGCCGGGCGACTTACGGATCCATTATCCCTCGCCCGTTCTTTCACGGCATTCATCGTCTTTTGCCTATTATCGAGCAGTCTATATGTTTTCAACGATTGGATCGATCTTGAAGAGGACCGTGCCCACCCTGAAAAACGGGACCGGCCGCTAGCATCAGGACAATTGCCGGTCGCGACCGCCCTCGGAGCCGCCGTAGTGATGGCCTTGGCGGCATTCGTTCTTTCGTCCTTTCTCGGACTATCTTTCTTTTTGATCACCCTTCTTTACTTCACTCTTATCCTGGCCTACTGCCTGAGTTTGAAACGGATGATCGTCGTGGACGGCATGACGATAGCCATGGGTTTTGTTTTGCGGGTTGTCGGAGGGGCAGTTTCCATATCGGTCTCGGCTTCGCACTGGTTGATAGTGTGTGCATTTCTTCTGGCATTATTTCTTGCATTCTCGAAGCGTCGCCAGGAGCTTATCGAACTCGCCGGCAATGCGGGCAATCATCGGTCGGTCCTTAATCATTATTCAGTAGAATATTTAGGACAGGTCAACATTGTCCTTGTTGCCGCCTCGATCGTGTGTTACGCATTGTATACGGTTGCTCCTGAAACAGTCGACAAGTTCCACACAGACACTCTTATATACGGAACCTTATTCGTCATCTACGGGATGCTGCGATACATGGCGCTGATCGCGAATCCTGAAAATGGTGGGAATCCAAGCAAAATGCTAACGCGGGACAAACCTCTCTTGGCCACGGTGGTTGTTTGGTCACTCTTCAACGTTGCTGTGATCTATTACGACAGATATGAGGGCTACCTCATGCAGATACTTGGTACTGGTCAGTGAGGCCTATTGCGCAGATTGTGAGATCTCCCAGCACTTTGGTCTCGCGGTTAGTAACGGGGACGGCGAAATTCCGAGTGTAAACGTATAGACCAAATGTACTATTCGAAAATGTCGTTTCTTCCGATTCGCCGAGCCCTGCAACCTTGGTAAAATCCTGTAAATGCTCAATATGGCTTGATAGTGGGGATCGATCGTCCACCTGCCGGATCGTTGGAAGAGTGCGATTCCGTTTAAGCAAGGCAGGTGATCAAATTACTGAAAGCCTTCCCGCAAGGGTACATTGGCTGGGTCGCGGCCCAGCCAAACGGTTGGCTACCGTCCAGGGATTAGCTTTTTCAGTCAGGGCGACAAATAGTTTGAACAGTTCTGGAGCATACTTGGCTGACGCGTGGAACAGGTAGCAGAGATCTCTATGGCAGTAAATAGTATGAAACCTCGTCATGAATACAATTCCGCTGATCAGTCTCCGGATCCGATGGATCGGCTGATCATCGATTCACTCGCAAAGATAGACGGAGTGGCTCTTGGTATCTCACTCGGTGTTCTCTTCGGACTGATAGTCTTCGCGGCAACCAATATTCTTATCTTTAAGGGCGGCGATATTGTGGGGCCCAACCTCGCGCTGCTCGGACAGTACTTCGTAGGATATGACGTGACCTTTTCAGGGAGTCTGGTCGGTCTCGGCTATGGCCTGCTCTTCGGATTTGTGCTCGGCTGGTTGATAGCGGGCCTTAGAAATTTTGTGGTCTCCTTCTATTTATGCTCCCTGAAGGTCAGAAGGAGCATGTCGGCTGTGAGTGACTACATAGATAACCCATAATGAAATCGAAATCTAATCCCGCAAAAACTGAAAATAAAAAAGTCGTGATAATCGGCGCTGGACCAGCTGGGCTAACCGCCGCATATCAGCTTTGTAAGGAAGGAGTCGAGTCGGTTGTACTTGAAAAAGACGACGTCGTCGGCGGGATCTCGCGCACTGTTAATTACAAAGGCTATCTATTTGATATCGGCGGGCATCGTTTCTTTACAAAGGTAAAGGCCGTTGATGATATGTGGCGGGAAGTCCTCGGAAAAGAGAAATTTCTGCGGCGTTCGAGACTCTCGCGGATCTACTACCAGAAAAAATTCTTCTACTATCCTCTTAAGGCCTCAAACGCGCTTCTCGGGCTTGGGATCTGGAACAGCTTCATGATGGTCTTCAGTTATATACGGGCCCAGATGTTTCCGGTCAAGAACGAGTCTACCTTCGAAGATTGGATTAGTAACAGATTCGGCAAGCGGCTCTACAATACCTTCTTTAAGACCTATACGGAAAAGGTCTGGGGGATTCCATGCGACCAGATATCTGCCGACTGGGCCGCCCAACGCATCAAGGGACTTTCACTTGTCACCACGATAAAGAATGCCCTCCTGTCATCCGCAGTAAAGGACAAGGGCGATATAATCAAGACATTGATCGATGCTTTTGATTATCCAGCAAAGGGGCCCGGCATGATGTGGGAAATGGTTGCCGAAAGCATTCAGGAAGACTGTTCCTCCCTGAGGATGAAGTCGGGGGTTGAACGCATCTTCTGGCAAAACGGCAGCGTGACCGCCCTCGAGATCGAGAGCGGCGGCAAGCGGGAGGTCATTGACGGTACGGACTTCATCAGCAGCATGCCAATGCAGGAATTGGTCCGTAAGTTGTCCCCAAAACCGCCTGAGGAGGTTCTCGAGGCGGCGAACAAACTGGCGTATCGAGATTTCTTGACTGTTTCATTGATAATCAACAAGGCCCGGCTTTTTGAAGATAACTGGATCTATATTCACGATCCGGACGTAAAGGTTGGCCGAATACAAAATTTTAAGAACTGGAGTCCCCAGATGGTGCCTGACCCGAACAAGACGTGTCTCGGGCTTGAGTACTTCTGTTTCGAGGGAGACGGCCTCTGGACAATGGAAGATGCGGGCCTGATCGCTCTCGGCGCCAAAGAACTTGGTCTCCTTGGGCTCGTTGATCCGGGCGATGTCGAAGATGGTTCGGTGGTGCGGATGCCAAAGGCGTATCCCGTGTACGATGCCGTATATATTGAGGCGGTTGACACGATACGGGACTTCTTGCGTCAAGTTCCCAATCTCCACCTTGTCGGGCGGAACGGGATGCACAAATACAATAATCAAGACCATTCGATGCTCACCGCGATGCTATCGGTGAAGAATATTCTCGGTGCTAACTACGATGTTTGGGGCGTCAATGTTGAAAATGAATATCACGAAGAGATCACAGCACAGGAAGAATCGGAACTGGCTGTGGTATCTTCAACTCAGCCGCTCGTTCCCACAAGGATAGTTTAGATAATGACATCAGAATCAATCGATCCCCAATTCTCTGAACGAACATCAAGTGACGAGCGAGCACGAGCCCTCCGGGAAGAACAACTGATCAAGCATGCGGTTGTTCGGCTCAATGGCCACGTTCTCGGATTTGTTCTCGGCGCCATCTGCGCACTCGTACTTTTTGCGGCGACGATCTGGCTTGTGATAAAGGGCGGCGAGGTCGTCGGCCCCCACTTGGGCTTGCTCGGCAATTATTTCATTGGTTACTCTGTCACAGTAACCGGGAGCATAGTAGGTGCTCTCTATGCATTTGTGCTCGGCTATATTTGCGGCCTCATTATTAGTTCCGTGTACAACTTCATCGTCCTGATCCGGTCACCGCGCAAACCGGAGAGTCAATAGGTACAGGCCTTATATAACGATTGGGTTTGCCCAAACGTCAACGTTCCTGGCGACGACGTTGAGGCGATCTGTATTCGTGATATTTGAAATCTTATGAGGATCGGAGTTGACGCCAGTTGCTGGAGTAATAAGCGCGGGTTTGGCCGTTTTACACGGGAATTGCTTAGTGCTCTGCTAGATCGTGATACCCGGGACGAATACGTATTTTTCGTTGACAGCCGATCGGGTTGCGAATCGGAATTTCCGTCCGCGGCAAAGGTGGTCATCGCTCCGACGAGGGATTCCGCTGTCGAATCTGCCTCGGCCTCGGGCCGCCGATCGTTTGGCGATCTGTGGTCAATGTCTCGCACGGTCCTGCGGAATAATATCGACGTCTTTTTCTTTCCCACGGTGTACACGTACTTTCCGGTCTTCAACCGGACCAAAATTGTGCTCACAATTCACGACGTCATCGCTGAGCATCACCCGGAGTTGATCTTTCCGAATTCCAGAGCCCGATTCTTTTGGGCTCTTAAGCTTTCTGCCGCGATCAGGCAGGCGGATCTTGTGGCAACCGTGTCAGAATTTTCAAGATCCGAGATAGCTGATTACTATCGCTTTCCGTCTTCAAAGATAAGACTCATAACGGAGGCCGCCAAACCGGAGTTTAAGGTGTTGCCTCCCGCTTTGACCAGGTCCGCGTCAGCCTCGTACGGAATTTCCCCCGGCGAACAATTCCTTTTATGCGTCGGTGGGATCAGTCCGCATAAGAACCTTGATACGCTGATCGAAGCGTTCAAGCTCTTACGCGAGGGTGAAACGACTGTACCTGTAAAATTGGTCTTGGTCGGGGATTACAAGGATGACCCTTTCTATTCGGCCTATCCGGCATTGAAGAAACAGATCGCTGAATACGGTTTCGAGAGTGAGGTTATCTTTACCGGATTTGTTCCGGACGAAGAACTTGCCCGTCTCTATAATGAAGCGATGATTCTTGTATTCCCATCGATCGAGGAAGGCTTTGGACTCCCGGCGATAGAGGCAATGGCATGCGGAACGCCCGTAGTTGCAAGCCGGACGGGATCGTTGCCGGAGGTGCTTGAAGCTGCCGGCCGCTTCTTTGACCCGGCCGATCCCAGGGAGATGGCAAACATTTTATCAGAGGTCCTGAATAACGAACTCGAGCGCCGGAAAATGAGAAACGATGGACTCCAGAGGTCGCGGCTGTTCAGTTGGGATCAGGCAGCGACGGACACGCTTGCGATATTCGACGAACTTCGAACAAATTGAATTCCAGTGAAAGACCGTCCCCTAAGATTCTGCATGGTGTCTACCTTTTATCCGCCTTATAACTTCGGCGGAGACGGTATGCACATCTATCGCCTCTCGAACGAACTTGCCCGACGCGGCCACTCCGTAGATGTATTCTATTGTGAAGACTCTTACCTAATGCTGAACGGACAGCCGCCAACAGGAGTCTTCCAGAATCATGAACGTGTACATTTGCATCCTTTGCGAAGCGGTCTGGGTATTCTTTCGCCTTTGATCACCCAGCAAACCGGGGTCCCGTTTCTCAAACACAAACTGAAGACATCGTTATCTGAAAACGATTATGACGTGATCCACTACAATAATATGTCGTTGATCGGTATCACGGCCTTGAGTTACGGATCAGCGATCAAGCTCTATACGGCACATGAGCACTGGCTCGTCTGCCCGATGCATGTGTTGTGGAAATTTAACCGTGAAGTATGCACGAAAAAGTCGTGCACTCTTTGTCAGATAGCAGGGAAGCGACCGCCTCAATTATGGCGGCATTCAGGCATGATGAGCCGAAACCTGAAACATGTTGACTGTTTTCTGTCGCCGAGCAGATTTTCGATGCGAAAACATGTTGAAATGGGCCTCGATGCACCGATAAGACATCTTCCGTATTTTTTGCCAAAGCGCATCGATGAGGACTCAGCGTTACCGCCGCCGACTAGCACGCGGCCTTATTTTCTTTTCGTCGGCAGACTGGAATACATCAAAGGCGTTCAGAATCTGATAAATGCATTTCGAGATAATCCTGAGTTCGATCTTCTTGTCGCCGGCGACGGAGTGTATCGACACGCTCTGGAATTACAGGCTGATGGATGCTCAAATATTAAGTTCTTAGGGCGGCAGGACCAGGACTCGCTTTCCGGTCTTTACCGCTCGGCTATGGCGGTCATAGTTCCTTCTATTTGTTATGAAACTTTCGGCATCATAATAATTGAAGCATTTTCATACAAGACGCCGGTGATCGTTAACGACCTGGGGGCCCTTCCGGAAGTCGTTGAAGACAGCGGAGGTGGCTTCGTCTATCAAAATGAGGAGGGGTTGGTCGAAGCGATGCGGAAGATCGCTGAAGATCCCGAACGGCGAGCTGAGCTGGGTGAAAATGGATATCGGGCCTATTTGAAATACTGGAGCGAAGAACCGCACATCGACATGTATCTTGACCTGATCCGGAAGATCGCCGAATCACGCGGGCGGGATTTAGTCTCCGGTATTAATGTGGAGCGTGCCGTCCGTTCCAATTGAGAATTTGCTTTCGTCCTAGCACCGGTCGGATGGTCCAGGAATGAGATTCAACACCTTTAATCGGCGGCCCGGTGTTATTAGAGTCGATAGTATGTTTCGCTTACCGATCATTACATACCACTCGATCGATGACTGCGGTTCTGTCATTTCGACTGCGCCCGCAGTTTTCAGGAGACAGATTTCGGCACTTGCCGGGGCAGGTTATCAAGCGATCACCCTTCGGGAGATGGTGTCGTCGATCGAAGAGAGATCATCACTCCCGGAGAAGCCGATCGTGTTGACGTTTGATGACGGGTTCAGGAATTTCTTTACGGAGGCCTTCCCCATACTTGACGAATTCGGCTATCGGGCAACCGTCTTTCTCGTTACCGATTTTTGCGGCCGCCATAACGACTGGTCCGGTAATCCCGCGAGTTTTCCACGAAGCGAAATTCTGAACTGGACAGAGATCCGTGAGCTAAGCGCCGAAGGCATCGAGTTTGGCTCACACACAAAGACGCATCCGGATCTGACGAGGATATCAAGGGAAGCTATGGAAGACGAGATCATTGGGTCCAAAACGGAACTTGATGACAATCTGGGCGTTGAGACGGCGTCGTTTGCTTATCCGTTCGGAAAGACAAATGGATCCGTCAAACGAATGGCCGCTGCCACGTTCAAGTCCGCAACTTCGACTGTCCTCGGAAAGGTGACGGAGGCAAGCGATCTTCATGAACTGGAAAGGGTAGATGCCTACTACCTATCAAACCAGCGGATATTTGATCTGCTCGATACGTCAATATTTGATGGTTATCTGCGCGTCCGCCAATGCCTGCGGAATGCGAAGTCGCTTGCTGAGGGCAACCATTAGCTTAGGGTCGAGGTTGAAAAGGAAAATATGAATATTGTTTCAAGGGTCTCTCGTCACACCAAACTTTCCATGAAGGCGATGAAGCACCGCGCCCGTCAAACGCCGCCGTTCATGATAGTTTTTATCAACTCGATCTGTAACCTGACGTGTGAACACTGTTTCTACTGGAAGGAACTGAATCAACGCAACGATCTGTCGTTCGAGGAATTTGAGAAGCTTTCGCTTGAACTTGGTGATTTCGAGAACCTGAACCTCTCGGGGGGCGAACCATTTATCCGGGGCGAATTCGCCGAGATATGCGAGCTGTTTATCCGGAATAACAATGTAAGGAACATTTATGTACCGACGAACGGTTATTTTACGGATCGCACCGAAAAGTCTCTACGAAAGGTCCTCAGAAACAAAAGCCTCAAACTTTTTGTATGTGAGATCTCCCTCGATGGCATGCCCGAGTACCACAACAATTTTCGCGGCAACCCGCAATCATTTAAGAAAGCAATGGAGACTTACGAGATGCTTGTGAAATTGCAGGCGGAAGACCCACGCTTGCTGATCCATGCCAACACTGTAGCTATGGGCGAGAATATGGATGAGATCTGGCAACTGACCGAGTACCTTCACGACAATTGTCCCTCGATGGAACACCATAATCTAGCGATCATTCGCGGAGACCGCAAGAATCCTTCATTGCAAGGACCTCAACTTGCCAAATATAAGGAACTTTACCGCCACGTTGCTGAAGTCTGGAGCGATCGCGAAAGAAACAGATTCGGAGCAAGCGTTGAGCCTATGCTGCAGTGGGCGAAGGTCAGAACGATCGAATCCGAGACCCAGTTCATTCCCTGCAAGGCAGGGGTGCTAACGGGGGTCGTCTATGCAAACGGCGACGTGAGTGTTTGCGAGCAGCATTTTCCGATTGGGAACTTGAGGAAGAACTCTTTTTTCGAGATTTGGGACTCCGAGGCGGCCGATGATCTGCGCCAACAGATTGAGGCCAAAAAGTGCTATTGCACTAATGAGATATTTCTGTGGTCAAGCATTGTCTTTCAACCAATTCAACTTACGAGAGCCATTGTTGGTTCAAGGAGTGCCAAGACCATATAGGAACTAGACAGGTTCGACCGGTTCAGCTGGGCAATTCGGTTTCTCCCAACGAGAGACAACTTGACCGAGTTTAGTCACCATATCTTTTGCCACAACGAATGTCACAATCTTCCCCAAACATTACGGTGATTATTCCCGTCTTTAACGGGTTGAATTTCTTGTCCAAATGCCTTGATGGCATATTCTCGTCAACATATCGGTCGTTCGAGGTACTAGTCGTAGACGATTGCTCCACCGATGGAAGCGGTGTGCTGGCACTCGAAAAAGGGGCACGAGTCATGTTGACGAAGTCCCGATCTGGGCCCGGCGCAGCTAGAAATCTTGCGGCCGAGGTCGCCGCCGGTGAGATCCTGTTATTTGTCGATGCGGATGTCGTTGTAAACCCGACGACCCTTGAACAAATTGCCAAACGGTTCGAGGATCTCCCAGAGATTTCGGCACTTTTTGGATCATATGATGATGACCCCGCTGAGAGGAACTTCCTTTCCCAATATAAGAACCTTCAGCACCATTTCGTGCACCAACATTCGTGTCGACAAGCGTCGACCTTCTGGTCCGGACTCGGGGCGATGCGCCGATCAGTCTTTTTGGAGCATGGGGGATTTGACCATGCGAAGTTCTCTGAACCATCGATCGAAGATATTGACCTCGGTTCTCGGCTTCGCTCGAACGGGAAACTGATCCTTCTTGACCCCGACATTCAAGCTAAACATTTCAAAAAATGGGGAATACGCTCACATTTGAGAACCGAAATATTCTGCCGGGCGATACCTTGGTCGACGCTAATTCTTGAGAAGCAGGTGTTGATCAACGATATGAATTTGAAATGGTCTGATCGGATCAGTTCCGCCCTCGCCGGACTATCGCTGGTATGTATCGTTCTGGCTTTCTGGCAACCGTTATTCTGTATCGCCGGGATCTTTTGTTTGGTCGCCATTGCATTAATGAACGCGAAAATTTTGAAGTTTTTCGCAAGAAAGAGAGGGATTCCTTTCGCGATAATGAGTTTCCCATGGCAAGTATTATATTTCTTTTATAGCGGTACGACCTTTGCTATTTGCTGGTTTTGGTTTTCCCTGACCAGGGCACTCGGTGTTCGAAAGCACAACGACGTAGTTGAATGTCCCGACACGGGCAACTATCGCTAACGGTCCAATAAATTCGCTGTTCAGAAATGGAATTGAGAAAATCTTTCTAAGGTATCGTAGGCTCTCCCATGAATAGACTTTTGCACGTAGTGTCGGCAGTGATCTCTAGATTCCTTGTTTTGAAAGAGTGGCAAAAATTGCTAATTCTTTCGATCTTCGGCTTAGCGTTTCGACTTCTTGTTTATGCACTATTTGCAGATAAAATCGTTGCTGGCTCGGACACGATGCAAAACATCGTACTCGGCCGAAGATTGGCTGCAGGTGATTTCGGCGGGATGCTCGATACATATTGGTCTCCGCTATTCCCGTTTTTGATCGGGATTGTCACCTGCCTTCTCAATGATCTGGTTCTCCCGTCCGTCGTAATTTCAATTATCGCAGGAAGCTTGGCCGTGCCTTTAACGTATGTACTGGTAAGACAATCATATGGACCGAAGGGGGCTAGTGTTGCTGGCGTCATAGCTATCTTTTCTCCGTTATTGATAAATTCCGTTTTTGGATTAGGAACGGAGAACATTTACCTTCCTTTGATTATCGGATCATTGATCGTCGGATGGAACGCGCTATCAACCGGGAAGATCCACCAGTACTGTCTGACAGGCATTTTTCTTGGATTTGCATACCTTACTAGGCCAGAGGCCTTTTTCTATCCGGTTTTCTTTATTACATGGTCCGCAGCGAAAGCCATTTCGGATAGAAAAGGAATCTTTCGCAAGGTAGCGGCAAGCAGTTTCGCACTAGTCATAGGATTTGCCCTTATTGCGACGCCATATATTTTCCACCTTCGAGCGGTAACCGGCACGTGGACGATCAGCGGGAAAACAAGCGCGAATATTGCATCCGGCATTTTTTCAGAAAAATCTACAGAATTTGGGCACGACCAGAGTCGTTCGGAGGAGCCGTTGCCGGAACCATCCATAAAGGAACTGGCTTCAAATTTCATCTATAACATGCGGGTAGCCCAAAACGTTCTTGAAGAAATACTTCCGATATTCTTACTGGCACTTGTGGCCCTAGGGCTTTTTGGCGAAAGGTGGGACAAGGAGCGAATGTTTCGAGAGTCATATTTGATGACTTTCTGTCTTTTGACGATAGCTGGATATGCAGCAAGCTGGGTACTAGAACGCTATTTTTACGTTTTGCTTCCGATCTTCTTCGGTTGGATCGCAATAGGGATTATTCGTCTGGAAACGTGGTTTCAAGCGACGATGGCAAACTGGAAATCGATAGGGTTTCGGTCGAGCTGCAGAACGTCGTCGTTTATCGCGATTACGATGATACTTTTGTATGTTTACGTCTTTCCGGTGAACTTCTTTGTGCGCTCAAAGGAATCCGAGTGGCAACGAGCGACATACGAAGAACGGGACGCGGGAATCTGGTTGAGAAAATTCGGACGCGCTCACCCGAAGATTTTCTCACCGAGTTTTCGTCCGGCATTCTACGCTGACGGAATTCAGTTTTGGACAACGTCAGAGGACACGAATGAGATCATTGATGAGATCACTAACTGTCGCGGTGAGAAGCTCATCAGTAGTAGCCAAAACATAGATAATTGTAAGGTTGACTACGTTTTCATATCGGAGCGGTGGACATCGAAGCGCCCCTACCTTAGCAACTTATCGAACGCTCTAAAGAGCCGGCCCGAATTCGAACTTGTCTATTTCAATACCGAACGGCCAGGATACACGGCATCAATATATCAACTTAAGTAGGAGAACGTCCCTTATTTCTGGTGTCTCCTCGAAATTATCCGAAGCTTTGGTTTTCCTGCCTTCTTTCCTGTTAGAGATATTGAAAACGGGGTCGAGTTCGTTTGCATCCTTAAGACCAAGTCGATTGCACTCTCGGTACGATAGTTTGTTTTGTAGTTTGCTCGGACATTGATTAGATTCGTCACTGATTTACATTCAAATTGCTAAATTCCTTTGCGTAAAGCACGGTTGGATCTTGGACTTACCCTTAATTGACCAATACGATTCGGGCCGGTCAAATATCGTAGGTTGATAAAGGTAATATTCGGGTCAAATCGCTCGAAGTTGGATGTGACTATCTGAGGTTGGGCGAATCATTTTCAATCCAAACAACTTTCCGAAGCGCAATTCTGTTATGGAGGTAAAAATATGATTCTTTTACTGTTTTACTCGGATCCCGGTTCTGGCATGATGCTGCTGCAGATCCTGCTAGCGTTTTTCGCAAGCTGTGTCTATTACTTTCGCAAGTATTTCTACAAAATATTCAGACGAAGGACCCACACACTCGCGGAAGAGGATATTCAAAATTTGGCCAACGAGAGCCATGTAAATGAAAGTGAGGTTTGATCAATTGTCTGTATTCACCTCTTTTCGCGACCCTCTTGGGAATGTCCTTCTCGACCGAGAAGATGTTTGGCGACTCGTAAGTTGCGAAGCTGCACCATCCCTGAAACAGTTTTTACAATATGGGTATGTTCAGCAGTTTCAGCTAGACGGAAAGTTGATCCCAACGCGCCTTGCAACGAGCAGTGAAGCCCACGCATTTTATGAGAAATTCAATGAACTTGCAAAAGAACGCGATGGGTTTATTCTTTTCAAGCATGACCGGGTGGAATTCCCGTCATTCCCTTATGAATGGTCTCCCGCGATGCTATTTGACGCAGGCAAATTGACACTTGAAGTGGCAGTTTCGTCCAAACGGCAGACAGGTTGGAGTCTTAAGGACGCAACGCCCTTCAACATATTGTTCGCAGGAACTAAACCGATATTCATTGATGTTCTCTCCTTTGAGGAGCGTAATAAATACGACCCGATCTGGTTGCCATATAATCAATTTGTGCAAACATTCGTACTTCCGCTTTTGATAAACAAAGAGACTCGGTTATCCATGCATTCGATCTTCCTTTCGAGACGAGAGGGTATCCAAGTTTCTGAGGCCGCTATGCTATTAGGCGGGATGAAAATGATGAAGCCTGGGATATTTTCTTTAGTGACGGCACCACATCTGCTATCAAAGCAAGCCGAAGGTGAACCAACTCTCTACACAGGGAAAACACTTGATTCAGCGGAGCGGGCTCAATTTATCCTTGACAGAAGCTTTGCTCGACTTGAAAAACAGTTACACAGTGCCGCCCCAGATTCAAACAATAAGTCTGTTTGGAGTGAATACACAACGTATAATCAGACGCATATTCCTGAATATATGTCCGCTAAACAGGAATTCGTGGACCGGACATTAAATGAAGTACGGCCAGAGACTGTTTTGGATGTCGGGTGCAACACCGGGCTATTCAGCCTGTTAGCCGCAAAGTCGGGCGCACGAGTAGTCGCGATCGACTATGACGAAAGCGTTGTCGACCGGGTATATCGGGCGGCTAAGGAAGAAAATGCCGATGTTCTTCCACTAGTTGTAAATCTATCCAGACCAACGCCGCGGATGGGGTGGCGATATTCCGAGAATCCATCGTTTTTGGATCGCGCGTTGGGTCAGTTCGACCTCGTGCTGATGCTCGCGGTCATACACCATATGCTGGTCCAGGAACGAATACCGTTGAGTGAAATTCTTCGTCTAGCTGTTGATCTGACAAAGCAATGGTTAGTTGTTGAATTTGTTCCGCCGAGTGACAAAATGTTTAAAAGTTTAGCAAGGGGGCGGGATCATTTACACAAGGATTTGACGGCGGAGAGTTTTGAGGAAAGCGCTGGCGAGTATTTTCATCTGATCCGTTCGATCCAACTTCCGGATTCCGAGCGCCGAATATACTTGATGAAGAAGAAATGAAACTTAACCTAAGTTGGAAAGATATTGGCGAATCATATTCGATCGCAAACATCTTCTTTGTCACTTCGCTGAAAGAAATGATCTTCCCCGGAATGCATCATTATCTGGATCCGAAGCCGCATTCGACCGTCGATTATCTTGCCGTTTTTTTTGATGTCTTCATAGTGGCGCTGCTTTTTCTCGCCATGATGCAGATAATGAAATTGGCGTCAAATGCCTGGACGAAAGCCATATTCCAAGCCATTTTTCTGATCTCAGGCCTTTTCGCATTTGGACCAATGAGTTTTGAGATGATGAAATGGCTGTCGCCAGACACTGAGAGACTCTTGGTCTTCTGGCTTCCGGGAATTGTTTTGTCGGGCTGTCTGATTCTTTCAATTAGGCAATCTTTCCGCTTTGAAAAGGTTGTCCAAAATTTCAGACTACTTTTGCTATTTCTTCTGCCTTTCAGCTTCATAATCATCTTCGAAACGGTTCAGCAACGATTCTTTACCGATTCTACAGTTTTCTCACCAGTTAGCATCCAAAAAACCGGGTTGCCGAATCGGCCATTATCGCAAAATCGAAAGGTTGTGTGGATAATCTTCGACGGTCTAGATTTCGCGACCCTTCGCACTGCCTGGCAGCATGGCACGAATCTCCCCGATATCGATCGACTCATGGATCAGTCATTCGTTGCGCAAAACGCACACTCACCGAACAACCGTACACAGGAATCTATCCCTTCATTATTGACCGGAATACCGATTCTAAGTTCCGCTGCAGTCGCGCCTAATGACCTGTTGCTTTATCCGGCAGATCATTCGGACCCGGTTCGAGTTCGGGAAAGTAGTAATATTTTCAGCGAATTAAGACGATCCGGCTTCAGGAGCGCGATAGCCGGATGGTACCATCCATATCCGCGGCTCTTTCAGGGAAGCGTGGAGAGGAGTTTCTGGAGCCCGCTTGCATTTCCAACTTGCTCTGGGATATCGGAGTTTGGGACCTGCACTGTTCGATTTTTTCTACTCGCGCTTGAAAGGGTTCCGTTTGTCGGAAGACTATATCCATCCTTAGATGATATTAACGAGCGATTTAAAGGGGAATCACGCGAAGTTCAGGTCGCCCGAAACGAGTATCTAAAAGGTGTAGCGAAAGAGCTGATCGAAGATCCTGACATTGATCTGGTTTTTCTTCATTATTCGATTCCGCATTTTCCGTCGATCGCAAGAAGCGATATGGAAGGTGAAGAGGACTATTTCACGTCGCTGGAAGTGGTAAACGATACTCTGAAGGATCTAAGAGACAACTTGGAAAGAATGGGTCAATGGGATCAAACTGTGGTCATTGTGAGTTCTGACCATTTCTTCCGATTTAAGAATATCCGCAACTACCACTATCTCTCTGTCGAGCAGCGGCAGGAGGTGTTGGCAGATACGCGGGTTCCTTTCATTGTTAAGTTCTCAGGACAAAAATCACGAATTGACTATGTTCCGAGTATTAACACAATAATTACGAAACAACTGATCCTCAACGTCTTTTCGGAAAGAATCCGGAGGCCAGAAGACTTTGTGACCTGGTTGAATGAACTACGTACGACAAATCCGGATTTGCTTGATCTCAAAAACACAGGAAGAAAATGGTAGTCCGCGTTGGTACTGTAGGAAGCTTTTATGGATCTCGAACTTTGTCGTTCTTGCCCGCCATAAACTCTCTTTTTGAGATCAGTGGTTTATTGCTTTTGGAGGATCAATTGCCTTGTTTTGGTCAAATCAACGGGGGGGGTACGCGTTCGGTCGCCATTTGGCCCTCGAAACATAAGACCTTTCTTCCTCTGCAGAGGCTCTTGAGGTTACTTACCCCACAGACGGCAAAAGATTGTTTAGGTCAAGGCGATTACTGTTCAGGGCGTTCCTCGATGTTTTTCCACAAATTCGCCAGCTATTTTGCATAAATGGTAATAACGCCGGTTCCTGGAATACTGGTGGCGAGAGCCTGCCCGGGCAACACTGATGTGTCCGGCAAGTCGACATCGTATTGACTTCCCGTCGTATATTTAATTCCGTAGACTCCCGCGGGCAATCCTACCACCGTAAACGATCCACTCCCACTCGACTTGACCACCACGACATACTTACCGTTTAAGTTGATAAACGCCAGGGGGTCGAAGGTCGCATTACCTGATAGAGCTTCTATACGCTGAGCACCGGCACGGACGAACTTGAAGTATTGTCGTAAGAACTTGGTTCTGCTGCCCATCGTTACAATTGGATTCCCGACATTTGAATCATCAACCCTGTAATATGATCCTCCGGAGTCCGGTCCCCAACTTGTGAGCCCAGCAAGGCAGTATTGTTGCCAAGAGGAGTTTCGGCCTTGTTTGATATCTTGATGAAGGGTCACATAGTCCGCGCCTATCCATTCAAGCATTCCGGCTTTTTTGCCATAAAGTACGGTTCGATCCGAAATCTGTTGGAGGATGGAGTCAGACGCGTCGTTGTAACGGTGATATGCAAATTCGGTTACATAAGGCATTGCACCAGGGGTCTGCGCAATTTGATCGACGTAGTTGGCGAAATTGTCGGCGGCGGTCACAGAAGGCGCAGTAAAAGCTGGACGATAACCGCTTGCCGCCAACTTATCACCCGCTGCTTTGAGAGCTAAAGCTACCTGCATGGAGGACCAACTTGCGGATGACGTATCGGGTTCGAGTACGATCTCCCAAGAGTCCGGAACGAAGCCAAAAGTGTTCTGCATATGTTGATACGTAGCAAGTACGAATTCCGCATATTCGGCAGGACTATTCTTGTGTTCGAACGTTGAAGATCCGAAGTCTACATAATTTAGATTTACCCAAAGGGATTCGCCGCGAGCCTGTAACCGCTGACGCATCGGAAGGACTATATTGTTAATACTGCTGTCCAGTTGCGACCATTTGAAGCCGCCTGGATTTATATGGTTTGGATCCGCGTCATCATTGATTATCTCGTATCTCTTTGCGTTGTACTGAGCTTCGGTCAACTGACCTGCCTGCCACTGAGCAAAATAGTCCGTCGGGTTTTCAGATCCGCTCATTATTTCAAGCCGGATCCGATTAATACCAAGGTCGTTCACAGCCTCATCAAGAAGGACGTCCTTGTAATTATTCCATGCCGGTGTGAATAGCTGACCTGCCTGGTCAACGGCCTCCCAACCTCTCATGGTCTGATACTTCACATACGGATTGAGGGCGATCACATTTCCAACAGGGGGAGACATAGAAAAATTATGAACCAGCACAGGTCTCGCAGTGGAACCTTGCTCACCCTGGGAATTCGTAGCCCTTGCCTGAAGAATGTGCTTTCCGTTGAGAACCGAAGTTGTATCCCAGGCGAAATAGACCACCGTTTCGGAAAGCGCCGCCACGACCGGTACGGTTCCGATCGGAATGTTGTCACACAACAAGTCAACGCGGCTGATACCCGACGGATCACTGGTACGGATTGCCACTGAGATCTTGTTCGAGACCCGGGCAAGATTCGCTATCTCGAGAAAATTCACTGAGGGAGTACCGGTACTTGACGCGGCTTCCGTTTTGCTCAGGAAATATGCCCGACAAGTCAAAGCGTCAACTACTGCCAGCGTGACCACAAGACCGATCGCAAAGATCTTCGATAATCCTTTCTGTTTTCTCATCAGTGAAAAGTTAGGACCCACGCCCGTTAGGTTTCCGAATCCGTAAGCAAAGAGTGGGTTAATCCGCGCAGGGGCGTGATCTCAGGGCTGGGTCAGGCAGTTACGAAATTACTTCGAAAATAAGTCTGCACAACTTAGTAAACCTCTTCGGTCAACGAAATGTCAAGAAAAAATTTTACCGGACGGCACTAGGGCGAGTGGATATCAAAGCCAAATAGAAGGATAGCGGAGCGGTCTACATTCAGCGATCAAATTGCTCCGGAAGTCTGTCATTGCCTGCTAAACCGGTCATTTTTCCATTGCTAAAGCTTGACGAGCCTGGGCAGTTAGGAGCTGTGATATATGGCAAGTTGCCTTCAGGAGTAATATTTGAATCTGGCAAAATCTGCCCGTTTCCACAAAGTTTCCTCTCCGCAGTTGACGGTATGATCGCGAAGAGATGACTTTCGCGGGGCTTACGTAGATATCCGGATCAGATTTGTCGAACCGAACGATAGAAAGCTCGAGCGGCCGAAATCATGAAATTTCAGGAGTCGGTAAGATGGGAATGCCCGCCACGAACTAATTCTGATCTATCGATCAACCAATGAAAAATCGTCCAGGGACAATTCTCCAAAGATCGGGCATGGGCTGGAATCGCAAGAAGGGCGGAGCAAGGCTACATTTACGGCAGGTATTTGTCCGGATACGAAGTTCACTGACATCTCGGTCCACCGGTTACCGGAAGCTGTCAAGGCCGTGGAACGACCGAGTTCCCGGCCGGTGGTCGGATCCGTAACCACTACCATTGGGGTCGCCGCGGAGATCATTTCAGATGACCGGTAAGAGAATTTCAACAGATACTTTGATCCGGGTCGAACGTACACGAGTTGTGAAAGGACGCTCCTCCCGATCTCGACGGCGCCGGAGAATTTAAAACGAATCGCATAAGATCCCGAATGAATGTCGTTCTGGGTTCGAGACACCGCTACGCCCGTGATACCTTGATCTATCCGCCAACCGAAGCCATTTTGATCGCTTCCGGCAGTATGTTCGAACCCCCCGTCAAATATCGGATCGTCGCTGGTTTCGCGTTCCGAGACCATCTTTGATGCCCAGAGTTCATGAGCGAGCCGAAAGCTATGCTGGCCGATCAGTTCATTGACGAACTCGTCTTTTTCCCAATCGGCGAGTTCCTTACCGAGAAGAAAGCTGAGCGTTTCGGGCGTCATCATTGAGCGGGCAATGAAGTATCGTGCAAGGAATTTCCGGGCTTCGTTAGTTTTCGGACTGGCTGATCTCTGGACCGTCTCGGGATCGTCAGGATAGTAGGTACTCGCCAAGCCCACTATCTCCGGATAAAGGGAGAAGTTATTCTCAGCCGCGCTGGACAGAATTTCGAACCCCTCTTCCTTCCGGTCCGTTTCGAGAAGTAGTTTGCCGCACAAGTATTTCGGTTTCGAGTAATACGGTGCAAGGGAAATGGACTTCCTATAGGCCGTTTCAGCTCCGGCCAGGTCTCCGCCCTGGTATCGGGCCGTGCCCAGCAACATCCAGAGTTCATAATCACGGTCCCGGATCGAAGCGGCCCGTTCGAACGCACCAATAGCTTCCTTAGAATTTCCGTAGTCAAGCATTATCATGCCCAAACTCTTTTGAGCGTTGGGATCGCCTTCGAAGACTCTTACCGCTTCCCGGGCTTTGGAAAGTGAACCAGTGGTTATCGCATTTGCGGCGAGATATTCAGACAGCCCCTGCCTTCCGGCATAACTTCCTATCATCAGGACAAGAGCCAAATAGAAAAAAGCCGGCAACCAGTGTCGGGGACCACGAACCGATGATCTCAACGGTATCATTGAAGTAGGCCAACTCGTCGCAGATGCGATCGAAAGATCCCTCGATAGGACCATCGACTTTCTTTCATTTCTGCCTTAACCCGCCGTATGCCCCTAATGGTATCCTCGCGTCCAGAGATATTCAGCGCCTTTTTGTAATATCGACGTGCGCTCCGGAGGTCCCCCTGTTTTTCATATGACGCGGCTATTTGGAAATACGGCCCCTCATTCGGTCCGAACCGTCTGATCGATTCGAAGGCCATGGTCTGGCATTCCGCGTATGCTTTTAGCTCAAAAAGCAACTTAGATAGCGAGAACAGGGGATTGAAGTGAAGTGGAAATACGGCCGAAAGCTCAATCAATTCGTTCAAGATCGAACGGAGCTCTGAAACAGCCGACCCTGTTGCGCCGGAAATGGATCTGACGAGAGCTTCGTCTAGGCAAAAAAGGAGTAGCTGATCCAAATCACGTCGATAAAAGATTTTCACGAATCCCTTAATAAATGCAGTAGAGCGGTCGTCGATGCCCTCCGCCATCATAAGTCTTGATCCAATAATCAGGAGCTTAACAGTCTCGAGACTGACCTCGTGGCCCGATGACTCGAGAAGCGAATGCGAACAGCGAACAAATCGTCTTGCGGTTTCTAAAGTACTGGGTGACCCCGTCGCGGAAGATCTGAGGGCCGCCTTAAATGACCCGATCGCCTTAAAGCGCTCCCCCCCTTTGGCAAAATAAGCATCGCCGAGGATTCGCCTTGCCCTCTCACTCCACGGATCCAGAGCGACCGCCTGGAGTCCGAATTTGATCGACAGGTCGAAGTCGCCTTTCATAAAGTTCAAATCTGCCAACTGCTCCAATACTTCCGGCGTTCGCGGATCCAATGCCAAACACCGATGAAGAAAATAAGACGCTTCGTCCAACTCACCGGAGTTCTGAAGCAGTTTGCCGGCGAGAATCAGGGCTTGTCGATTATGCGGTTCGAGCTTAATAGCTCGGAAGACAAAGTTCAAGGCTGTTTTGAATTGCGATTGGGCCATGAGGGTCCTGGCGTAATCGATCCTCGCGGAGCACCGTCCTGTACCCATTCTCAATGCCGTTCTACTAGCTTCAATTGCTTCTTGGATACGCCCATCATGAAGATTGACCTTCACTTTGCAGGTGAGCATCGACTCGGACAGGTCAATTCCTCCAAGCGCCGAATCCAGATAGTCAGAGGCATCGCCGGAATTCCCGAGAAGCGAAAGCGAAAGGGCCCTACCGGCTATTTCGGTTTCAGTCAATTCTGGAGTTGTATTCAATGGTGCCGATCCGGGGAATCTTTCATCGATCATAACCCCGAGTTGATGTTCTAATACAGAAAAATCAATCGGACGCTCGTCCGGTGACGCTGAGAGGCATCGATGGACGAGATCTGCGAGCTCAGGATAAAAATCCCGGACCGAGAGCAGTCGGGAGGAATTCAGGGAATTGATCCGGTTCGCTCCCTGACCCCCGATAGGCAGGCTTGCACCGTGGTATCTTCCACAGACCATTTCAAGCAATAGTACGCCAAACGAATAGATGTCACTCGAGATCGCGATAGGCGCGTCGCCATCGAGCAATTCCGGTGCCGTGTAGTTTCCCTGCGGAAAGAGCCTAACCGAGTTTTCCGTCGCCTGATACCGTCCATCCGTGCCCTTTGTCGGCGAAAGCGACGGAACACCCGTTCCACAATATGTACCGCGCCCCAGATCGCTCAGTTTTAAGGTTCCATCGCGCGCGATCAGGCAGCAATCGGGATTTAGGTTCCCATGCACAAAGCCAGGAAATACCGATTGCACGGTGACAAGCGCCCTGCAAAGATGGATCGCATAAACCATAGCGTCCCTCAGCCTGAGATGGCCATCTTCCATAAGCCTATCTAACTCAGTCGCCCGGATATACTCTGTCCGCAAATGGAGCTTCCTCTGGTGGAAAAATATTTCGAACGTTTTGACTAGATTCGGGTGCGGCGGAAGTCGCAAACTGAGGCTCGCCTCTCGCCTCCATATTTGATCAACGAGAGGGTCAACCGACTCCGATTCTCGGAGAGCTTTCACGTAGCATGGCATCAAGTCGTCAAGGTCGACCGCAAAATAGGTGTTTACGATGGCGTTGTTCCGAGATCCCCGGATCGCCAGACGAACGCACCGGCCGTCGTCTCCAAATACTTTGAGGACGTCGCCAAATCGAAATCTTGAGCCGCCGTTCCAGGTACAACTTTCGGTAAGAACGGCCCGGATCAGGTCACGGTTTCTCAGCAGGGATCGGCATTGGTGAACTTTAGACCGGAGCAGGCTCTCAAGCCGCGAATAACAGATGTCAAGATATTCGTAAACGGAAGGAGACAAATCAACTTCCGCATTCCGACGGCGACTAATATTGGGGAGATCCATAAGGGTCTTTGGAATCGTCATAAAAATAACGAAAGCGTCCGAAAACCGGTTTGATCGGTCTGGTTCTCCAAGACACAAATTGGTCGAACCTCATCGAAACGCATCTTCAGGAGTCGAAATTACGAAAATCAGCCGGTAATTCTCAGAGGCGCAATGTTTCAAGATGAATTTTTATTTTGCCGCCTCTTGTGTCATTTCATCGTCAGTATCTCTGACCGCTCGACCCCAAACGATTAACGGTCAAAATGTCGGAGGCCCGGGTTCAGATTTTCGGGTTCCCCGTGGATAACCATTCGTGGCGATCACCACCAATACGACAAAGATCAGTGCATTAAGAGGAACGTGAAGCCCAAAATCTACCAAGCTGTGGACAAGTACTCCGAAAATCCCCACTGATGCGCCGAAACAAGTCGACCGCATCAGCGGATCTTCCGCCTTCAGGCCGTAAGCGGACCGTTTTACCACCAGCACCAAAAACGTCGCAAACAAAATGAGGCCAACGATCCCTCCGTTGGCCAGGATCTCAAGGTACTCGTTATGGGCCTGTTCCAGCGCCCACGAACCATCCGAGCGGTCGAAGCGCGTAATTGCTGTGGCATACGATCCGAATCCCGAGCCCGTCACGGGGTGTTCCTTTATGAGATCGATCGTGATATTCCAGATCGTTCCCCTGTTCATGCGAAGATCAGACTGTTTTTCAACCTCGTCGCGGACCCGCTCAAAACGAGTAATAACTTTGTCGCCGCCGACAATAGCGATCATTGCTAGCGAGAGAATTATTATCAACACACAGGTTCCCACAGCTGTCACGAGTCGGATCGCAAGGGTCCGTGCCCCGCGACCTAGCCGTGGCTCTGATGAGCCTTGTCGAAAGTCGAACCTTGCAACAAAGGCATGCACGATCACGGAGAATAGTGCTATTGCGACAAGGCTTACAAGTCCGCCGCGAGATCCCGCAGTTAACAGCGAATAGATGATGATTGACGTAAGGAGCCAGCCGATCAGACGGAGACTTTTTGAAATGCTGCCCTTGATCAATAAGCCGAGCAACAGACCGGTCGACATTTCCGCCATGACCGCATAGTGGTTCCGGTTGATGAACTGAGCATATTCTTCCCCGGTAGGGACCAGAATGGCTCTAGCAATACCGTAAATCGCGCTGCACACGCCGACAACGATAACGGTTCCGACAATCAGTCGAAGTCGTCGCGGATTATTTACGAGGTGGCGTAGAGATTCGCCGGCAAGGATCAGCGCCGCGAAGAAGACGATGAAACTCTTTGTTTCAAATGGATCTGCGCTATAAATGTCGACAACCGATCTCAGCGGAAAGATCTGTAGGAATGCCAATCCTACGATCCCGGCGAGCGGGAGAATCAAAACCGGATCAGAAAACCGAAAAGAACCGGAAACTAAACCAGCCGCTATTCGAAGCAGACTGAAACTATATAACAAGAACGGGAGAATCGATCTGGTCGATTCGCCGATGTTGCCGTCGACAACGGCGAGTATCAGTATCGTCAGTACGAAGACACCGAGCGCCAGCTTTTGTATGGACAGTGACACGGACCCTTGTCTGCCCGCAGATGCTGAATTGCGGATTCTATCAGTTTGACTTTCTCTAAAAACTCCCGATATTGGCATCCAGCGACTCTCAAGCGCTTGAATCGCTGCGGGTTGTAATCAAAAGATTCCGAGAGAAAATTAACAAAAAACGCTCATTTCGAGTGTGAACCGGAAGCCCACCCACATTAGTCGGCGCCTATTTGAAAGATCCCGTATCGATGTACGATAACTGCATTTCTTCGCGCGTTGGAAGAACAGCTGTCGCCGGGAACACGATCGCCCGCATCGTACGGCCAATGATCCGCAGATCGGTCTTCCAACTCTTATCGCCGACGAATTTGGCGTATCCGCGGAGCTTGTATGGCTGCACCACTTCTCGATAGTATCTTTCCTTGTCGACTACTTGAGCCAGAAGGTGTTCTTCATTCCTAAGCCGAAGCGTGACCGGATCGGTTATTCCCGGCCGGTGCTCCAGGACGGTCTGCCACAACGGATCGTTCATATCGACAAATTCCGGGACCTCCGGGCGCGGACCCACAAATGACATGTCGCCCTTAAGGACGTTCCAGAGCTCAGGGAGCTCATCAATCTTGGTCTTTCGAAGAAATCGTCCAACTGACGTCACACGACTGTCGTTTGCCGCGGTCACAAGAGCACCCTTCGACGCGACTCCCATGGTCCGAAACTTGAACATCGTGAAATGCTCGCCGTTTTGTCCGACCCTCTTTTGACGAAACAATACCGGACCCTGGGAATTGAACTTGATCAGCACCGCAGCGATCGCGAGGACCGGTGCGTTGACCACCAATCCAAATACTGCCATTGTTATCTCGACCGCCCGCGGCAAGCCTATTCTGAGTTTTCCGTTCATTTTTAAGCTGCTACCGACATAGCCCCCTTGGAGTAAGCGGCGCAAATTCTAGTTACCGAGTTGACCACATGGGCCATTTCTTCCATCGTCATAGCCGAGTAAATCGGCAGACTGATAATTTCCTTCCACATTTTCGAAGCTGCAGGGAAATGAACATCGCTCCAACCGAGGCGCTCTGCATAGAGGGGATGCATATGCAACGGACGCCAATGGACCGAAAAGCCGACGCGATTGCGTTTCAATTCTTCAATAAAGCCATTCCGGTCGATCGTTAGTTCGTCCAGATTCAGCCGGATCGGAAACAGGTGCCATGAATGAAGCCGATTCTCGTCGTCGGGAGGTAGCGAAATTTCATGGATATCAGCCATTGAAGCAAGATAGTAACGTGCGACAGCCTCCCGTTTTTCGCGCATCTCCTCAGCTCTCGCCAGTTGCTGGTATCCAAGTGCCGCCGCGACATCGGTCAGGTTATATTTGTAACCGGGCTGGATTATCTTATAGTCCCAGCTTCCTTCTGCGGTGTACCTTCCCCACGCGTCATGCGATAGACCGTGTAGAGACATAAGCCGGATCTTGTTGGCCAGTATTTCGTCATCCGTAACCGCCATGCCGCCTTCACCGGTGGTGATGGTCTTGTTTGCGTAAAAAGAGAAGCAGGTTACTGCCGCAGTGTTTTCACCGCACATTTCCCAGCCACCGTTAGGATCGGCCTCGGGATCCGGCCGCCAACCCGACGGAAATGCATGGGCGGCGTCCTCGATGACCCATAGGTTATGTTTGGCCGCGAACCTCTTGACGGCCCCGATATCCATCATAAATCCGCCGACATGCACCGGGATTATTCCCACCGGCGTCAGGTCCCGACCGCGCAAATAGGGAAGAGTCCGTTGCCTGATCTTTTCGATCTTGCGCTCGGCGTCCGCCAGATCCATATTTCCGGTTACCGGATCGCAGTCGACCAGCACCGGTACTGCTTTCTTATAGAGAACGATCTCGGCAGTCGCGGCAAACGTCATGGTCGGAATGAGTACCGCATCACCCTCCTTCAGGCCTATCGCCTCAACCGCGAGATGAAGCGCTGCGGTACATGAATTGACAGCCACCGCAAATTTCCCGTTGACTGCTTTGGCGAATTCCTGCTCAAAGGCCCTGACCTTGGGCCCGGTGGTCAGCCAGCCGCTGCGGAGCGTCGCCATCACTTCGCTTATTTCATTCTCGCCGATGTCCGGTCGAAAAAACGGTACACGTATGGAGGACGATACCCCGCCATTTTCAACCTGTTTCTTATCGGCCGTCTTACCTTTATCGATCGTCTCGTTAGTTTGCATTCTTTTCTCCTAAGATCTGACCTGAACCGATGGGTCAATTTCACTCATAAGTCAATAAATTGGGCACGAGACCCGATACCTGTTCACTGATCGATCAAGAATCCAAACTACGACCGATAAAGAAACAATAGGCACTCGTTTCTAAGTTTGGGAAAAGCCTTAAACTTTTTGGGCTACTTTTTAGACTAACAGCTTCGAAGCTATCTGAATTCGTACATAAAGACAGTTTTCCGTGGCACTTAAGGACCAGAATTCCGCAACACAACGCACCGAACATAGTCGATTCAATAGCTAAATTGCACACAATTAGCCATTTTGCGTATTTCCGGGATATTGGGTAGTTGTTTTTGCCGACGCCAAATGAGCTGCCATTTCTCGAGATCAGATCACCGGACCGACGCCGCCATTGTGTCGGCTGTTGATAAATTTCTTTCGCCTCATCGGGTCCGTCGGTGGGTGATCGGTAATCGCGTCTTTCAATCTAATTTGCTGACCTATACCGATCTTCACTTTTCCCTGGATCTCAGGAAATATTTGTAGACCAATCTCAGCGGCCGCGTAACGTAGTATAGCGAGTGAAGACCACGCGGTAACACGATTACGTTCCTGTCGATCTCGTTGGGCGTGATTATTATCCGCGAATACCACGTCAAATAGTGGTAGTGAAGCTTGAATCGGTCAAAGAATCGCTCCTTCAGCTTGAGGTGATTCAAATATCGCTCGGCAATATGGACCGGGATCGAGTCAGATGAAAATAATCGGCCCCTGATTTCGTTAGACATTTCCTCAAAGATGGGATCACCGAGTGCCTTTTTCCAGCGTTGATCTGGAACTTCAAACCCAAAGAAATCATTTATCAGTCTCAAACCAAGTGCAACCACGTTCTCACAGCCGAGCTTTCGAGATTCGATGAAAAGCTGTTCCCAGTCGACGGCACCCTTCGATACGACCACTTGATGAATGTCGCAGACCCAACCGAACCTTTCCCAACTGTGCCGTGCTCCGTGAAGGCACAAATAGATGAGGAGGTCATTGAACCTAAGCGTAGACAATTCGGTTCCGGCAAGTTCGATCGAACCAAGCCGCTCCCAAAGACCATTCATTTCCCTCGGGAGCCCGAAATGCGATCCGGAAAGCTTCCAGTGCAACTCAAGATTTACATTTCGCTCGCGATCAACAAAATAAATGTCCTTCTTACGGCTGATGTTCCAATTCCGTTTGGTCAGCCAACTGACGCTTGTCATTGACTCCCAGCCGCTTTCCGTAAGTAATGTCACAGCTTTCTTGAACTGCTTTGGCTGAACAAGTACATCCAGGTCGTTGAATTTCCGCAGTGAGGGGTCGCCGTACGCCTCGATCGCGAGAACTGGCCCCTTGAACGGTAATATCTTAATTCCGTTCGCTTCAAAGAACTTCACCAACTCGATCAATTTGCCGGTCAGGAACAAATTGTGGTGAAGATGGCGTGATTGTTCGATTTTCAGGATACTCGCAATATTCGCAGGCAGCTGATCGGAAAATCCCATGATCAAATTGCGCCCCAGAAGAGGAAGCACTGCATTGCGCTGGGCGACATTTAGGGCGAATTTCCAGTCGATCGGCCCGTCAAGCGTCGACGATATTCTCGCTGCCAGCGGCGCCGGGATCACAGTGCGGCTGCAGTTGATGATCAGATCAATCTCACGCGTATGATCGGGAGTGTCCATGTTCATGTAGCGACTTCATTAATTTCGCCGAAAATCATTTCACCGTCGGCACCGGATCGTAGGTCTTTTCTGCGGCGATCAACATCTGCGACTTCCACGAGCTGGCGTAGAATCCGTCGGAATTGACAAGCTCACCGTGCGTACCGGATTCAACCAAACGGGAATCATTCATTACGTGGATAATGTCCGCCCGCATCGCGATCGTAAAGCGGTGGGTGATTATTAGTCCCGTACGATCCTTGGCAAGACTCGAGAACCTGTCGTACCAATCCGCCTCTCCCCACGAATCCATGAAACTGGTCGGCTCGTCAAGAACGAGCAACGGCGACCTCCGAAAGTAGGCTCGAGCGAGAGCAATTTTCTGCCATTCACCTCCACTGAGCTCACAGCCGCTTTCGAACCAGCGTCCGAGCAGCGTCTGATACTTACTCGGCAGCGCCTCGATGAACCCGTCGGCTCCCGCCAGCTCGGCCGCAGCCACCACCTCATGCGGTTCGGGTTTGTCCCGTACATCACCGAGGCTGATATTTCCCTCGACAGTATCCTGAAAATGCAGAGGAAACTGGAAAAGGACTGAGATATTCCGCCGCAATTCGCCGATGTCAAATCGACGAATGTCGATCCCGTCGATCTCGATCGAGCCGCTCTGCGGGTCATAGAAGCGGCAAAGCAGCTTGATCAATGTACTCTTACCCGCCCCGTTCGCTCCGACGATCGCGACCTGTTTCCCGGCCGGAATAAACAAGCTGAAATCCGATATTGCCGGCAATTCTGCTCCAGGATATCGGAAGGTAACCCCATTAAACCGCACGCCGTCAACGATATCCTCGGGAAAAGGCAGCGGGTCGGACGGGGACACGACTGTCGCCTTGAGGTCGAGGAAAACAAAAAGGCTTTCAAGATAAAGCGTGTTACTGAAAGTTTTGCCGATCGAGCCAAGCAGAGCGACGACGATCGATTGGCCCCTACTGAAGACCTGATAGAATACCGCGAGATCGCCGAGAGAAGCCGTATTGTTATAAACCCGCATCGCGATCCAGAGCATCGCGATCGCTCCCATTGCCAATGCCAAAAAGTTGGCGGCTACTTTGCCTGCGATCTGTTCCCTTAGATGTTTCAGCTTTTCGGAACGGAGTTTTTCACGGAGCTTCTGATAAGCCGTGCTAAACTTTTTGCCGATCTCGAACAAGCGGATCTCGGCTGCGGCGTCGCTGTGTGAAAGCATTCCATCATAGTAGAAAAGCCAGCGCCGCTCGCTTGCGGTCTGACGCCACCAGCCGAAATATCGCTTGTCGAATAGAAGCGAAATAAGCAAACTCGGCAATGCCCCCACTACGAGCAGGATTGGTACCGCCCAACCGTATATAAGCAACAGTGCGGCAAATGAGACCAACGTGATGGAGTTTTGGATAACTGACCCAAGATTTTCCAGGAGTGCAAGCGGCTTCGATTGGGATTCGCCGCCCGCCTGTTCCATTAGATCGTGGTATTCGGATGAATCATAAAACTCGAAATCTACCTCGACGGCTTTCGAATGCATCAATTTCTTCAAATGATCCGAAAAGTGTTCCGTTTGCGCGTTTCGGATCCAGTCAGTGAGGTAACGTAAAGAGTCCGCCGCAAGCAGAGTCATGCCCGTCAGGACAAACAACCAGACGGTGTGCTCGAGATCGCTGAGACTGCGTGAATTCTTTGAAGCGACAAAACTGTCGATCGCGAGCTTTGACGTGTAAACGGTCGCACCCGGAAGCAGACCTTGAACGATCAACAAAAATCCCCAGACCGTCGTGTAGCCCGGAACGGAATTCCAGATCAAGGACAGATTTCGCCGCCATAAGCGGCTGTACTTAAGCAAATTGAATGAGTTGATCTTTGTCAGTTTCAGCATTTGGTTGCCATTGAAATGATCGCTAAACTTGCTTTCCGGCAACGTTGCCGGAAAGTATATTCTCGAAACTAGCCATTTGCGCGATCGAGGCCCAAAATGTGCGTCTCAAGCGTTGAACACACAGCATCTATCTCATCGAAGCGGTGTGGCCGGCTGAAGCGGAAAGACGGGATCAGACGAACCAGCTCTTGACATTGCCTGAAATGCCGCTCTTGCGAATTCATTCGCTCAAGATGATGGCCGGCGTGGGTATTTGTTACCAACTCAATAAATGTCCGGCTAAGATCGATGTCGTCAATGCTGACGACGTCGCTCTTATCCAGAACATAGAGCGCCCCCAAGTTGACCGGATCGACGAAACTATCATTCGGACACGCGAAGGAATGTTTTTCGATCAGCCGGTGAATGTAAGGGAGCTGCTTCGGATCACTTCCGGCGGCAACGACCGAGTCCGGATAGAGTTTGATCCGTGGGTATCCCGGCCATGTATGAACTCTGTCCCCCGAGAAATAGACCGGGACAATGTCGTCGCTGATCAAAGTGTGGCCGCGGGCGTACATACAGGCAGCAAGCGTCGACTTTCCAAAACCTTTGGCCCCCATGAAAGCAACGGCAATGCCGTTTACAAGAACACAACTAGCGTGAAGGACCAAAAATCCGCGTTGATGAAGCAGTGCGATCATTGCCGGGCCGGTAAGGAAAGGCAGCAAGTCGTCTTCGGATGCGCCGGGAGCGGGCTGCGCTACCACCTCCCGCCCATCGATGATCAATATTTTTCCGATGATCGGCCAATCGAAGGACATCGCCCGCTCGGATACCCTGACCCGGCAACCCGGGGTATCAAGGACCGGCGTTCGAATGATGTCATTTAGATAATCGTCGGACAATATTCCGAAGCGAAAAGTAACATCGGATCCGGTCCCGCCTTCGACGAGGTCCGGCATGCGTATCGATGAGTCGATTTTCATTCCGTAAGCAAAATAGGAATATTTTTCGGAATTGGAAAACATATTGCGATGTCAAAAGCGAAACCACCGGCGAACATCAATTGTGATCGTTCGGTGGTTTCGCTCTTCTTATAGAAAGGCCGCGACCCGCATTTGCCAGAGTTGCGGCCTGTCAGTCGAATGAGCCTATCCAAGGACAGGCCTTCGGGTCAAACTAGGGAACCGAAGAAATGCCGGCGTTTACCACCTGCAAAATGTCATCGCCAAAGCCCAGGTTTTTACCCGTGCCTTGAGGACTTCCTTGTGTCAGTGAGGCAAGATCGCCGAATACAGTAACATCCGGTTTTTCCCAAGTTAGCTTTTTTTCGACTTCTTTTTCCATTTTATCCTCCTTTCTTATGGTTTCTGCAAAACGCTATTTTGCAAGCGCATGGATTCGACAACAGTTCCAAACGCGAACCAGGTCGCGCCTCGAATGATCGTCAAAACTTCATGAGATCGAAATTTGCCGCGCCGATCATACGCTGGCAGACGAAGCGGCCCGATCCCGATCGGCAAAGCCCGAATGGTCAAGCCACTTGATCAAATACATGCTCGTCAGAAGCAATAGAGCCTCGGCGTCTTTACGATTGGCGTCTCGTCCGAAGTCCTCGTATGCTGATCTAAGCAAATTAACATCCAGATATTTTGCGACTTTCCATGAATCCCGGCCGATCGCCTTTTCGATCTCATCCCGCCCGTATTTGAGCAAATTTAACTTGATGTGGGCGCCAAGATTTGCTTTGTCGACCCGCCACTGTACATCCGGAGGCAGTATCCCCTCCATCGCGAATCGAAATATCGACCGCGTCCATCCCTTATAGATCCGCTGTCCCGGAGGAAGCGCAACGCAGAACTCGATCAGCCTTCGGTCAAAGAATGGGTGCCGCGGCTCCACACCATATGCCGCCGAAAGCTTCTCAACCTGCTCATGCATATTGGAGAAAAGACCGGTCGTCAGTGAATTCCAGTGGTGCTCCGCAGGCAAGACCTCGCTCGGGTAGTTTTCCTCCCATAGTGCTTCCATCCGTTCGATAAGTCTCTCTCTGGACCGGAAATTCGGATTAACCGAGCTCAAATGCAACGGATGCGGGACAGCCGTATCATCGATAATGCTGTTTTTCCAGAATCTCGCTACTCGCCAGGCACTAACAAGAGCGGACGGGATGGCCGGTTTTACTCCCTGATGCCAGGCGAGTCGCTTGAACGTGTGCCCTCTGGATGGCATGTTGATGTTCATTGCCCGGGCCTCGCGCATCATCCGGACGACCCGGCCGCGTCTGGCCAATTGCTCGAATTCCTGATACCCGTACGTAACAGTAGTGTCCCCGTCGTGTCCTGTTAACAAGGTTCTGATGCCGTCCGCCTGGCACTTCTTAAAGATCTGGGAATCCATGTAGACATTCAGGTAACCGACCGGGTGGTCCGTATGCCAAACGATCTTGTCCATGTTCTGAAGCGGACTTGCGTCATCGACGTTCACAAAATGTGCGTTTACACCTGTTTGTTCAATAACCGACCGCATAAAGGAGGATTCGTCGACCCGCGGGTCCTCCTTAGCGAGGGTAGGGAAGACCGCCGAATAAGTGCTTAACGGACCCCGGCCCTGGGCACGAAGGGTCTTGTCGGCAACACAAACTACGGCCGATGAGTCCAGGCCACCCGACAGCATAGCCCCGACGGGATAGGCGCTGCGCAGTCGGCAATTTACCGCCTGCGAGAACTTTTCAAGAAAGGCTTCGTGGTAGTCGGAGTCTCGTTTGAGCCTGATCTCCTTAAGATCTGGCGACCAGCATTGTCGCGTCTGGATCCGTTCCGATGTGACGGTTAGCGAGTGGTTTAACGGCAATCTCTCAATGCCCTTATAAAATGTCGAAACTCTGTCTTCCGATTTCAATATCAAATAGTCAGCAAGATGAGCTTCGTTGATCTCTTTCGGAACCTCATCGATCTCCAGGAGGGCCTTGATCTCCGAAGCCAGCGCAAAAAGGCGGCCCGGACGATAATAATAATAAAAATGCTTTAGCCCGAGTGTGTCGCGGGCGCAAAAAAGTTTCCTGTGCGATTTGTCCCAGATCGCGAATACGAAATCGCCGACCAGATGCCGCGGGCACTCTTGGCCCCATTTCTCATAGGCCCGCAGAATTATTTCGCTATCCGATATCTCGGTCGCTGGTTTCTGGCCGAATGACAGTTGCCGGAGCATTTCATCCCGATTGTCGATCCGTGCATCGCAGCTAATAACGCACCCGCTCTCGGGACTCTTCAAAGGCAATTTCTCGTTTTGCGACTCTGGCGTTGTCCATCTCATACGATGACCGAGGCCAATATTTCCGTCTACCCATACCCCGCGGCCATCGGCGCCACGATGCTCAAGCCTGTCTAGAGTTCTACCGACTAGCGGCAGGGAAGCCGGACGTCCATCAAGGTTGAAGATCGCTACTATTCCGCTCATGTTAAGCTATCGGGACGAGAACTCATTACTGAAAAACGTGCTTGCTGCGGTAGCCTTCCAAGCACTATCTTGCCTTCTATTTCAACCCAGGCGTGAGCCTCGATAGTTGAATCGATCGGGGCCACGCCGATCCTCAACGTGGATGACTGACCGTAACGTTTCAAAACTGTCTTAGCCGCCAGAGCCTGGGTCAGGCACGAAGCGGACGGGACATATCTGCTGCATCGACGAACAGAGCGTACGACGTCATAAATCAGGGCCTTGTCGGCCTGCCTGTGATTACCTGAATTATTAGTAAGATCCGCCGCCGCTTTCCTTGTGATGAACGACGGAAACAACCAAAGGCCGGAGCGATAGTACGTCAGCCAAAAAATCGAACGCAGAATCATTGCCCTTTCATGGGGACTTGTGAAGACAAACCTCAACAACCTATTCTTCATTTACCTCGACCAATTCTTCGCAAACCATTGTCTCCAGAAACCCGATCACTTCGCGACGACACGTTTCTTCATCAACCGCATATTCCCGGAGCAGTGCCTTCTCGATCTCAGCGATCGTCAAGGGTTTCTGGACTAGTGCCCAGATCGCGAGCCCGACCTTATTCAAGCCGTAATACCTTCCATTCTTAAGGCTGAGTATTACCGCTTTCGAATCGAGATCAGATACCAAGTGCTCTCGGATAGCTCGATAACGCCGCTTGTTAATGGGCGTTTCCGAAGTTTTAGCCATCGTCATTTTGTTAACTTGTGCCAATGTAAAGCCGCCGTGCATAATTCGAATTTGCCAAACCACTTTCAAGACCAACTATGTCTTGTCGGACCCACGACCAATCTCTATTGAGTTTTTCTGCCGGTGCATGGAAGTGGCGGACAGGGAAGCGTTTCTTACCAGAATATCTCATGTTTTGCACCAAACACATCGGCGCTAAGTGCCCGTTTGGTAAAGCAGATATGTCCAATAGAACCTGTCGTTTTGTCCGAGACTTGGGTCAGCTCGAGATCTTGTAATCAAATTCAGGAAAACACTATTCTGTCACGGTCGCCCGTTCCGACCGATGCCCCCAACGATTACGAAATACGAAGAGACCGAACATGGACCCCAACCCATACGCTACATGGAGAATAAAGAAACTCAACGACAGGAATGGTATTGCTCTGATCCGAGATCCCGCCACCTTGAACGACGCGGCGAGATTGGCGAGTAGATACATACCGACTTCAACGGCCAGCGTCAGGCGGAAGGCGAAGAAAAATGGGGAAAGAAGGCCTAGCAAGATGATCGACGAAACAAATACGAACGGAACGAATTGCCGGAGACTCATCTGCTTCGGATGCATTTGAAGCACGCGGACCTTCCAGTATCCGTACTGAAAATATTGCCTCCAAAGCGAACCGAAAGTGCTGCGGCTGTAATAGCGCGAACGGATCTTCGGGGACAAAAGTATCCGGCCCCCAAGTTTTCTGATCCGAAAATTGTATTCGTCGTCCTGATTCCGGACCAGCTCCTCATTGAACGGACCGGCCTGCTCAATGATCTTGCGTGTGTACCCGGGAAAAGCCACCGTGTCCGTCAACATCTCCCGGTCGTTGATCGTGCGAAAGGCCGAGCCTCCAACACCGAAATTTGAACTCATGGCCATAGAGATCGCGGCGGCCCGCGGCGTTTCACCAACCGTTTCGATCGGTCCGCCGACACCCTCTGCCCGTCCGGATTCTAAAAGCTCTACACAATTTGCGACATAGTCGGGATCGATCTCGCAATGGCCGTCGACCCTGATAATTATCTCGCCGCTGGCTTTCTCGATAGCACGGTTGAGCCCGGTCGGAGCGATCTGCTTGACGTTATCCACGATCAAAATGTTCATCTCAGACCGGGCCGCGATCTCTAAGATCTTTTCACGCGTACCATCTGTTGACATCCCATCGGCGACCACTATCTCGATCCGATCCTTTGGATACGTTTGACCGAGCACCGCGGAAAGGCCGCGCTCAATGAACGCCGCTTCGTTTCGCACCGGAATGACTATGGAAACCAGTGGCATCTCGCTATTGTTTTTCATTTCTTTTCTCGACCTTAACAAATTCCGGTTTCGTCGGGATCTACCTTACAAATTACCGCTCGGAATTTTCCTCTGGATGTTCGGGGGATCGATCTCATCTTTTCGAATTCAACTTCGACGTCACCAAGCCTCTCCCGAATACGGGTTGTCAGTTCGGCTAGCGCCGTATCGCGAAAATCGTCGGCCGGCACGTAATTGACTGTGATCCGTGAGAGGGATTCCTGAACGATCTGGGCTTCTTTGATCGGCATACCTCCCTTGAACACCGGGTCCATCCGGCCGATCTGGCGTCCGTCGCTGGCGAACAGAACATCATCGGTACGGCCCGCGATCTCCTCGATGACTGGAAGTGTCCTTCCACAAGCACACTTGTCGGTCGAAAGTTCGCCGCTATCGCCGACCCGGTATCGGATCAGCGGCATATCGGCGTTCATGAGTCCCGTGCATATAAATTCAGAGAGACCTTCGCCGACCACTGCCCCGGCTTCAATGATCCCGGCTTCGGGCCATTGATGGAGGCGACCATTTTCGCATTCCCCGGCCGCCGCGACGATCTCGGCCATGCCGTAAGTTTCGCGGACCGGACATTGAAACGCGATACCGATCGCTTCACGCTGAAATTCGTAGACCGGCTCAGCATTCAAAACAATAACTTCGATCTTATCCATTTTTCGCCCCAGACGGATCGCTTCCGCGGCAAGGGAATAGACCGAAGACGGGTATCCCAAAATGTACCGGACACCATATTTCTCAAGAGCACCGAAATATGCCGGCACGTTCTGAGCACTAAGGTGGTAAGAGGACATATAAAGCTGATTTAGACCGGAATTCCAGACCCAGAACGGCGGCCGCTTCTGGTGCGCCGGCGTGACCATCTGTCCTCCAAGGATCGCCCACCTGTCATGCCGGGTCATCCCGTACCACCGTCTTGAGCGGGCTTCAAATAGTGCGTACCAGTGTCTGACCGTTTCCTTCGTCAGATAAAGCGAGAGAGAGGTGCCCGTTGTGCCGCTCGTGTGATCATGGAACATCCGTTTTGGATTACAATCATCGGCGATAAATTCAAGCGGACGGGCGCGAAGGGCCTCTTTCTCCAACACCTCCCAGTTTTCGAGATATTCCCAGGATGAATTGTCGCCCCGCCGCCGGCGTTCAGCCCACGCTCGGCGATAAAACGGAACCCGTGTCGCCGCCCGGTTCAGCACGTAGCTTATGCGACCCATGCGCCATTTCTCCCACTGAGAATCGCTCCAATGTTCCCGTTCCAGGGCAGCGGCTACCATCGATTCTGTGTCGGAGCCATATCGCCACCGGTTAAGATAGTGTCCTCTGAGACTCGCCGCGACGGATCTTGCCGGTATAGGAAGAAGGTTGTACAAACGATTGGCAACAGACATTTAGACCGATGGCCTCTCATGCACCGCGGCAGACGCGGTCCTGACGGGGTAACGGAACCCGAGTTCACGAAACATGTTCTCCCAATTTGACCTGACTGACTCCCATGACGATCGTTCGGCTAGGAGGCGGCCGTTGGCCGAGATTCGGCTTGTAAGTTCCGGATCACCAAGGAGCCGCGTTACTGCGTCCGCGATCTCCGCGGCGTTACCCGCTGGTACGAGTAACCCTTCGTTGCCATGGTCAATCAAAAATCCGATGCCCCCGACGTCAGTTGCAATGACCGGCAATCCAAAAGCGCACGATTCGACGACCGTTACGGGCATGTTGTCGACATCGTTCGTATTCAAGTAGATGTCGGCTTCCGAGAATTCACGAGCCTTGGCCTCCGGACCTAGAAATCCCGGGAACCGGATGCGACGATCAGTACCAAGTTCAAGCGCCAGCTGCTTGATACTCGCCTCGAGCCCCTTATCAACGCCTGCCATTACCAACGTCGCTTCGGGGTGATTGTCAAGGATCAATGAAAACGCCTCAATTGCAAGCCCGGGATTGTAAATGCTGTGGAATGCACGCATCCAGATCAATTTCGGTTCGATCTTTCGGCGCAACCTATGCGGATACCTATCAAGATCTATTACGTTAGGGATTATCCGTGCCTTCAGTCCCAGTTGTCCAGTAGCTTCTTTTAGGTACGCCGAAGGGGACACGAGTTCGTCAAAGCGACGCAAAACACGGGAGACCCATTTCGTATTCCTCGTCATGAATTCCGGCAAACTCCCACCGTGAAGCACCCCGACCGTCGGGATTCCAAGATACTTGCCAATAAGGCTTACGGTATCAGCAATTACAAAACTCGGTCCGCTATAAACCTCGACGATAATCAAATCGATCGACCTTCTTCGCCCGACCACCGTGATGACGATCTCCGCCATTCTCAATAAGCGATTCAGCTTAGAAGACACCGAAATGACGTCGTACCCGGTCTTTACGAGCAAGTCCGCAAGGATCTGACCCTGTGTGGTGACATTTCCAGTGTGCCGCCCAACCAGGTTTCCAACAATACAAATGCGTGGTTGTCCAATACTCACTTTGATCAAATAGGTTGGTTTTGCCAAAAAATCGTCGACAATTCAAGAAGACGACTGCGCAGCGTTCGTACCATTTGAGAACGGTCGGACAGAGCGAACACTTCTTCTTGCCCGGGGGGCAATAATGGTGATGAACGTCATGCCGAAGATTGCTGAAGGTGCAGCAAGCCTCATGCCGGTATTTAGCATGAATAGTACCGACCACGCAGCCGCCCCCAATACTAGCGACCGGCCAAGTCTGGACCGCGAACGTCTGAGATTTATGACCACCATTGCAAATAGGGATAAAATTGCAATGATGCCGAATAACCCGTGTTCGGATATGAGACGTGAAAACTCTGTGTGGCTTGCAGCCTTATAATTAAGGAATTTTTCACGTGCGCTATATGCCGATCCAACTCCGACACCGAGAACCGGATTCTCAAGAAAAATGTCAATATCCGATTCAACGATCTCCGCTCGGTGCGTCGATTGAGTGTCTTCAAAACGTTCCTGCAAACTGCCGCCGGTGAAATTATTAAGGACCGGAAAAACGAAAATAAAAAAGAGTATGACGATAAAGGCGACAGGCACTATCCGTCTTGTCGCCTTAAGAGGATTCCCAAATTCAAGCAACGCGACCATGATGAGGGCCCCTCCCGCATTGTATATGCCACCCCGCGAAAAAGTCATGATACTTTGGGCCGCAAAGACCACTGCCGCAACGGAAAAGTAGATCTTGTATTTCCGGTCGTTCCTTAATGCGATCAATGAAAACACCGTGAAAAATACCCCGAGCCCGAGCATCGACGATACCTGATTAGGCCCAAAGCCGCCGCTTGTTGCGAAGTTCGATTCGTCGGTGAACTGAATGTCCTTCATTGAAATAGTGAAAAACAGAGTCACAAATGCAACACTCACTAGGGGGACAATGAAAGCCTCAAAAAAGTGCCTAAGTTGGTCCGGGTTCATCCTGATATTCGAGAAGAACCAACAGCTGACAAACAAAAAGAAAGGTCCTGATAAATTGAAACTCAAAGTGTCTTTCGCAGCAGAAAGATCAAACTGAATCAAGGTAAGGACGCACCCAGGCAGTAGAGCACCGAAGTAGATCAATGGCAAACTCGGAATATGTCGACGATTTCGTCTTAACAGAGCGATGATCATGATAACCGCCGATCCGTATTTGCCAAATTCCCAGAAGACAGGGATCTGCGCCATTCGCCAGAGTATCTCGACGCTCACTAGATATCCGACCGCAAGTGCGACCCGCTCGAGTCTGACTTTCCTTTGCATTGCCCAGTAGATCCCGATTCCGAATACTGCTGCTGGATGAAGCAGCGCGGCTGGGCCCGAGTAGTAGTCAAACAATCCGAGCGGCACATGAAGGATGGTGATCACGAGGAAAAGGCGGAAGTTTGTTTCCGCCTTTTTGTACAGAATCTTCGGGTCTGTAAGATTAAGTACAGCTTTGTTTAAGGGTTTAGCTGCGACCATTGTTTCTTTTTGCCAATAATCCAGTGTATATTCCGGTGAGGCGTTCCTCAAGGTACTTCAGTGAGTGATTTTTTTCGACATACTTTTGACCGCTTGTTCCAAGGACAACTCGAAGATGAGGGTCGACGATCAAATTAGCTGTCGCTTTTATTAACCCCGTAAAGTCCATCGGATCGACGACAATACCCGTCTTGTCGTTCAAAATGTCGGGAACACCTCCGACTCTTGTCGCAACTACCGGAACCGCGTGACTCAACGCCTCGAGTACAACATTTGGCGTCCCCTCATGTTTGGACGTAAGTACCAATATATCCGCGGTACGGTAGATCTCTGACATATCGGATCTTTCTCCGTCAAAAGAAAGCACCTCCGGCGTAAGACCATATCTGCTTGCAAGTTCTTCTAGCTCCGGACGCAAGGGGCCGTCGCCAACGACACGAAATTTCAGACGTCGGTCCGGAAGCGTTTTCCGAAGCTCACGGGCCATTTTCACGAAAAGCTCAGGGCGCTTTTCTTTTCCGAGACGCCCAACGAAGAGGATCTGGGTAGTATCAACCGATTTGTTGGCGGTTTTCTCAATTCCACTCACACAAGACACGACGTTTCGAACAAGATCGATCCTTTCCGGATCGACGCCAAAATTAATGGACCGTTCAAAGGCCAGTTTGGAATTTGCAATCAAATGTCTGGGTAGTTTGAGTTGATATTTCCCGTAAAACCCGTTTGTGGCAAATTCATGAGCGAGATCACTTCGGATCGCGCCGATACTGGGGATCCTGTTTACTCTCCCGGCTATCGAAACATAGATATTGGTATAAAAATGCGAGCTTTGTATTATGTCGGCTTTCTCCCGTCGCAGCTCGTTAATGATGTTTCGTAGCTTACGGATCCTTCCGCCGTGAGAGTCGATCGAATGGATCTCAACACCAAGTTCTCGAATTTCATCTTCGAGGGCTTCACCCTTCGTGAGACAAAGCAGTCGTGAGCGGATACCAGCGTCTTTCAGTGACCGAAGCATAAGGATAAGTTGCCTCTCTGCTCCCCCGCGTCCCAACGTTCCGGCCAGAAAACAAACTTTCATGAAATACGATCTGCCTTCGGATAACCGGAAAATACGGCGTGCTAGGTAGTCGACTTGCATCTCATGCTGTCGCAAATTCCGCACTTTCCTTTGATAAAATGCCAAGCCACGAAAAGCCTAAACTCAGGCGAAAGTCGCTTTATATCCGTTCACAACTTGCCTTAGCCCTATTCGCTTAAGGAATCTACTTTCCATGTCTCGATCAACCGTTTCCCAATGAACTCCCGCCAACCCTCAAGCGAGAATGACTTGGCTGTTTCGATCGCATTCGCTGATACGGATCGATACCTCGTTCGGTCCGAGCACAGCTCAAGAATCGCATCCGCCAGTTCACTTGGTTCCGCACGCTTAACGAGTATCCCGTTCGAGCTTTTGATCAATTTAGAAAGAACTGAAACAGGAGTCGTAATGACCGGCAAACCGATCGCCAATGCCTCCAACACCACTTTTGGGAAGCCTTCCGACGCCGAGGTCGGGTAACAAAACAAATGGGAGCTTCTAAGAAGACTTATCACTTGGTCGTGAACGACCTTACCGTGAAAGGTTATCCGATCCTCAACGTTTCGTGCCGCCGCTTGTTTTCGAAACAAATCAAGCTTCGATCCGCCTCCAACAACGTCGAGGGTCACTCTTGGCAGCTTTTCAAGGATCAATGGAAGACTGTCAATTACAACGTCAGTTCCTTTGCGTTCTTCCTGGCGACAAACGATAATAAGCCTCACTGCCCCATTGTGAGGCAGTTCGAGCGGAGAATTCGACTCGATCTCCGCCTTGCGGAGCGACGTTGCAAATATCCATTCGACTTTCGGATTTCGTTTGGAAGGTGGCTGGTCCGCACCGCCGGTAGCCAGCATTACGTTTCTTCCGCCCGCGAAATATTCCATCGACCATTTCCAGAACCGTTCGGCCAAGGTTCTTTGGATCAGCCAGTTGCCGCAATGACGAACGAAAAGCGGCTTTCGCAAAAGCATAGCGAATACCATTCCGATCGTTCCCACGTCACCAGGGATCGGGGCGTGGATCGCGTCCGCGTTGCTGGTCTCTTTCAAAATAGTAAGGCAGTTCTTGACAAGCCAGAACGGGATGTTCAGTTTGCGCCGGAATCCTTCGCCTTTCGGTTCGGAAAGCGGGACCACCGTTATGTTCTTTCCGGTTAGAGGCGACAAACCGGTCGCGTCGGCTTCGGTTTTACAGGGAACGACTATCCGTGTCTCATCAAATAGCTCGGAGATCGCGCCCATTTGTTGCGGGAAACCGCCATCGGTTATGAAACCGGTAGGCGAATTAGGTGAGTGCCAGCAAACCTTGTGCGAAATCACGGCAAGTTTCATAAATGACAAGAATGTAAAATTTGCATGAGCACCCCGAAATGCAGCAAGCATCCGTCACTGAATCTGATAGGTAATCTGCCGATCAATTACATTTGAATTGTGGTCGCGAGGAAATTCGTTCTGGCACAATCACGTGACCACGATGGCAGATCATGAGCTGGGTCTGATGACATTGCCTGACGCCGGACAGCTCTCTTATTAGCGACCGGACATAAGAATCTGCCAAACGCCCTGAGCCCGGCCGCGAAGGTCCGCTAGATCTCCCACGTTGAATCTCCGGATCGCTGAAGACGCAATGCGTACGGCCTCGAAAAGCTGGTACCTCCAAAACCGGTATTTCTGCATATGGTCGAGAGGCCCTGCAACATCCCGAAACACATAATAGTAATTGACAACAGACTTAAATCCGATTTTTGTCCTGTTTTCCCGACCGTTCCGGGAATGCAATTCTTCGCAATGGGCGTCTCCGCATTGAAGTAATCTCCAAGTTCGACCGGCTCTCAACGAGAGGTGAGCGTCCTCAAGCACACCAAAGTCGCGAAAAAACTCGTCGAACCTCAGGCCCGGATCAAATACAACCCGTCGCCAGACGGCGCAGGCGGTGGTCATAAAGTCCACCTCTCTCGTGCCGGAAAATGGAGGCTGGAGGCTGTTATTTATTGGATAGCCGCACGCGAAATCATATCGACCGGGTTCAAAGATCGACAGAAGACCCAATCGGCGGTACCAACGCCACCGCATTGACCCCTCCAACTCAAAGTGACAGTTGGTCCGGTAGCCGACAACACCGCCGACGTCATGGTTCGACCGATCAGACAACACCCTCACCATTTCTTCGAAAAATGAACGGTCTAAGCGTACATCGTCGTCGATGAACGCTACCAGATCTCCTTTTGCTTCGTCGATACCGACATTTCTCTGTATCGCTGTTCCGCCACCATGGCGAATGTACTTAACCGCGAAGGGAAGTTGAGGCCCGATCTGTGAAATAACCTCTTCAGTCTCGCTCTCGTCTCCGGCGATGCCGTCCACGATAATGACCTCAGTCGGCATAACGGATTGGTTTCTTAGATTTTCTAACAATTCCCGTATTTCCTGCGGTCGCTTAAGCGTAGGAGTGACCACCGACAATGTCAGACTAGATACCCCTTTCGTTTCAATTTCCAGATCTGGGTCGCGACTAGTGAACACCATATATTCTCTTAATTGAACTACTCTACTCGTGGGTCCGATCGGCGAATTCAACCAATATCCGAGCTATCCGATCGGCGGAGCGACCGTCTAAGGTTTCGCCAAACATTTTTTCGATCAACTGTCGCCGTTCATTCCGCATTGCGTCAGGATTTGTTAACGACTCCCGAATCAGTTTCCTCATTGCCGGGAGGCTCTCGGCGACCTTGACCGCACCGCTTTCAACTACCGGCCGATAATGCTCGTAAGAGTAGAAAAGCGCATTTCGTAGTTCCAGATCATTGCTGCCCGGCGGATCATATCCGACATTAATGACGGGTTTGTCGAACATGCATAGTTCGAGCGAGACCGTAGACGCAATATTGATGCCGATCGATGAGTGGCGGAGGGCATTTACGAGCGCGTAGGAATCCTCGAATCTTGGAGTCAGCCACGAGGCGTTCCACGCAACTTTTTGAAATAAAATATCCTTTCGGCGTTCCTTTAGTTCATCAAATCGTCCCGTCAGGTCCTTGGCATATACTCGAACAAGAAGCTGCGGACGTTCACTCTCCGGATATTCTAGAAGGAGATCGGCAATGGATTCGACGATCTGCGGTTCGCGTGGCATATGGTTAGCCATTCCGGTCGAATACAAAATTATCGGACGATCGACATCGGCACCTATCTCAGAGCAAAATTGTTCCCGGCTCCAATAGAACTCAGGCCGGAAATGGAAATCAAATTGTGGCGATCCAGTGACAAAAACGTTTTCAGGTTTGATCCAAGCGTACATTTCGAGCAGTTGACGCTTCAGATCGTCATTCCAAACAATAAAGTAGTCGTAGGGCAGCATTATCCGTCCTTGCGACGTAAGATTGTCCCAGCTGAAAATGAACGTCGCAGTCGGAATTCCGAGCCACTGCGCCGCCTGAACCGCCGGTGTCGCGATCGTACTGTGGATATGCGAACCGTTAAAGACCAGTGACGGACGAATTGACCGATATAACTTCGTGTAATTGTCGGTCGCCATCAAAAGCCGGCTGGATAAACGCTCCGAACGCGTTAAGAGCTTCAAACCGTGTGAATTAGCCAAGGGTACTGCCAACAACTTCTTGACCGAACGCACCGCTTTGTCGCGAACCGTCCGGGCCTCACGGTCGCGAATACGCCATCGCTCCTTCGCAGCCTCTGACCAAAGCCAGCGGCCGTGGGCCATATCCAATATTTCACGCTGAAATCGGACCGGCCATCGTTCTTTTACGGGATCTAGCGAATAGAGAGCGGAGTACGATTCATCGGCAATTTCCGCAACTTCAGCACCTGCTACGACCGATAAAAGTGAAAGCTGACAATTTTCCGCCACATGCCCAAAACAGCCGGAGTGGACAAAATTCCGTATTACCTCGCCCCGTGGTACGATCGCGACAATGCGACGTTGATATTTCTCACTTGCCGTTTCATGGCTGCCGTTATTGCGTGGACCTGGATCGATCGTCTTTTTGGTCATTATCAAATCTGTCATTTCGTCCGTCCCGGGGCACTATGATCGACGAAATCCGTTATCGCCTGGGCCATCCGCTTACCGCAACCACCGTCGAGGTAGCCGCATACGTATTCGGCGATCCACTTTCGTTCAAGCTTGTGCAGCTCCGGCATTTCTAAATAGGTCTTGACCGCATTTTCAAGTTCATCAAAGTTGTTAACGAGCCAGACACCGCCTGACTCTGCGATCGGCTTAAAGTGATTCCATTTATGATTGACATCATTGATGAGCGCCTGGTCGCGTTGGCCGGGCTGCGGGTCAAAATCCAGATTAACAACTGGTTTATCGAATATCGCGGCATCAATGGTTACGGTGGACGCCAAATTGACCACAACGTCTGCGTGCCTGAAAGTATTGACCCAGTCAACGATCTGAGTTTCGTCCTGAGTCCGCCTGATCAGATCCTTACCTGCGTTTGGTGTACTCTGCAGGCGAACGGCTGAACCGAATTCCGAAAATAGGCCGCTCATCTCAGCATTGTCGTGGATCGGGTGCGGACGAACAAGCAATTGGGCATCGCCAAAATGTCCGGCTTTAACCCTCCGGGCCATCTCGATCGCACCGTGATGCTCTTTAAGGAAGTTCGGGGAACCGAGCGAGTAGACAATTATCTTGCGATCGGCTCGTAATTGTTGTTCGTTGCAGAAATCCGCTCTCTCGATCTTGAACCGGTCCTGATAGAAGACGTCAAATTGAGGGGCCCCGACAACATAAACCGGCACATTTCGCGCATGTGGGTAGAAATCGAGGAGCTCTCTCTTATTTTGCTCATTCCAAACAATATATCCGTCATACTTGAAGACCATCCGATTCTTTGTCGAGACATTGTCCCATGACGGTATATAAGCCAGTGTCGGAATGCCAAGTCTCTTGGCCGCAGTAAATACGGCCGGCTGCTCGAATTGAAACGGCCCGGTGGAAATTACAACGCTAGGTCTTAGTTCGGCCAAGCGATTACTGGCCTCAACAGATCGCGGATAGGAAACCAGTAGCTTTTCAAGAGCATTCTCCAGGATCCTCTCGGTTCCGCTATACGCAAGCAGCCTCGCCGGAAGTTTCAGTGCCAGGATCTGGCCCGGCAATGTCTTGTCCCTGACGTGTTTTTGCATGCTGACCCGACTCGGAAGCATGAACCGATAATCCCAGACAAATTCATTGAGTCTCCGCAAATAATTGTGAGGTCGTTCTCGAAAGGGTCGCACTGGCGGAAACGATTCGATCTTAGCGTCAACTGCGGTCCAGTTCGATGCAGCAACGTCCTCATCAAACGAGGATGCCCAAACGGACACATCTCCATGTTTCGCCAAGCTTTCGATCAAACCGGTGTGTAGGAATACTCGGTCGACCAGCATCGAAGTCGATAGTAAAAGAAAATTAGATTTCACTAATTAGACGCCGCACCCTTACTTTAGCGGCTTTCAAATTCAGCGGGAACAAACCGCGGATGCTGCCTTAATTCGCACGGATAAGGTCATTGCCACTACCCGGTATGGTGTCACCGGAGACCAAGCGCCCACAACTGAGCAGTTGTTAACTGAGCTATATTCAAATCTCTTGGAACATGCAAAAGTTGTTTTGATTCGGACGCCGGTGACGTATACATGCAGGTGAACATTAATCTGTCATTTGTTCGCGCCTCGCCGCCTTTGTGGAAGCCGCTGGTATCGGCAAAGATCACCGTGCCCGCTTTCCCGGTCGAGATGTTCCACTTGCTCACCGGATAAACGGCAGCCATTTGCTCGTCGGTTGTACGCCGAACACCATTTTCATCGAAGTAAGCCGGGGCGATCGAACCAAACTGTCCCTTCTTATGCGTCGCCGGAGCATAAGTAAAGGGACCCGAGCCATTGTCGACATCATTCAGGTACAAGAATACTTTAAGGATATGTCTATCCTCGCGGTCAAAATGCCAAAGTTGCGACTCCCGGGCCTGGACGGACGAGGCAGCGGTGTACCAAATGTTATAGTAACGAAGCCTAGTTAACATCCTGAAGTACGAATTCGCGATATTCAGAAATGACGGACTGAGAGCAAATCTGGCAAAAATATCCTCAGCGTCATAAGATAGCTCACTCCCAAGCATTTCCAAGTTGAATGATTTCTGTCCGATCGAAGGATCTTCGTTGACTTTTTCTTTGAGCCTGGAGACTTCCACATTCCGGCTCGTAAGAAGTTCATTCGCATACCTCTCCAATCGATCATATCTGCAAAAGGTGTCAAGATCATGGACAGAAACGCTCGCAATTCCGTCAGCGTCGAGTTTCCTGACAATTTCCGTCTCCAGTCCGGTTTGGCCATTTTTTCTCATCAAGAAACGTACGGTGGGAACAAGATTTGTTCCGAACCTCCAGGCCAGGCCGGTTTTCTTTGCCTTTCGAACGAGACGTCTCATTTTGTAGGTCATTTCGTTACTTGAAATTGATACATCGACTTTCAAGCGACAGGTCGCGGATTATCAACCAAGCCGTGATTCGAGCTGATTAAAGGGGCCGACTCAAGAGTCTCCATACTCCAGGTCACATCTGGATTCATAAATGCCCTTCCACTACTCTCCATTTGTCCGCTTACCTCAAGGATCATACGATCCGATATTACACGTCCGGACCAATGGGCCGTTGGGACTAGAACCTTGAAGTACATCGAATACATGCCTGGTGTGATCCAAAGGCTCGGCATTTCGACCTTCAATCTGAAGGCCCCGTCGATCAACTCGTATCCCATGTTCTTGCTTGAGACTTTTTTGTGAATCACAGACTGCCCGAATCCGTTCTCAATGATGAAATAGATCGACGCATTTTCAATGCTGTTTCCACTGATATCCATGGTGACATCAAATGGAGAGCCATGTTCGATCCGAAATAAATGGTCTCCATTCACCATGATGTTCCCGAGATTCAGATATTCATGAAAAGCAGTGTTAAGTTCGCGCTTGCGGTTGAGGATCTTGTCCCTCTCGAAATACGTCGCGACACAATTGCCCACTTCAGCGTCGTTAACAATCTGGCCAGTTTCTATCAACAGTCCTCGTTTACATAACTCAAGGATCGCGCTCATGTTGTGGCTGACAAAGAGTATCGTTCGTCCGTCCTGCCTTCCGATCTCCTCCATCTTGCCCAAGCATTTCTTTTGAAACTCCGCATCGCCGACGGCGAGTACCTCGTCAACTATTAGAATCTCGCTCTCGAGGTGGGCGGCAACCGCAAACGCGAGGCGGACGTACATTCCGGAAGAATAGCGCTTGACCGGTGTGTCTATGTACCGCTCTACTCCACTGAAATCAATAATCTCGTCTAGCTTCCGGTCAATCTCTTTTTTCCGCATACCAAGGATCGAACCATTGAGGTATATATTCTCCCGGCCCGTCAACTCCGGATGAAAGCCGGTTCCGACCTCGAGCAAGCTCGCGACCCGTCCCTTGACCTTGATAGTTCCGGTCGTCGGTGACGTCACCCGCGAAAGGAGTTTGAGCAAGGTACTCTTGCCGGCACCGTTCTTCCCAATAATTCCGACTGCCTCGCCCTGCTCGATCTCGAAATTGATATCCTTTAGGCTCCACACAACACTACTTTCACCCTTAGCCGAGCGATCATTCACCTCAACGAATTTGAGGAAAGGGTCAGGCTTGCCCATTACTTTTGTGACGAACCATCGCTCAATGTCGCGGCTGATCGTCCCAGTCCCGATTTGGCCGATCTGATACATTTTTGATAAGTCTTCGACTTGGATCGCTGTGCTCATACCGTGTTCACTAATTTTGTTTCTCTCTTATTAAAAAGCACAATTCCGATGACGAGCATCAACAGGGTGACAGCCGAGTTGTAGCCAAGTCTGAAAGCGGTAAAAGTACCTTTACCCTAACTAATAAGTCGAATTGCCTCGATCATAAATGTCATCGCACGAATCGGATGAAAATATGTACCGCTTGGCGATCGAGCCTTAACGGCTCTCACGTTTCATATTCACGGGAGGGCCGACCAGACCCGACCGGCTGAACCGTTCTCCTGTATTGTTTACGACAATTCGCAAAGAATGAGAGCGTCATTTCTTACGTTAAGCCTCAGGCCGAGTGTTGGTGTACGGTAACGACCCGCCGGCCATCGGCAATGCAAGTTAGCGACCTTTCGAACAACCCATTCGCTAGAATCATTTCGTCCGCCGTCTCAGGTTCAGCGGAGCAATATGCGAGCCAGCATTCACGTGGCCGTCGTTCGATCGAGCTTTCGATATTCGAAAGAACCAGGCTTAAAGATCCGACCGAGTATGGAACATGGAAATAAAAATAGTTATACGCATCGTAACCTTCGAAATTCGTGGGACAGCAACTAAATATTTCAGATCTGAAACCTATGTATGCACGGGCAAGGTTCCGCCGTCCTATGTCCGCCAGCTCCGGGGAACCCTCAACCCCGTCCACTTTCCCGAAAGGGAATTGAGCTAGGGCGATCATTGCTCGCGCCTTGCCTGCTCCGATATTTATTACGGAACTCGTAGACTCAACCCGACGGTAATAGAAAGCCGAATCGACACCAGAGGCGATCGGGTCATAATATCCATTGCTTTCATTAGGCCCGAGATCAAGGTTTTGGGTGCCTTCATCCGAAAAATCGAAGCGATTTGTTCCTCGAATTCGGTCCCGTCGGATAAGCAGTTCTCGCCAACCGCTACGCCGTAATAACTTGTAGGAATCGTATATCTTCACAGTTTGGACTAGGTCTGTTGGACATTATGAATTGACAATTGTAAATGCCTCGCAAAATATTCCTCGGAGGCTCTGTTTATGAATAGGTGTAGGTATAAACGACTACCTCTTTGGTTTCAAACTCTCGGTTTACTTGCTTGTTCCGTTCCGGCACACGCGTGGTTTGCTAAGCCGATTATATTCATAACAAACCGCCGCTCAATATCGACGCTGATCGTCCCCTCTTCGAATATGGCCTAGCCGAAAAATTTGTGAGAAGTTTCCGACACCGACCGATGTTCTCATACCGTGTCTACGAAATTTCTTTCTGTCTTGTTAAATATAACAATTCCGATTAGAAGGATCGCCAACGTGATGGCAGTGCTGTACCCAAGACTAAAGGCAGTGAAATTGCCCTTTCCCAAAAATGCAAACCTAAATGCCTCGATCATTCCGGTCATTGGATTGAGTTGGATCAGGCGCTTATACCTTTCAGGGGCCGCGCTCAGCGGATAGATCACTGTCGTCATGTACATCAGTAACTGCACTCCAAATGTCACCAGGAAACTGAGGTCGCGATATTTTGTCGTCATCGCAGTGATTATCAAGCCAAGGCCAAGTCCAAGGAGGGCCATCAAAAGTATAAGGACCGGAAACAAAACGATTGCCCATGTGACATGAAATGTTGCCCCGGCGATCGCGTAATATACCATCATTCCGACAAACAACAACATTTGGACGCCGAATCGTACCAAATTGCTGGTGACGATACTTAGCGGCAGAATTAGGCGAGGGAAGTATACTTTACCGAATATGTTTGCATTGTCCTTAAATACCGTGCTGGTCTTGGTTATGCAGTCAGCAAAGTAATTCCACGCTGTGATCCCCGCCAGATAGAACAAGGGCTGCGGCAGGCCGTCAGTGCTTAATCCCGCTAGATTACCAAAAACAAAAGTGAAGATGATGGTCGTGAATAACGGCTGAATAAAGAACCAGAGCGGTCCTAGGATGGTTTGCTTGTAGAAACTTACGAAATCGCGCTTGACGAACATCCATAATAAGTCCCGATAATTCCAGACCTCCAGGAGCTTTAGGTCGAACAGAGACCCTCCACCTTCGATCACAAGGTCCCAGTTCTCGTTGTCAGATATATTTTGCATTTCAGAAGTCTCGCAGCGACCCCGCGGTCCGCATTCCAAGGCGGAAAGATCTCAATTTCTCATCGAACGAGTTGAGAGTACCTGGCGGCATAATGTTCGGAGCCGAACTATTCAAATCTGTTTCGTCTCATCCAGTCGGAAGAATCTTTTCCCATCTCGTCGAACAGCCCGCAATAACCGGGAAATTTCATTTTCCAAGTATTCAACTCTTCAAACCCTGACCCATTCAGTTTGGCCTATCTTACCGAGATCTTTTCAAAAGGACTCGATATCGGCGAAAATATTACGCCACACGGTCCCTCGACGCTTTTTGATCGTCGAAATCCGGACGCAATGTAGATCAATTTGTAAGCCTCCACGTTGAACGGAGACTGTCGCCAGACACTGAATGCCGTTTTCCGTGCAGAGCTAAAGTCGCCTGCGGCGGCATTATAATAGACGGCCCGTTTCTCGTTTTTAGAGATACCGATCTGTCGATCACAACGTCTGATGCCGACTATCTCGGCGTTGTCATACCGATCTCTAACTTGAAAATGCACGTTTCCGGCGTTCTTCATCTGCCCCCGAGATAGGGAACCCATTCGCCACCGGACAAAGTAAAGCGGTTCTTCCAGGACCGCCCCTTTACCCGTTTGCAACAGCCTGTACCAAAGAGGCGATTCAACCCCGAGTTCGTCGTCATAGTCCATTTCTATTGCGGCCTTCCGGTCAAACATGGTGCATCCATCGCAGAACAACCTTCTTCCATGTGTTATGTCCGACGGCAGAACAAAATGCCAGCCGGAATGATTCGAGATGCCGAGAAATTTGTCATTCGGGGTGACGATGCCGTAGGCGGAGGTCACAAATACGCATTCAGGATGAGCCTCTAAGAAATCGAGCTGTTTTTCAAAACGATCCGGCAAGCAAAGATCGTCGGAATCCATGCGGGCCAGCCACTTGCCTTCAGCGGCCCGAGTCGCAAGCTTGAGGGCACTCAAATAGCCTCCGTGATCGGCCCGGATCAAGCGTATGCGCGGATCATCGAAACGATTGATCACTTCGATCGTACCGTCGGTTGAACCATCATCGACGATGATAAATTCGAAATTTCGAAAACTCTGATCGAGAATGCACCTGATCGCATCTCCGACATAGGTTTCCTGATTATAGACCGGCATTATCACCGACACTGCGACATCAACCATACGTAAGTACGATAACCAAATCCTAGTCGAAACGATCCAACCTATTGACTAACAATCAAAGATCTTTCATGAGACCCATGCTTATCCACTGCCAGACGAAAAAACTATTATCAAAGGACCCTCCGAAAAACGCGGCCGCCTCTTTCCGAACGAGTGACTTATCAAGATAAGATCCCTGAGGCCCCGAGATCGCACCTTCGATCCGGCTTTCAGCCCACTCTCGGAGCGGGCCGCGAAGCCACTCCCGCTGCGGCGTCTGAAGCGGGCGCTTCGGCGCTTGACTCACGGAGCGGGGAAGATAAGTTTGAGCGATCTCCCGCAACATCTTCTTGCGGATACCATTTTGAATCTTACGCTCGGGCGGCTGCCGCATTGCCAATTCGACCATTCGGTGATCGAGAAACGGCTCTCGGAGTTCGGTCGACGATCTCATGGAGACGCGGTCGTTGAAACGCATCGCCCGAGGGATCTTGGTAAAGCGCAGATCCCTGTATTGGAGATTCCGGACGCGATCACTAAACGCGGCGGCGGTTCTCAGCGGATTGGCAAGTGCTCGAAATTCAGGTGAAAGACATTCCGGACGGACCGGACTTCCGCTCACTCCCTGTACCATTGAGACTGGCCGATTGGTGCTAGATTCATAATAATCATATCCGGCCCACTGCTCATCCATCCCATTGCCATCCAAAAGTACGGTAACACCGTGCTCTCTCGCCATTTCAAAGAGACGGGCATAAGCCAATGTTGGAAGGCCCCCGAACGGTTCATCGGCATGTCTCTGGACACTTTCGGCTAGCGAAGGCACGTCGCCGGGCTGCAGTTCGCTGACTATCAGCGGGTGTCGCGTCTTATCGAGCATCTTTTCAACCCAGGGGAGTTCATCATACTCGCTATCCCCGGTTACAAAAGTAAAGGCCTTCACGTCGCTGTCCATACCTTGCACTTCGTGGACCAAGCCAAGCAAACTTGACGAATCAAGCCCACCGCTCAGGTTGATCCCAACCGGAACATCGGATCTGAAACGGAGCCGAACACTATCCTTCATTAGACCAAAATACTCCTCTCGGACAATGTCTTCCGGTCTGGAGTCGTCGTCGTCGCCGATCCTCGCCGCGACATCGTACCAGTTAGCGAATCTTGCCGAGCCTTGTTCATATGAAACGGTTCCGCCTGGTGGGAGTGACAGGATCCCTTTCCAAAACGTTTCATTCGAGTGATCTGATAAACCATAGCTGAGATAATTCGCCCAGCTTTCTTCATTTGCGATGGCCGGGACGCCAGCCGCATGAAGTGCTTTTATCTCGCTTGCCAGATAGAGGGTCGAATCAGCACCCAGGTGGTAGTAAAGCGGTTTAACGCCGAATCGGTCACGGGCGGCAAACGCCGTCTTGTTTCTCGTATCCCAAATAATAAGAGCGAACATACCGATCAGATGATCGAGGCAGCCCGGACCCCACTTCTGGTAGGCGGCGACCACGACCTCGGTATCGGATTTCGTTCGAAACGTATAGCCGCCTTCAAGTTCTCGCCTAAGCTCAAGATAGTTGTATATCTCGCCGTTGATTACTGCCACATGACGGCCGTCCGCACTTGCCATCGGCTGGTCGCCACCAGCCGAGAGATCAATGATACTCAATCGACTGTGGCCCAGGGCGACTCCCAATTCCGGGTCAAAAAACGATCCCTCGCCGTCAGGTCCGCGGTGCTTTTGAGAACGCACCATCGCGGCCAGCGTTTCCCGGCGACAGCCGATTCCGATGATCCCAGCGATACCACACATAAAATAGAAATTCTCTGTAGAAGTTTTCCGAAGCAAGCTAGCCGGCAGCAGCTATCGTAATGGTACGTTTGTCCGCCTCCACACTCGCCGTGATAAGCTCGAACCTCGCTGCGAGGTCAGCTGCGAACGGATAGACCGTCAACGCTCCGTGCGTACCTTTGACCGTTTCGGAAGTTAGCTCACCTGAAACAAATCTCGACCAACCAAGCGTTTGATCGTTCCTTGAATTTTTCGGCTGTTCCGAGGCCCGAAAGACCCATACGTCGCCTTGATACTTGGCCGGCTCGTAATGGTCCAACGCAGCCTGAATTGCCTTGTGATTTCGCATCATGTCTACCGGAAGATCCCGACCAGTTGCCTTACTGTACTCAATCGCGAACTCGTTTCTTTTCCAAGCGATCTTTCGCTTCAACCGATTTTGCAGTTTCTTGGCCTTTGACCAAATGAAACTGAGCCGATCGCCGTTAGATGCGATCTCGCTTAACTGTTTCGACAAACTCCGGGTACGTCCGAACAGACGACTTAGGCCGTTAATGCGCGTTGCGGTTTTCTCCGGTGTTAGATAACCGGGAGCATAAGTGTCAAACAGTGCAAGCACTTCGACCGTTTCACCTGCTTGTTGTAGTTGGATCGCCGCTTCGAATGCAACAAGGCCGCCAAATGACGAACCACAGAGGCGGTATGGGCCGTGCGGCTGCAAACTGCGGATCTCTTTAAGGTAATCTCGTGCCATTTCCTCGACGCGGTCGTGAGCCGTTTCGGACTTATCGGCAATTCCCCTCGCCTGGAGACCAAAAACCGGCTGATCGGCAGGAAGTTCGCCGGCTAGATCTCGATAGAAAAGTACGTTGCCGCCGGCCGCGTGCATACAGAATATCGGTGGCCTAGATCCCTCCGATTTCAACGGAACCAAATACTTCCATTTCTTGTCGGGTCTGCCAGTTTCGATTACGTCCGCAAGTTTTTCGATCGTCGGGGAGTCGATCAAGATAGAAAGAGGCAGTGAGATCCCGAATTCTTCCTCGATTTCGACAAATAAAGTGACCGCCACTAGGGAATCCCCACCGACTTCAAAGAAATTGTCAGCGATACCGATACCAGAAATCCTCAACAGCCTTTCCCATAAACTATGAAGCCATAGCTCCGTCGGTCTGCGTGGCTCCACAAATTTGCTTCCAACGCAGGATCGGTCCAGCGGAGCAGGCGACGTCGGTTCCTGACTTGATCCGCGCCGCGACAGCGATGACGATATCTCAACATAAACCGCGTTTCCGCGATATAGGGGAACATCCCCGGGGTCGGTCGCGGAAGTGTTCTTTTCGGATTTCTCATTGGTGTCAGGTTGAAATCGTCTGTCTTCGATCTGAGCAATCGCAGCCATTTCCGCAGTGATTCGAATTTCTCCACTCGGGTCTGGCTCAATCTGGTATCGAGTGGCCAAGTCGTTTACAAAGTCAAAAAACGGCGCGTTTTTCTTTGACGCTGAATATTCAATGATTACGAATTCTTTGCCCGTATTCCTTGCCAATCGGCCGATCTCGCGTAGGACTGCGTATTCAACGCCCCGCCCTAAAACACGGCAACTCAACATGAACGACTTAAGTGTTAGACTCGTTGCCATCTTCTCGTAAATGACTGCCCCGACCAAGCCATAGTCACCGAACCGGTCGTTTACCCTTACGGTAACGATGCCGGATCCGTCTTCACTAATCAATTGCCTGATATCAGCTTCGGAATAACGAACGGTCGTTGAGTTGAACTGATTGGTCCTCAACGAAAGCTGGGATACACGGGCAATTTGGTCAGGGGCGATCTCGCCGATCTCACATTCAAGCTGTAGATTTGCCAGGAAAGACGAAAGGTCGGGAGCCTGAGCTTTTATTTTATTGCGTTCTACCTGACTGCGATAAGAACGTGTTCTCTCAGCATCTTCAGCCGTCAATTTCAAATGGTCAAAGACCCAAAGATGGTCCAGGAACGCCGGGATCTCGGAAATGACCTCGGGGAGTTGAATAGTCAGCACTTCAGGACAGTTCGCACGAACCTCAGCGCAAACGACCCGGTCATCGTCTATGAACACGAAGCTGTCCAGGCCAAGCTGAAGTTCATCTGATAGTGATCGAAGGTTGATAGACTTGGGTTTCCAGTTGATTCGAGCTGAAACAAGATGTTCGCGCTTTAATTTCATCTCCGGGCGCCGCTCGAAAACTTCCCATACCTCGGGCTCGTTATTCTTGCTACATAGACAAATCACCATTCCGGACCGACTTTGTTCCACGGCCAGCTCCTGAAGTCGGATCCTTGCTTCACTGAACCGGATACCGTCGGTCCCATCCTCGCCGCAGACACCATCCCAGAGAGTATTGTCACAATCTAGCACCAATACCTTAAACGGCTTCCGAAAATGAGCGTCTATACTCCTGGCGAGTTCAATTCCCATCGCGGAGAAATAATCTTCAGTGTAAGGTACATGGCCAAGCATGTTTCCGGTAGGGTTATCAACCGATTCCACGCCATACCGCTTCGTCAAGTTATCGGTTCGACAAACGAAGATGTTCTCTACGGGCGTACAAGCCCCTTTTATTGACTGTTCGATTGACTCAAATGCGTTAGAAAGCCTTTCGTCCGCCGCTATTCTCGCTGATTGCGGACAAATGAATAGTAGAAGCGGAATTGCGGAGCGTCCGAAAGTTTCAAAACATTCTATTAATGCATCTGAATTTCTCTTGATCCTTGCAAGGTCGTCTTCTCCGACGCGGAAGTCGATGGCTTTTTGGTCGATCAGGTCCTCGATCCTAAGAAAGACAACGTTTAAGCCATTCGAGTTTGAATTAAACAGGCTCGATGGATCCAATAATTGCTGAAAGATCTGATTATATGGAGCTACCTCGATCGTGCAGTCGTGGACTTTGTCAAGGTACTCCTTAAGCGTCGGAAGAACGTGCTCGATCGTGAAATTTGACGCAATTACTATATTTCGCCTCATTCGTTCCATTTCCGCGGCCTTTGGCCGCTTTTCGTGACCATCCATTAGAACGCCTTTTGTGCCGTCGCGATAAGGTGGTGAGTCCCTAAAGCCCGGCCAGAAATCCCCTTTTCAGCCGACTGGATCGAGTTTACGATATTGCCGAAAATACTGAGTACGGTTTGCTGGGGGCGCGTCAGGGACCAAGACCTCAGTCCGATCTTACGGTAGTAGCCTCCGGCGATCGCATACTCCACCTCGACGTTCTCAAAATACTCGGACAGGAGTCCGGCTAACTGCGCCTTCTTATAGTGGCGCTTATGATCCGGATTCCTATTCTCGACGAAGTCTCCGTTCGGCGTCGTCATAATGAATTTGCCTCCGGGGATCAGCACCCGTGACACTTCGCTGACGAACTTCGCATCTTCCAGTACATGTTCCAGCACCTCCACCGCGATCACCAGGTCATACGACGCCGATGGCAGATCCGAGCACGTCATATCTCCAAAAATGACACTGTGAATATTACTCCGCCGCTTCTTCAACTCGTCAGCTATCTGCTCGTTGACCCCAAGATTCAAGTCTCGTTGGACCTCGGTCTCGCGGGGAAGGTCAATGATCGTGACGTCCGCCGGCAATCCGATCGTATAGGGCGATTTGCGTCCGCCGACATCCAGGATTGAAAGCCGCCGGTCGCTAGCCTTCGCCTCACGCAAAGCCCGGCTTCGGACCTTGCGGTTGAGCGGCGGCAGCAAGGGGTCGCAGCTTCGCCGAATTATTTCGTAAATCGTAAGGGCCATCGTTGTATTTGTGAGCCGTTGATTCCCGTCGTTATTACTTCGCAGCCAACTCCCGTATCATCCGTTCGGCTTTTTCCCAGTCAAACGGCGTATCTATGTTGACCGCATACTGAGCGTCCATTTCATAGCTCTGGATTCTCCGGCCGTAGAGATTCCCGTGTTCGGTCAGTACCTCACTCCGGGTCACATATACTGAGCCGTCCCGGTAGAACGCCCGGGGCAATTCCTGCCTCCGCACGATCGGTTCTTGCTCCCCCGACGATAGAGAAAGGCTTCCGTCACTTGCTTTCCAGTAAACCCACATCGGGTTATACGTTTCGGGTACCGGAAGCACGCTGACGACCGAATCGGCACCACTCTCCTCCATCAGCTCGATACATGCGTCGATATCCGCCGGCCGCCTCAATGGATTTGTCGGTTGAAGCAGGCAAACAGCATCAAATGACTCACCGGATCTCTCCAACGTCTTGACCGCATGCAGTACGACCGGCATTGTCGGAGTAGTATCTTCGGCAAGCTCGACCGGGCGCATAAACGGCACTTCGATTCCAAGGTCTCTCCCTATCTGGGCGATCTCTTCATCCTCGGTGCTGAGGACAACTTTTGACAGCCGTCTGGCTGCCAAAGCGCCGTCGACCGTATAGGCAAGGAGCGGCTTGCCGCAGAGCATCTTGATATTCTTTCTCGGAACGCCTTTCGACCCACCCCGAGCAGGAATTATTCCCAAAACTCTCATTATTCTTCAGGCCCTTTCGCTATCGGTCGGTAGGCGTAATATTGCCGCTGATCAATACGTGAGACGCTTTTCGATCTCAAGCGGCGCCTTGGCGAGGACTTCCGAGATCCGTATTCCGGCTTTCCCGTCGCCATAGAGAGTGTCTTGGCCGTACCGACCGTTCCCGATCTGGCGTTCGATAGCGGCCCTGATCTCATCCCTCGAATAACCGACATCAACAACGTTTCGACCACGCTCCCGGCCTTGTTGCCGCGTGCCGATATTTACAACCGGGACGCCCAGGAATGAACATTCCCGAATTCCGACGCTTGAATTGCCGACCAGACAACGGCTGCTATACAAAAGCCTGAGAAAATCCGTCGGGGCCATGTTCTTGAAAAAGTTGATATTTTCCGGTTTGTATTTTTCTCTGAACGAACGGATCCCGTTCGAAGTACCGTCCGAACCGGCGTCGACGTTCGGCCAAAACCAGAGCGTCGGCATATTGATCTCATGGACGGCTTCAAGTGTTTCCATTACGTGAGACCTGGCCCTTTCGTGTTCTGTCGTCACCGGGTGCTGCATGACCACTATGTACCCGTTGGTCAACTCGTGGAGTTCACCTACACCGCCGTATCGCTCGAATGGATTGAAATTGAGTCCCGGGTCATCAGTGATCTCCGCGGCCAGATCGATCGACGGGCAACCCGTGACAAAGACCTTTCGGTGTTCCTCCCCCATCCGTTCGACCCTCGCGCCGGCGCCATCTGTCGATACCAGGTGCAGGTCGGCAAGTTTTGTTACGGCATGGCGGACCTTTTCGTCGATCGATCCGGTCACCTCGCCGCCTTGAATGTGGGCCACCGGGATATTCATATATGACGCGGCAACGGCGGTCGCGAGGGTCTCGAATCGGTCCGCGACCGTCACCACGACGTCAGGTTTTAGGTTATCGAAAACGGTTGCGAGCTCAAGCATACCAAGCCCGGTAGTTTTCGCCATCGATGCAGGGTTTTCGCCTTCAAGAACCATGTAGACCCTCGCGGCGATCGGAAATCCATCGTTCTCGATATAGTTGACGGCGGTCCCGTAGCGGTCGAGTAACGCGGAGGCGGCAACTACCAGCTGAAGCTCAAGGTCGGGATGCTCCATGATCGCCCGGAGTGCGGTCTTGATCCGGCTGTAACTCGGCCGGGCAGTTACAACAACACAAATTTTTCTGGGCATATTTGAAGTTTATTCGTTCGCAATAGCAGTAGATCCAACAAGTCAGCCGTCGATGTGATAAGGCTGGAGCATTTCATCTGCCTTCAGTGCATGTTTAAGCCTTCGGCCAATTAACTTCGGAATCTCTTTGGCAGGAAGGCCATTTCCCGGCTTCTTCAATTTAAGGTGCGCGGCAGTAAGTGTGGTCCCGGCCGGCAGGCCAGTACTCGCCACAACACTTTTGGTGAAAATCAAGCGAAGCTCTGTGAGATCGTCACCCGCCACATCCTTATCAACCGGAGAACTTTTCATTCGCTCGATCTGCCGAGTGCCGTCGACCAACTGCCGTAGCTCTTGTGTTGTCAGCGAAGCCGGTACATCCGGGCCGAACATTTCCCGGCTGAGAGTCACATGTACCTCGAGTACATCGGCACCGAGAGTCACGGCAGCAAGGCCGGCATAAATATTACCTGTATGATCCGAAAGTCCGACTGCGACACCATACCGCTCCCTCAAAACCTCAAGCAAATTTAACCCGACCCTCTCCGGCGGGCAGGGATAGGCAGAAGTGCATTGCAGGACAGCAAGCGGGTTTCCGGCTTCACGAATTGTCTCGACAGCCAGATCAAGCTCCTCCCAGTCACTCATTCCCGATGACAGGATTACGGGATCACCTGATGCTGAAATTCTTTTAAGAAGCGGTATGTTGCCGACCTCTCCGGAGGCCACCTTCCACAACTTCATTCCTATCTCCGAAAGTATTTCCGCCGCACGTTCCGAGAACGGGGTACTGAGAAAAAGGATCCCTCGTTCGTCCGCATGATCCTTAAGGCCACGCCATTGATCCTTCGAAAACTCCATCCGTTTCCAATAGTCGAATCTTGTCTCGTCCTGGGGGCTGAATTTGACACGCCATGGTTCTCCCGGAGTGCTCTCTTCGTCCGCGATGTGAGTCTGGAATTTCACGGCGTCGGCACCTGCATCAGCTATCGCATCGATGAACGCATGTGCCGCCCCAAGGCTTCCGTCGTGGGTCTGGGCAACCTCGCCAATAAGAAGACATTTTCCGGACCCGCGAATCCCTCCAACATGCTTCAGACTCTCTTCTCGAAAGTTGTTGATCATAAGTTAAAAGCCGGAGGCCCAGTTGGCGGACCGCCCGAATCATGTGAGAAGGGAACCATTACCCGGCGAACGCACTTAATCGGAATAGCGGACAACGCACACTCGGCAACCCTAAGCCGCCTAACCGGCCCGGCTCACCTTACCTGTATAAGCTCTCAACAGCGACCGGTGATACGAACCACTGATAATAACTCAAAGATGAAGTACGCTTTCGCCCGCCTCTTCGATCTCCGCCTCTTCGAGTTGCTTATAGTAGACGTTGTTGTAATATTTGAAGCTGCTGAGTCGTATATCGTTCAATACGATACCCACGACATTTCCTCTGACATCCTGCATTTTTTGCCGTGCGCGCATTAGAACATCGCGTGAGCTGAAGTCGGCCCGGGCGACAATGATGACCGCTTCGACTTGGGTCGACAGGATCACGCTATCAGCAAAATACAATAGCGGCGGTGAGTCAACAATGATGTAGGAATAGACTGCCCTAAAACGATCTATCAGTCCTCTCATTTGAACTGACGTAAATAGATTTGCCGGATTCGGAACCCGCGGCCCGGAAGGTAAGATATCCAGGTTCGGCTCAACATCTGTTTTGATCACCTTGTCAATTAGTTCCTGGTCCACTTCTTGCACCGTCAGAAGCGTACTCAATCCAAAAGAGTTGCTGATATCGTTGATCGAGTGCATTTTGGGACATCGTAGATCCGCATCGACGAGAAGCACTCTGCCGCCGAGCTGGGCCAGACTTTTCGCGAGATTCAAGGAAGTGATCGTCTTTCCTTCGGCCGGCTCTCCGGATGTAACGAGAACCGTCTTTGGAGCTCCGCCGGCGGTCGATAACAAAAGTGACGTTCGAAGTTGATGAAAGGCTTCCGCAATCAGCGGCTTTTCGAAACTATCGACATAAGTGGGATCCTTGCCGTTTCCATTACCGTTCCCATTCTTTCCGAATTTGGAGAGAAAGCGAATGTTTGCGCTGCGCCGACCGGCTTGTGGGATCATTCCGATCACCGGTACGCCCAACTGAGCCTGAAAAGTTATCGGGATCCGGATAGTGTCATCAAGCCAGTTGAGCCCGAAAGCAAGGGCCATCCCTCCCAATAATGACGCAAAAAATGCGATGATGACGTTCTTTGTCCTCTGAGGACCGCTGGGTGAGCTAGGAACGAGAGCCCTGTCAACGACGTGAACGTTGTTCGGAGTCCCGTTAAGGATCACCTCAGTTTCACGGGACCTTTGTAGAAGGCTGTTTAGGAGACTCTTGTTGGTATCGATCTCCTGCTGTATGATCCGATAATTGATCGCAGCCTCGTTCTGATTCAATACAGCATTTCTCTGAACTTCGAAGTTACTTCTCAATTCACTTTCTCGTGAAGCAGCCTCGCGATAGGCTTGGAGAAGGGTGGCGATTTGAGTGTCAGCGGACCGTTTTCGACTCGTTTGAAGCTCTTTCTCGATCGCAGCGATCTGGTTTTCAACCTTCTTAACTTCCGGCCATTCATCAGTGTATTCGACCTTTAACTGCTCCAACTGCTGGCGAAGGCTTGTGAGCTGCGATTCGAGTCCCGTTGTCCGCGCGTCCTTAGTTTCCGCGCTCGTACTGGTCATCGGATTCTGAAGTGCAGCTTTGTAAGCCGCTTCGGCGGTTATCCGGTCGTTCTCTGCCTGGCTGAGTTTGTTATTTAGATCCGAAAGCCTTTGCACTACGGTGTTCTGACTCTCGTCCAGGGATAAGATCTCGTGGCCCTTGGCATAGTTGATCAGGCTTTCCTCGCCGGAACGGATCTGCGACTGGAGTTCAGCAACACGCTTCTGGAGAAAATCGCTGGCCGAAGCGTTCGACTGTACTTTTTGTTCAAGATTTTGAAGAACGTACGTGTCCGCGAGAGCGTTTACCACTTTGGTCGCCACCACCGGATCGTAATGCTGATACTCGATCTGGATCAGCCTTGTCTCTTTGTTTGCCGTCCGGGAATCCTTGACCGGCGAAACATCCAGGTTGCGTTTGATATATCCGACATATGGAGCCAACGCTTCCGCCTGACTGTCGAGGTTGGCGGTCGGATCCGTTTGGAGTTCCAACTTGTTGTCCGAGCCGGACACGGTCACGATCTGGCTCCGCGGCGTCTGGCGGTAGAGACCGAACATACGCAGCACGTTTTGCCAAACAGTGGTTTCCTGATCTTTTCCCGGCCTGAAGAAGGTCGGGTTGTGTTCGAGGTCAAGCGTCTTCACCACGCGGCGGATCAGCCCGGGCCCTTCGAGGATCTGCAGCTGAGTTGCAAAGTACGACGGATCATTCCCTTGATTTAAAATGATCGCACCATTCCCGCCGTCGCCAGCCGCAGGATTCGTTTCGTTATTCACTTGTACGCGAACTGAGGCCTGGTAGAAATCGGGCTTTTGAGCTTCATACACGATCACTAGAAAGGTTCCGAGCAGAGTGGTCAAAACGATCAACAGCCAGTGCTTTCTGAGGATCGAGAGAAGGTTAAACAGCTGCTGCTTTTCCGACGGTTCTTGTGTCGAACCGCCGTAATAGCCGTCCGAGTAATAGTCATCCTGCTCGAAAGATTCTATCGACTCAGGATCTTGTCGCGGATTTCGTCTGACAACTTGAAAATTGTTCTGCATTTTTCAAAACTCGGACCATGCGAGGCCGCTGGAGAATTTCCTATGGAATATAGATCGGAACACGCGTGACAGCTGGTATCACCGTCCTGAATATGTCGGTAAGAAGCTTTCTACTTCCGCTCGGGCCCGGAACGTCGATAATGTCATTCGGCTGTAGCAAAACATCGTCCCGCTTACCTTGATTGATGTCCTTAAGATTAACCATGAGTTCGTCCCGGTTTATCGAGCCCGAGATCTGTCGCCTGATTGAGATCTTGTCCAATCGAGCCCCTGCGGTCGGCCCACCCGCCATCGCAATGGCTTGTGTCAGCGTAACCGGTTCCGCTAAGCTTATTGCAAGACTGCTTCGGATATTTCCCTGAATGTAGGCATTTACCTTGTCTGCCTCAGCGACGCGTATGATATCACCGGCCTTTACGAACGGGTTCGTCTGTTCGCCCCCTTTGAAGGCGTCAGCCAGGTTCAGGGAAAGAAGTTCTTCGCTGGCAGGACCCGGATTTACCAGATTCGGTCCTTCGCAGTAAGGGCGGGACGGGTCACGGATAATATCGATCGTTCGCCCGGCATTCGCACTCGGCCCGTTTACGAACGTAAGAAGTTCGGCGACCCGGATCGGCCGCTGCATCTGAAATCTACCCGGCGAATTCACAGCACCGATCACAGCGACCGGATTAGAGTTGAACTCTCGGACCGAGACATTGACAGACGGTGCGACAAGGTACTTCTTATATGCTTCCTTGACCCGTTCTGCGAGTTGGCTCTCGGTCAAACACGCGGCTGGGAGATCATTGTCGAGCATGGCCAGTTGGATGGTGCCCTGGCTACTTACTCGCACACCGGTCCTTGAAAGAGTGTCATTCTTTGTTACGACGATATCGATCACATCGCCCGGGCCGATCTTATAATTCTGGGTGGTGCCGGTGAACTTCGATTGAGTATTCGATTCCGCTTCCGGCGAGGCGGATTGTGAAAACGTATGACCCGGAATCAACATGGAGCCAAGAATCATCGTCAGCCCCAATATCGCTCTCTTCGAAATAGATGTCTTCATGGCATTATGTTGCTCTAGCGGCGAACCCCCTAAGGTCCTTGAATTAATTGAGCGGACTAATACGCTTTGCGGCGTGCGTATAGAGCCTCCCTTAAATGATTCGGGCACTTCAAATTCAGGACTGTGTTGCTGATCACAACGTTATACTCTTCGTTCTGACGGATAAATTGACCCGTGAGAGGTGCATCGCCGATCTTTCGGACAATACTTTCACGTACCCATTGCCAAAACTCGGTTTGAGTCGTCCAATACTCCTTCCCGTCATGACAAATGATGAGTGCATTCTTTTTCTTTTTCTTTCGAAGGAGCTTTTTCAGCTCTTTATCTTTCTTCTTTTTCTCAGTCGTCATTTTTGCACACTTACTACGTTACGCACTGTTCAAGTCAGCCGTACAAACCCCGAAGGGAAGCCTGAACCCAGGCAGTTATTTTTTTTGAAGGCATTTTCAGCATCCGCCGGAGCACCTTTTGTATCCTTATATGTTCATTCCGGGCAAGTCCCCAATTTCTCACACCCTATGGCAAGAAGCCTACTTGTGCCTTGTCCCCAATAACCAGCAAAGGACGGCCGAACGAAAGAGCGATCTGAACCGGAATTTTATGGTGACGTCGGTGGATCCAAATTCCGCCCCCGATCACGCTCCCAATGCACTCGCCGCGTCACTTGGCTGACCGTTGGGCGAATAAAATCCGTTTCCGATCGGTTTTTTGACCAGATTGTGCTTGAACGCATAAACGACAAGTTCAAGCCGGCTATTCACTTCCAATTTGTTGAACACCGCTCTCAAGTGATGGCGAACCGTCGTTTCAGTTACAAACAAAGTATCTGCAACTTCCTTGTTCTTATGTCCCTTGCAAACCAATTCAATCACTTGCAGTTCACGCGCCGTCAGGGTTGCTCCGGCAGGGCTCGGCGGAAAAGTCTGAAGTACTTGAATCTCATCGATGAGGTGCCGAATGGTGTCCCCCATCACTGTCCTGTCGAACCAAATTTCGCCCGCATTTATTTTCTCGACCGCCTTGAACAAGGTTTTGGCGCGTTCCTCTTTCAGTACAAGTCCGCGGATCCCGATCCTAAGACATTGCTTATAGATCTCCACGTCACGTTCATCGATCAATAGCAGCACTGGTTGGTCGACTTGCCTAAGTAGCGGTAGCAGCTGAGCTACGTCATTATCGGCAAGGTCGACGAGAATCACGTCCGGGCTATCGTCAATAATGATTTCGAGTGCCGACTCCGGGCATTTCGCTTCTCCTATTACCCGAAATTTAGGGTCGGTTTCGAGAAGCATACGTAATGCGCTGCGGAAGATCGAATATTCTCCGATCATTACCAGCTTTATCATATGAGGTGTCATGGTTCTATTGCTTTCCTTTCATTGTTCAAATCTGGCCAAAATACATGTCGCCAACGGATCCGTTGATCAGGAAATGAAAGTGATAAAATTCAAAAAAAGCACCGACCAATGGCCAGCGCAATCCGAACCGCATCAACACTCTAAAGTTCAAAGCTCAAAGTTCTGGCCGTATGAGGGCCTTTCAGTCGGATTGTCCTGCACACCTTGTAAGACGATCCCGATCCTTTTTTTTGCCGACACATATACATCCTGAGACCCGGACTAAACTTCAGCTTGAATCCCAGCTAGTGAAAGAGCCAATAAATGGCTCGTTCCGCTAAACCCAGACAAAATATATGGATTTGATGTTAATAGAAGGCACGATTCCGAACATCGGCTAATTCGATATATTAACTAGTACAAACGTCCAGACTCTGTGTGCGATAATACTAGCCATTTGGACAGTAGTCATGTGGTACAATTGGACATTTCGCTAACGAGGAGGTGGGTCAAACGTCCAGGTTTGGCTGTGGACCGCTTAGATCCGAGTACCGATCGGCGCGTACGACCAGTGCCGACCGAGTGGGTGCCGGGCCGTTCCGATCTCGTTTCGCAAATACATTCTGTATGGAAAATAAGATTTACGACCATCCCTCACAAAATGCTGAAATTATCGGGGAATTCCCACTTTCTTTAATCGGGAAAGGCCAAAAGTCGACCGAATGAAGGCGGCGAAAATATGGCTTATGCTGAGTCTTTCCCCAACCCGCAGGACGCAAAATGTGTCGGGATTTTCGTCAACCTACAGGGGCGAATTTTAAAGTTATGATATCAGGGACAAATGTTGTACGATTTTTTTGGGCACAAGACCCACTCAATCACGCGCTTTCTCCTAAAAAATAACCGATTTGAATACAGGGTAGGATAATTGTGTAAGGACTTCCATGAGCAAAATCAAAAAAATCAACGTCCTCCTGGTCGGAAAGTACGACATCGTTCAAGAGAGTCTAAAGCTCCTTATCGATTCCAATGATGATCTCTCGGTAACCGGGTCACATTCGTTCGATAACCGTAATTGCACTCACTCTTGCGTTTCCCGCTCGGATATTGCGGTTGTTTACCTATCCTCTGAGGATCAGGTCGAAATAGTAGACGAACTTCTGAAAGAGAATCCTTCGCTCCGAGTCGTGATATTGGTTGCTGGAGCGGATCTGGATTCTCAAGCAAATGCGCTGAAACTTGGGGCGGTCGGCATCGTCCAGATCGAGCAAAGCCCAAAAATGCTGATTGAGGCAATCCGGCAGACGTACGCCGGTGAGACTTGGCTGAATCAAACACTTCTTCACAGGCTCCTTGAATGGGAAAGTTCCCCAAGAGCAAGTTCGGCCGGCAACGGGTATAAGACGGACCCCGAATACTTAACATCCCGTGAAGTTGAAGTCATCAAGCTACTAGCCACCGGTCGGAAAAATAAGGATCTCGCGAAAAAGTTGTCAGTCAGTGAGGCGACCATCCGGCATCATTTAAGTACAATATATGGAAAGACTGGTGCCGACGGCAGGCTAAATCTCGTCATCTACGCATATGAGAACGGTCTCGTCGACATGTCCCGTGCAGCGCGGGTAAAGGTTGCCAGGTAAGGCAGGGATCATACCATGCCGGATAGCCTATTTCGGCTCGTGCTCGAATTTCAGCTAAACTCGGCCGAATTAGTCGTTCGGACCCGATACTACACCTTTCGATCACGCAGTTTGCCGAGAGCTTCCGGAATAAAAAAATTCATCCCCAAACTTTAATGTCGTCGCCTCGAGACAGATTCGGCCACGCCGACACTAGCGGCGTCCCGATTTGCGGGTCATGACATATTGACTTCCGCGTGCGAGATCAATTCGTGTCAAGCCTGCGAACCCGGCGTTTGGTTCAGCTCGCATTTCTTAGCGAATCGGGCTGGCGGCTACAATTCGCGAGCGGTATGCGGCTTTTGATCTGGTCAAGTTGACGTGACATCAAAGTCACAAAAAGCACGTTCAAAATATCGATATTCATAGGTTTTGCAAATTAATTCACACGAACAGTATTGCTCTTGTATCGGAGGACTGAACTTCAATCGTCTCTAATCCGAAGAAATTTTATTCTTCTTCGCATTCCCGGTATTTCTCGGAGTAAACTGGCATGAACACCAAAATAATATGTCTAAGCCATTTGTACTTGATTTGAGCGAGGTCGGTGCCGGTGATGTGGCCCTCGTGGGCGGTAAATGCTCGAGCCTCGGCGAACTGTTTCGTGAATTGACCGCGCAGGGCGTTCGTTCGGTTGACGGATATTCGACGACCAGCCACGCCTACGAGGTCTTGTTGGAAACAGACGGCCTTCGTAAGAAATTGCAAAGGCTTTTGAAAGGACTGGACGTTAACGATCTTGAGGAACTAGCCCGTGTCGGCAGCGAAGCACGCCGGTTAATGCTCGACACCCCGTTCCCCAAGGAGGTCGAATCCGCGATATTTACGGCCCACGAAGCGCTCGGAAAGCGGATCGGTAAGCGGACATTCGAAGTAGCCGTTCGGTCGTCGGCAACCGCCGAGGATCTCCCGGATGCTTCGTTCGCGGGTCAGCAGGACACAATTCTAAACGTTCGCGGCGAGAAACGGCTGATCGAGGCGTGTCATGAATGTTATGCCTCGCTGTGGACCGACCGGGCGATCTCATATCGGACGGCAAAGGGCTTCGATCATTTTGACGTTGCATTGGCGATCGGTATTCAGCCAATGGTAAGGTCGGACGCTGCCTGCTCTGGAGTAATGTTCACCCTCGATACTGAGAGCGGTTTTCGTGATGTCGTGGTAATAAACGGGGCCTGGGGACTAGGGGAAGCAGTTGTACAGGGAATGGCGACTCCCGATGAATGGATAGTATTCAAACCGACGCTGAAACTCGGATTTCGGCCGATCGTCACCCGCAAGCTCGGTGTAAAGGAAGTAAAGATGGTCTTTGCGGACGAGAGTTCGGGCACTCAGGTTCGGAATGTCGTCGAGTCACAGCGAAACCGCTTTTGCCTCGCGGGATTCGAGGTCATGCAGCTCGCCCAGTGGGCCTGTTCGATAGAGGACCACTATTCGCAGCTGGCCGGAAAGCCACAACCGATGGACATCGAATGGGCGAAGGACGGAGTTACCGGTGAACTCTTTATTTTGCAGGCGCGGCCCGAGACCATCCATGGGCAAAACACAGAAAATTTCATCGAGAAATACAAGCTGGTCGGCGATCACGGTGCCCCGCTAGTGAGCGGTGTCGCGGTGGGCGAGAAGATCGGGCATGGAACCGCTCATGTACTTCTCGACCCATCGCGCTTGACCAATTTTAAGGAAGGCGAAATTCTCGTTACCTCGATGACCGACCCGGCGTGGGAGCCCATAATGAAGCGGGCATCGGCGATCGTTACCGACCGCGGTGGACGAACATGCCACAGCGCCATCATCAGCCGGGAGTTGGGTATTCCCTGTATAGTCGGGGCTGGCGATGCCACGGAGAAGATAAAGAACGGTATAGATATTACGGTGTCGTGCTCGGAAGGGGAGAGAGGCAATATCTACTACGGCAAGGTCCATTTTGAGGTCGAAAAGCATGCGATCACGGACGAACATCGTCCAAAAACACAGGTGATGATGAATGTCGGCGATCCTGATCATGCTTTTGCCGTGTCACGGCTTCCAAACGACGGTGTCGGGCTCGCCCGCCTAGAATTCATTATCAACAACCATATCGGTATCCACCCGATGGCCTTGGTCAATTATCCCGATCTCAAAAAGAGGGAAGAGGTCGAATTGATATCGAACAGAATTCGTGAGGAAGACCCGAAGGAATTCTTTGTTCGCTCACTCGCCGAGGGGATCGGTCGAATTGCCGCCGCATTTTATCCAAAACCCGTGATCGTGCGGATGTCGGATTTCAAGTCGAATGAGTACGCGATGCTGATCGGAGGAAAGGAATTTGAGCCGGTCGAGGAAAATCCGATGATCGGATTCCGCGGCGCGTCACGATATTATGACGATCGCTATAAGGCCGGATTCAGGCTTGAATGCCTTGCCCTCCTGCGTGCCCGCGAAGACATGGGTCTCGTCAATATTAAGCCAATGATCCCCTTTTGCCGCACGGTCGAGGAGGGTGAGAAGGTGATCGCCCTGATGGCCGAATACGGTTTGAAACAGGGCGAGAATGAGCTTGAGATCTACGCCATGTGCGAACTCCCGGCCAACGTCGTGTTCGCCGACGAATTCCTGAAGGTCTTCGACGGCTACTCGATCGGATCAAACGACCTGACGCAGCTTGCCCTCGGCCTCGACCGCGACAGCGAGATGGTCGCTCATCTTTTTGACGAGAGGAACGGAGCGGTCGAGAAAATGGTTTCGATGGCGATCGATGCCGCCAAAAGGGCCGGCAAGAAGATCGGCATCTGCGGGCAGGCCCCATCGGATTTTCCGGAGTTTGCTGAATTTCTGGTGCAGCGTGGCATTAATTCCATCTCGCTCAATCCCGACACGGTGATGCAGACGACACGTCAGATATTGGAAACCGAGAAGCGATTATTGGGAACCGAACGGTAGATGGAAATCCTTGCATTTAGGATGAAAGCGACCTCAAACGATCGTTTCGGATTGTGAGGCAGCATGAACAAGTCGACGTAAAAGCTGTCGTTTTCAGAACGAACCCGTGACTTTCATTTCTATCGGTGCCGCTGCCGGCGGGAACCCCACATTTCTTAACATCATAGATCCCAACTGATGAATGGCCGGCTTAATTGTTGCAGGTCTCACGAGCCGGACTTGGACTGCCCAATTATGATCGGATATTCTCTCATTCCATTCCATCAAACAGAAAGGGTCTGTCTATAAACTCGATATGAAATCGATTTATCCCGTCAGCACCCAGCCGCTTATCTTTGATCAATGAAATACTTGCGAAATTAACTCTTTTCGCTGTCACCCGAATAAAAGATCCAACGTCGGCGTCAAGAGCTGAAAACAGGGCCGCCCCGCCTCGCCCGATGTTCTCGGTAACCGTAGATTCTGTAGCTAAAACCTCGCCGCCTTCACCGATCAATTCAATGATAAGCTCTTCCGGTAAAAGGATCCGAGAATATCGTCGCCGCTCGTTGTTCGTTCCGGTTACATTTGTAGCAGATTCCTCTGTCACAACCGACCAAAACTCATCGCCGTGCGGTAAATAGGGAAAAATTTCGAAGATCCGTGCAGGATCCTTGAAATATTCCGGCGGCGGCTTTTGCCCGATAAACGCAACCCCGATGGCGTAGTCCGGATCGCCCTTCAATTTTCTGATCTCGATGCATCGCCGGACAATCCCCCAGACCTTGTAATCCAGGACGTCAAGATCGTACCTTCTAAGTGACCTTAGCATCGCCAACGTCATCAATATCAGCTGTCCACGAACGATAGGCCGGTTCAATTGAAAGCCAACTCCAAGCGGAGAAACATCCTTGATAGGCGTATCCTCCGTCCAAACGACGTCAGGATCAACGCGCACCTCGACGTTAATCGAAAGCGGCAACCAGTCTCGGTGCAAACGGCGCTTTTCCCTATCGATCATAATGGCCACCCCGGACTTCTATCATTTGAATATGCAACACAGACTGCGGACAGTAGAGAATATTAAGGCTGCGGAGAGAAGGGTATGAAATCATCGAACCGCGAAAACAAATTCCTCGACCAATTGAACAAGTAAAAAATAACAACATTCAAATTCGAAGTAAAATCTTTGGATCTTTCAAAGCTCTCATACCACGTTTCTATCTGTTGGCAACATTCTTGGACTTCGTATTGGGCAGTACGAACGACAGAAAAAACAAAGCGGCGGACAGGGTTTATGGAGTTGAAAGAAATGCAAATCCTAACCACCTATTCAGCCGTCGCGCTCGAAGATCGTCAAGCGATCGAGCAACTTATCTTCACGGCCCGGGAGCTTGCGTCCACTGCCGCCCGAACCGCCGGCTTTGAAAACACGATCGAAGGCAATCAGCGGCTCGGTCTTGAAATGTGGGAAGGGGCTGCGTATACCTGTCGCCAGTCGGAAGAAGTAACCATCAAGAATATCTTCCTTTGCAATTTCCTTGAGAGGCTCCGGGATATCGCGAGGACCGCTCCGCCCGTCCCTGTCGCCGCCGGATTGACCCGTCCGGTGTCGGAACCTAACGCTGGGCCGGGAGCTGACCCTGGTGCTTCGCCTTCCGTTATTTCAAATATCCCGGCTGAACAACCAGCCAACATATCCCGACCGTCTTATGCCGACGAGTGTGTTCCGGAATTCGAACGGGAGGGTGCCGAAGAAGTGATCGCGGGATCGACCGAGGATGGAGATGGGGCCGTGGTCGAAAATACTCCAGATCAGCTGCCGGAGTCGAAAGTTTCGGACGCTTCGGAGGTTCCGGTTGTCGATGCGACCCCTGACCCCGATTCAAAGCCGTCAGAAGTAAATTCGGGGTCAGCGATCGAAGCGGGCGTGCCGGGTGTTGGGTCCATAGTTATTTCGGAAAATGAACCGTTCCGGTTCGAAAGCTGCACGGTGACGCTCGTAATGCAGCTGCTGGCTGTGGAAGACGGTTACCGCAAGAGCATAGTCAGCGTTCGGACGCATGACTTTACCCCTCACATCGAGATCGCGAGCGTGAATGAAAACTTACCTGCGGGGGAATTGGCGGCGATGATCAGTTCCGCTGTTGAAAAATACCGCAATGAACTTCCCGTTCGCGCCGCGGATAAGCTGAAACGGCAAGCAGCGGCCGGGAAGAAGGCCTCAGCAAAACCGGCAGCTAGTCCCAATCCAAGCGATCAAAAGGCGGCTCCGGCCGATGCAAAAAAGGGCGCTGACCTTGGCGTGGCAACTAGCGGCAGCCAACAGGCAGGCCTCTTCGGCGGCTGACAGGGTGAGTCAAGACAGGTGATCAATATGGAAAACAAAGAGACCGCGCCGGCAGGTCCCGGCCCAATTACGAACAGCATCGCGCTGATCAAGATCGAAGGACAGGAATTCGAGATCGAGGCCGCCCTCGCCCAGGACGATAAGACCCTCAAAACCGTGCTGCAGCCTCATTTCTCATCTATCGAGAACGCTAATATTACCCGGGAGGTCGCCGATGGAAAACTCACCGTTTCGATCGTCAAAAAGGCCCAACACAAAGGACGTTCCGCCGACAGCCATTGAACTGCTTCTCGCAGAGGACGAACAAATAAATCCCGCAATATTGCTCGCCGATCGGCTGATGCGTCGCGACGCGGCCGATCTTCTTGGCCCCGAAGAGATCGAGGAGGCGAAAGCGGTTCTCCTTTACAGCCGGGAAGAGATCGATACGGTTGAGCGGCAATTGGCGGCCCTCGTCCGGATGCGTCCGGTCGCGTCTTCATATGTCCCGGCAGGATTCTAGCAAGCGGTTGAGGTCTACCGACATAATCGGGAACTCGCGTGTTACCGATCCATTTGGCGAGCGGCTTCACCGGTCGATCGCGTATATAGATCTAAAGGCGCGTCTGGCGAATGCGGCAGACGCTTGTGCATCAGTCGAAAAAACCATCGCTTGCCAAGAGAAATACCGGCTTTACCGCGAGATGTTTCCCGCCGAATGGGCGGGTTCGACCGCCAGTCTATATAAGGCAGGTGTCTACAAAAACTACAGCGAGCGGGCGAACGAGCTATTCGAGCTCATCGATCGCGAACGGTTTCCTGTCATTGGCGGCTGGAATGACGACCCGGAAGCTGAGTTTGAGCAATTCGCGATATTTTCGCTTAATTTCGACACGTGCTGCGAAGAGATTTACCCGGCCGATCTTCGGGTGAGTTATCTCGCGGCTTTACTTATTTTTAACAACGACGAAGAGATCTGGGAGCATTTTTCTGAGAAATACGGTATTTCAGCTCCCGGCCTTCCGCGGATAAGCAGCCATCCCGATGAAGCTATCTGGCGGTCAGATCCGGTTTCCGAAGCTGCTCCATTTATCGGCCTCTTTCGTCTCGTCGATCATTCGACCGGCAATCCGTGGCTTGATATCAATAACTGTCAGGGAGGCGAGTGGTATGCGTTTGAACGAGACGCCATCGAGGAACTCACCAAAGAATATAGGGCGGCGATCCGGTTGCTCAGGGGGCTCGAAAAATTGGACCGCCGGTTCGAAGCTGATCCTCGTCTCTTCATGCAGGAACTGATAACACTTTGGAACGGAGGGGAACGAGCCCTATTGGAGTTGACGAACCACTCCAAGGCGGGCAGCGTCAGGGAAGCGTGAGAAAACTAGCTCTCGGCGAGGAACCGATGGACGAACATTTTCAAGCTCCGCGCGATGCGGCGGCCGCACTCTATTTCTTGCCAGGACAGTATCTCTTCAAGGTTTTGGGTGACGGGACCAATACCCTAAAGGCCCTCTCGAGCGGGCAGGTCGCCCGCGCTTTCCGGGAGATCCGCAGCGACACCGGGTGGCTCGACCGCAGGATCCTGAGATATCGCGAGACGCCGGACGGGAACGCTGTAATTTCGTATGAGCCGGGCCGCATCCGGACGATCGCGATCTCACGTGACGACGGAGTTACCGAACGCGTGACGATCCCGCTTCCGACGTTGATCCTGCTCGGATCGGGAAAGGATTACCACTTATGGGCGGCAATGGGGAAACGTGTGAACGAAAGCACTCAACTTTCGGTCGCCCCGCTTCCCAATATCGGTGCCGGTTTCCGCGGCCGGGTCTGCTTTGGCAATAACGAGGTTCCCGAGGTCAGGCCCGACACGCTCGATGCGGTTTGGCGTCTAATTTTCGACGCGCCTTTCAACCGTGACCAGGCGGGCGGAAAATGCAGGTCGGAACCTGAAGACGTCCGTAATCTGCTCTTTCGGCTTGCCGCCGACCGGCCAAGATCCTTTCCCACTCACCAGCTGATCGTATCGACCGCGACGGTCGAGGATGCGTGGAAGCAGATCGTTGAACGTCGGCATGTCAACGATCGTGCATAAGCGGAGTTAATAGATCTGATATGAAAATAACCCACGACACGTTCTACGGCCCATATCGGCCGATGAAACTGATCGATCATCGTATAGGCAACAGGGAAGCGGGCGAGATAAATGCCGTGCTTTTTGAATATCTGATGGCGGGAAACGGCGTCATCATTCGCGCCGAGCGAAACGAATTCGCGGCTTCGCTCCCGGTATATTGCGGGCCGATCAGCGGCCTGCCGAAGACCAAGATGGGGGTCTTTTGGAAAAAGCCCCGGATCGGGCCATGGCTCTGGCAGGACATAATAGATGACGCCAGATCGACCGGAACTCCGGGCGGATTCAGGGAGGAAGTTTACATTATATATTGGGACCCGGCCTGGCCTGGCTGGAGATGGCGGGCGATCGGCCGCGAACGCAGCCGGTCGTCGACGATAGCCGACGATACTGTTCCGGAATATCGCGACGCCTGTATTGAACTCCACACCCATCCTCCCGGGGCCCTCCATTTCAGCCGGGCGGATGATCTCGATGAAGCAGGAAAGTTTCGGATCTTCGGTATCCTGGCCGACGTCCACGACATTCCGAAGGTACGGTTCCGATGCGGGATCTACGATAATTTCTTTCCGATCCCTGCGGCATGGGCCGGGGACCTGCCCCGCGGCCTGATCGATCTGACCGAGATCGATCTCGTATTCAGCGAGCTATTGTCATGACGATCGATCTGAATTTCCAGCAGGCTGCGGTTGTTCTGCCAAAGGAGCACGACCACGTCAAGTTCGTGCTTGTCGGGGCCGGCGGAACAGGTTCCTTCGCCGCTCCGGCGATCGCCCGGCTGGCGTTTGAAATTAGCGCCCGCGGAAAGACCGCAGAGATCCTTATCGTCGACCCCGACCGCGTCGAACAGGGAAACATACCGCGAAGCAACTTCTGCCAGGCCGAGGTTGGACGGTTCAAGGCCGACACCCTCGCGACCCGCCTCGTACTCGCCTGGGGAATACAGGTAAGCTCCAGCGAACAAAAATTCGACCCGAAAAGGCACTTGAGGGCCGGTCCACGAGATCGGCGGGCGCTGACCGTTCTGATCGGCTGCGTAGATAATCACGATGCCCGCAGAAAGATCCACGGTGCGCTCTCTTCAGCCGATCGGGATCGCCGCAGCGAAGCCCCGTCCCTCTGGTGGGTCGATAGTGGAAACGGTAAGTACTCCGGGCAGGTACTGATGGGATCGGAGACAAAAAGAACGAAAGCCTCCGGGCACTTTGCCGGGACCACGATCTGCCGGTCCCTGCCGGCACCGTCCATTGTCCATCCAGATCTCTTAAAGAAAGAGAAAGCAGCGACCGGTTCACTGGTTCGTGAGCGTCTTTCATGCCCGGAACGCGTCCGGTTAGGCGAACAGAGCTTGAACGTAAACCAGCGGGCCGCCGTCGAGATCGCCGAATTCCTGAGCGCTTTCTTGCTTACCGGCTCACTGCGGCGATTTGCCTCGTACTTTGATCTTGAAAGTGGTACAAGCCGGTCTCTGTACTGCACGCCCGAGCATGTACAATATGCGCAAGGAAATCAGGCCAACTAAGGCGGTTCTTCGTTGTCAGACCTGGTAACTCTGATCGACCGAAAAAATAGAATTCGCTTTCATTTGATCCGCCACTTGGCGTATAATTAGTAGACAGACGGCCGCACGTCAGAAGAAAGCGCATTTCAACAAAGAGGTATCAGGAAATGGCCACGGGAATTATAAAGGAGAAGCCGCCGCGAAGCGACAAATCGATGGCGACGACGCTGTTGGGAATAAATTATACAAATACTGCCCAGCTCATCCAGGCGATCGATCAGGGCTTTTCATTTGCCACGCTTGAGCGGGTAAGGCGCGAAACCGGCCTTCCCATGAAAATGCTGGCGGATTCGATCGGGATCAGCGAACGGACGCTTACCAGGCGGAAGAAGGAAAGGAGGTTGACACCGACGGAGTCGGATCGACTCGTTTCGGTTACCCGATTGTTGAGTTTGGCGACGGATCTCTTTTCAGGTGATCGGAACAAAGCCATTCGCTGGTTCTTAGCTCCGAGTCCGGCTCTCGGGAATGCTTCGCCGCTCGAAATGGCCGTCACCGTCACCGGTTCGCGGGAAGTCGAAAACTTGATCGGAAGGCTTGAACACGGTGTCTTCAGCTGATCCGAAAATTATCAGGTCGTTCCGGATCTGTAAACGAAAATACTCATCCTCGGCCTTTGATGGCAAGGGAGCATTTCTTTACGGCGGCAGGTGGAGTTCGCCCAGGACCAGGGTCGTTTACACAGCCGCAAGTCTTTCTCTCGCTGCACTCGAAATTCTTGTGAATCTTCAGAACAGCGACACGCTCGATGAATACGAGTTCATCGAAGCTGACATCGAACTCGACATGATCATCACGGTTGAGAAGACCCATCGGCTTCCGCCTGACTGGCGGATATCTCCATCGCCGCTTGAGATCCATCGGATCGGCGACGACTGGGCCAGAAGCAAGAATTCAGTCGTACTCGAGGTCCCGTCTTCGATCATTCCGCAGGAGAGTAACTATTTACTGAATCCTGACCATCCGGATTTTGACCGCATCAGGATCGGTGAGCCGGAGCGATTCACTCTCGATAAGCGACTGCTGAAGAAATGAGCCGATTCGGCGGACTGGGCTGGAACGCGGTCCAGTTGGCGATCAGAACATGGTTGTCAAACAGCGGCCGCAGGTTGCGATTGTCTAAATTCTAAGCTCATTCCTGCTAACCGGTTGACTGCGTGGATAAGCAGAGTATTTTGATCTTGAAAGCGTTTCGAGCCGATCACATTACCGTACGCCCGAGCATATATGCCTTGCGCAGGGCGGCCAGACCACTTAAGCTCAGATCCTTGTCCTTTGATGCAAGTAATTTTTCCCATCTTGAAAATAAAAATCCATTCTCCTTCGGCGCGCCGGATAACGAGTCATAAATGGACAGACGGCCAAAAACATCGACACAACCGCTCGAACATGGTTGAGGTATGTATTTTGCAGTAAGGTTTGCGAATTGCTCAAAGCTGAAGTCAATAAATGTCACTGCCGGGCGACCGACACGATACGGATCACCGGAGAAACCAACTCGATGGCTAAAGGACATGGAGAGGCATCGCGGGAAGGGGAGCGGCCTTGGCTATGCGTCGATGAACATGGATCACACAACGCGCTGGCCGGACGCTAGATATTGGCACTCGGTTTGGTTTTCCAAAAGGATTTGGGGGTGTCAAATAACCCCTCGAAGATCGGGCTCGTTCAACACAGGTTTTATGGGAATTTCAGAGGTCCGAATTTGAGTGTCAAGAAACATTAGTTTTTCGACGATCTTTCAAAGGGAATGGTTCGACCGCGATTAAGGTGACTAAGAATGCATCCCCCACATCATTAAGAGCACTTGAGCGAGTTCGAGACATCGACCGGTCCAGGATGCTCGGCGGAAGCTGAAAACGTCCGCGCCGGAGCATAGAGAAAATACCGTTTACCTAATTCAATCGCCGGCAATAATCGAAAACTCTTTTATTTCACCTGTGACAGTGACGGCAAGCTCAAATGGGCTGCGTTAGCCGCCGGCGTCGGCACCGCCCGCCAGAAAATGTCGGAAAACCACGCATTTACCCAAGCCCGCGTTTCGATCGCCAAGGAATACCAAACGCATCAACGAGCGAGGATCGATAAATCGAATGCCTGACGCCGATCCTTCTACGTCATGCTTGGTGACGGTATCAGCCACAAGGAGTTCCGACGGCGGGGCGTAGTTGGCTAGTACGTGGGGTCAGGAGAGGCGAGAGATTGCACTCAGCCTCTGACGGACTAATGGCACGGCCAGCCATTTTTGACCAGCGGTGCAAGTGTGAAAGAGATCTAACTAAATAAACAGCAGGCGCCGGTTGTTCTTTTGTCAGACAAAACCAACGCACCATACGCATCCTCAGATGCCTTAGTACCAGTGCGCTTAACTTCACGGGGTAACTTCACAGACGACCCCACATTCTCGACCAGTGATCCCTTTTTCAACTCGATAGCTTGCCGCGAGTACATCCGGGAGCATCTGAACCACATTCTATTCTGGGTTACTATTTGATGGTAAATCAATACCGTAGAAATAGGCCAAATGATGAGGCTCGAAGTCCCTGACGTTTCCTTCTGTAGACTCCCATTCATAGTTAAACTGTATACTCACCCGTAGTTTCGTAGAGAACCCGTCCTTCGGAACGCTGAAAAGAATCGATGAGCCAGGGGGAATCCAAGAGCCGCGATTGCGTCCAACTTCGCCTGTCATCCACTTTTCGCTGCAAAACTTGGACGTCTGGGGTAACTGAACATCGATGGGAACGCCAAGTTGAACGCGGCCAACGTCTACCTTAGTTGCTGTAATGGACACGCCTTCAAAATCATACCTTAGACGCATCTCCGTAGAGTCTTTAACTCCTTTTACTGAGATTTCGTCCGACAACTTGAAGTCCGCACTGTTCGATCCATTTTCGCTGACAGGAAAGCCCGTCACAAAGATTGCCCACGATGAGTTATTTCTTAGTCGCAACCAGATACCTGGATCCTTTGCCTCGCCACAGGGTGATTGGTAAACACCAAATCTCTCAAATGAAAGAAAGACAGTTGGCTTGTTTTTGTCCCTTCTGACGTCGCTCGCGGAGCCTTGGGCCATAACTCGACTTGGGGAAAACACAAAAATAAGCGACGACATGCCGAATGACAGCGATATCACAAATAAGACCTGTTTCATAATTCTCCTCTCATTTGATAATTGCGGCTCCCGGAAATGCCGACTCAGCATTTTGAGGCGTTCTTCCGATATTCTTCAAATGTTGCTGAATCTCGGCCTCGCGGTTTGCCGTCATGGATTGGTAGTCCATATTTTGCCAACTACGTTTCCATAAAAAAGCGACCGGCGATCTTGTCGGCGGAACGCCGCTTAGTTCTATGTCACTGTTAGATGCTGTTTTATTTCCGCGAACTGCAGTTGACATTACACCATACGCCGCCACTTCAGAGTCGTAATCATTAGGATCATAAAGATCCCCGCATAAGCCTAAGGGATCGTCTTCCAGCCAGTGTTTCGCCTGCAAGATATGCACACCTTCGTGTGCAACATAGGCAAATAGGAAGGGATTTGATGCACTCAAAAGGTAAGCGGGGAATCCGACTAGCACTCTGCCCCCCTGTACAACAGTAACGCCACCGATTCGGCCATAGCCGGGAGTGTTTGGCTGGGCAATACCAACCGTTACTCCATTATCCTCACCAGGTTGACCGTACGCATCTAGGGCATTTCGCAATTCTTCAGCCTCTTGAATTGTACCGACGTCAGCGCCGATATAGGTCGACATACGAGCCTCACTAAGAGCGTTTGTGATTGATTGTCGTTGATCGAGAATGGACTGAATTCGCTGGGCCTCTTTTGCGTCCTTTGCATTCTTCAGTTTCTTTCGTAGATCATCGTCGGTATCCGGTCCCCCAAGTTCTGGAGACCATAAGAACATTCCCGATGGATCGAAAAAACGAAGAGGATTGTTCAAAACGTAAACATATCGATTCCAACTCTGCGGTTCATAGATTTCACCTGAAGATAACATTGGATCAGGATTTCCGAACCTTCCCAGTATTTTGGCGTAATACCTCGCCTGTGCAAAGTCGAGGTCGGTTTCGGGGTCGCGCTCATAGCCGGTGAACTGCTTCCTGATCGTGTCGCCTGAATAGTTCAAGCCGGTTGTTCGCTGGGTGGTAGCAATTTCCTCGCCGAAGGGGTGGTAGTCGTGTCTAGCGGTCACGGCGCCGTTCTCGTCGGTGTTAATCCGCGGGCTGCCGAGGTGATCGGCGGTCAGATATGCGACCTCGGCGTCGGTCGAGTTTGCTACGACGTCGGAGTATTCGGCGATGGATTTGCCGCCGGCGTCGTACACAAAGATCGTCGTCTCGGTCTCGGTGCCGTTCGCGTCATATGCGATCTTCTTGACCCGCTTGCCGTCTCCGTCGTAATAATATCGGCCGATCGTGTAATTCGCGGAGTTCTTCACCTCCACCTGCTTGTTCTCGGCGTCGTAGACGAACGTCCTCCCTTCGGCATCACCGGTCGTGTTCCCGGAATTGTCAAACGCATAGCCATCGCTCGTGCTCAGACGATTGTTGCCGGTATTTATCGCTGGATCGTAGATCTTCTTGTCCGCTGCACAGACCATGAAGTTCGGGCTCGTCCCGCAGTTCCTCGGCAGCGTCGTGGTGTTCGCCTCGTCAAAATTGCGATTGCCGTAGCGGTCAAACGTAAAAGTCTGCAGCCATGACTGCGACGAACTGCCGCCGGTCGGAGTGACATTCTCGACCGCATCATGAATTCGGTTCAGCTCGTCATAGCTGTATGTTTGAACGGCCGCAAAGCCCGTGTTGCTGCCTACGGTTGGAACCGTGATCGTTTGGGATTGGATATTGCCATTGTTCTTGGTGGTATTTAGCGTGCCACTCTCAACAACGCCGTATGTGTAGTTGAGCTTCAGCAGATCCGTTGCGGCATTGGTCGTGCCGAGAGCGATCTGCGTCGGCTGCAGGCGGCTGTTGAACTTGGTCGATTCCCAACTGCCGTTGCCAAGCTCCACTGACTCGACCGCGCCGGCTGCATTATAGCCTAACGATCCTGCGTAATTCCAGTACTGGGCCGTCGAGGTCTTTTTGCTTGCCACGGCAGACAGATCGCCATTGGCATCCAGAACGTTCTTGACCACTCTACCGGTAGGATAGGTCTCGGTGTCCAAAGCACCCGACAAATTGTACGTATATCCGGTCGTATAACCGGCTGAGTCACCGCCGTCCGTTGTCTGCTTCGCCGCTGTCACTCTTCCTAAGATGTCAAAACCAGTATATTCAGTTGTCGAGACGGAACTCGAAACCTTCGTTAGTTTTCCGACCGCAGGCGCGGTAAGGCCGTAAGTGTAATTGACCGTTGGGGTTGTGATCGAACCGCCTGAATAGCTTCGTTGCGTGACTCGATTCAAATGGTCGTAACTGTAACTGGTCGTTATCGAACGGGCATCGACCTTGCTTGTAAGATTGCCATTTGGATCATATCCGTAGCTGATCGTTCCACTTTCCGGGTTTGCGGCGGTCAGCAATCGCGAAAGGCTGCTATATGCGAATGTTCGCGTCTGAGCACCTTGGGTAACGGTCGTTAGATTATTGAGCGTGTCATACGCATAGGTCGTGGCCTGATTCGGACTAGCAACCGTTCCCAGCCCGCCGGACGTCGGTTCGTCGACCCGCACAAGTTGGCCGAGCCCATTCGTGATTGAACGCCTGACCTTACCGGCCTGATCGGTGACGGTCGTCGCATTGGCGTCAACGTCGGTCTGGACAACGCCGGTCGAGGCGGTATTATAACCCGAGCTTACGAAGGGCTGGGGTAGAGCGGAACCGCTGAACGTCTCGACCTCCGAGTGACGGCCCGTGTTAAGAACTTTAGAGCGCGTCCAGCCCATCGTGGTTTCGCTGCCGGCATTGTAGGAAAAGTCCGCCCGATAGGGATTCGACGTTAACTGGTACGTGTTTCCCGTACCGCCGCTATTGGTCGTGGCGTAGCGGGTCTGGACCTTGATGCCGTCAGTTTCGTTTGTCGCAGATTGGGTTGAAGCGTCCTCAAGCGTCTTCGACAGGCGCACTCGTCCCAATTGATCATAAAACTGTGTCGCGACTTTTTTGCCGTCGCCCTTTCTCTCAAGGTCTGACTTGACGACGACAAACCGGCCAACGTCGTAGTACTCAGTCGTTGTCCACGATTCGAGGGTTGTTCCTTGAGCGGCAATAGACTTTGTGGGACGGCCAAGAGCGTCGTACTCAGTCGCATTTGTTAGGTCGTTGTCGACATCTGTTGCCGAGCTTACAAGACCGGAAGTGAAGTCGTACACAGCGGTCGAGGTGCGAGCGAGCGGAGTGCCGTAAGCGACGATCGTCTGGGTCGGGTAAAGATCAGTAACATTGCCGCTTGGACCCGAAACATTGCCGTAAGTGATCTGGGTGATGATGCCGTTGGCATCGGTTGACCTCAGCGGCATGCCATACGAGTTGTACGTCGCCGACGTCGTGATCGAGTTAGAGGTAGTCAAGGGGTTACTGTAAGCCTGGCTAGTGCCGCCCTTATACGAATCCCATACCTTCGTCTCGGTCGGGTTTCCGGCCTTCGTGTTACTGCTGTCGTAATCCGTGTAATCATAGGTTATCTCGCTGCGGGATTTCGGGGCGGCAGAACCGTCCTGGATCTCCGAACTCTTAACCAGACGGAGCAGATTTTTGCTCGATACCAGATGGTAGCTGTCCGCATCATTGTAAGTCGTGCTCGATGCATCCGGGGTCGGGTTATAGAACTCGGCGGTTGTGATCCGTTTCAGATTACCCGAAGCTCCAGAGGGTAGCCCTGTCGGGTTGCCGTACCCGTCCCGCGGAACGCTTCCGGTCCCGGAAAAGGGAAAGTAGTCATATTCTTTGACCGAAGTAGTGTTTCCATTCTTGTCCTGTGAGTACTCCTTGATCGCGGTCTTGACCGGCGTCCCCCCACTGTCAGCGATCGACATGAACTCGTATTTGACGTAGCGATTCGTCTTTGGACCAGCCGCAAATGTCGAGGTCGGTGAGTTTATTGCATAAACCTTCTCAACCATACTGCCATCAGGCATGACGGTCTTATAGACCTCACCTCGATTGTCGGCATCCATCGTGTAGTATTCGGTTGTCGCGGCGCCGTTCGGCCCTGTGACTGTCACGGCCGAAAGGTTGGATAACACGTCATAGGTAGCGATCGGAGTATACGTCCAGGTTTCCGTCGTGCTTGGGCTGCTCCCGTCGTATTCGAGGTCGTATGTCAGGCGCTTTTCTGTCGGCCGGTTAAGCAGGACCGACTCGGCATCGATACCGCTTCCAGAGACGCCGTCATAAAAGTAGTCGTAGTTGGTGATGGCCCCAGACGGTGTCTTGACCTCGTTGATCTCTCCCCAGCCGTCGTCGGCACTTGTCGTGCTATCCGCGTTATATCCAAACTCATAGTACTGATCTCCGGAAACCTGTGTCGGCAAATAGATCCGGTCCACAACTCGAAACTCCTGATCGAGCGCAAGATTCTCGAAAGCATGCTGATCAAGCGGTGATGGAGCCATCTCACAGGCAAAATAGGTCTTGTCGACGCTTATACCCTTCCAAGTTACTCGGGTCACCAACGACGCCCCATTATATCCGACCGAGTGAATTCGATCCTCGTTAGTGTCAGCTTCGTATTCGATAACGACTTTGCGGCCTAGTTGATCCTTAAGGTATGTTGTTCGGTGATTCGAGTAGGAACTATCCGTGGCGTTCTCCACAATCTGAACATAATTACCGTTTCGATCTGTTATCTGTTCCCGAGTGGTGGAATTCGGGTCGTAGGCTACTTTGCTGCCGTCCGCCATGTAGAGTGTCCATGTATTGTTCTCCCAGTTGGTATCGCTGTCAGTGAGAACCTCTAAGCGAAGAAAAGAACTGTCCTTCGAATAAAACGTCACGATCTGGCCGGAAGTGACCGGCACATGGTCGCATTGAAGCGTACCATCAGGATAGACATTCGAGAACTCATCGGCGTCGATCGATCCAGTGCTTCCGGGAAACATGGTGTGCTGGGCACCGTCGGGGGTAATAAGTTGCACTTTGATAGCCGTGAAACTATCCATAACTCCAGATGTACACATTCCAGTGGCATCACCAAGATTCCGGATATCCAGCTTTAGATAGTAATTATAGTTGTAGCGCCAACCGCCTTCTTGGCTGGGTACCAATGTTTTCTTGTCATGGGTAACACCGAACCGCTCAACGTCCGACACCAACGTGTCCCACAGCTTGCTGTTGTAGCTCAATCCGATCCCGGCACTCATCCCTCCTCGTCCTGGAGGCAGCGCGCCGAGAGGCATATTAAGCATCATATTACCGCTGAAAAGGCCGATCGTCTCGATGTCGGAAACAGCATACGATCGGCCGGGATTTAAGCCTCGTTCTCCCGCCTGGTTCTGAGCCTGTCCAAGTACTTCGCCGATAGCCAATAACGCGATCGCCAAAACTAAACCAATTTGTACCAACATCTGACCGAATTTCACAATTCTCATTTTCGTTTTCTCCAAACGATCTAATCCGATAGCAGCCGATCCGACAGACGACACAAATCGCTACCGTCGGTAATACGATGGGACGGGTATATCACCCGACGTGCCCCACGTCTCTTCACGGAGGGCATTGCTCGACCCGCTCTGGCGGATATACCAGTGGCCGTTCGAGCCCCGCCAGACGGCGATGTCGACTTTGCCGTCGCCGTCGTAGTCGTTTTGGACGGGTATGTCGGTCGAAAGGTCTCCCGATGGAGTGGTCGTTGTGGTCGATGTCAGTGCCTCGTTCATGATGATCCAGCCGGCACCGTTGCGGATGGCGTAGTTGGCCTTGCCATCACCGTCATAATCGGCACTGACGATACAGTTGGCTCCCGTTGCACAGCTTGTGCCGGTACTGAAGGTGGCTGTCTGAAGGGCGTATGAACTGCCGCTCAGGAGGCTGTAGAAAGTGTCGTTGGATTCCCGCCAGACGCAGAAGTCGGCCTTGCCGTCGCCGTCGTAGTCTGCTGAGGCAGGGATGTCGCCGCTCGTGCCCAAAGCTACATACCAGGTCGTCGAGTCCGAGCTTCGCATGACATAGAATGTATTATTGGAACTTCTGTAGACTGCCGGGTCGGTCTTGCCGTCACCGTCGAAGTCAGCCGAGACCGGTTTGTCGGTTGCCAGGCCATACGAGAAGGTCGCCGATCCGCCTCCGCTGTAGACGATGTACCAATCAAAAACTGAGCCGTTCGGCCTTACCACGGCAAAGTCCGTCTTGCCGTCTCCGTCATAGTCTCCCTGGACAGGAATGTCACCACTCTGGCCGTAGTTGTAGTAGGTCGTATTCGAGTTGAACAGATTGATGACGTACCAGTACCCGTTCGACGGACGCCAGACGGCTAGGTCCGCCGGTGGTGTCTCATTCGCATTGGCATCGACCACGCTCAGGAGCCTTGACCCTGCGTAGACATATTCCTTACTTAACTGCGGTGTCGGCGACGGAAGAGGAGCAGCCAGAGGGTTCCAGCTGCTTGCGGCGTTCTTCGGCAGTACCCTCCCGAACCAGCCGGTCTTCTTGCCGGAGATCGGGTCCGTGTTCGGCAACCAGCCGTTCTTGGCCATTACGCCGAAACCGATCATTACCACAAGGCACAGTACCGCCGCGGTATAGCCCAGACGCCTGCGGCTCTCCCTCGTTGCGAGTATCGTCAGAGACATAGATAGACTCCTTCGCGAACAAAATTGAATTGTCTTAGCTGTGAACGGCTGGGAAACCGACGAAGGGAACTTCTCGTGAGGAAAAATTCAGTCCGGGAGTTAATTAGCCGTCAATTACAAATATCCGAGCGTAAATGTGTGAGCCATTCATACAAACTTACCGATCGTGGGTTCGTGGAGCGGCTCGTTATTTGATTGCGACATTTATATTCCATTTTCGAATTGGATGTCAAGCACACTTTTCCTGCCCGTTACTTCTCGTTCAGATGGGAGTGCCAGAAAACACCTGTTTATTGACATCACGGATTTTGCTTGATAGTCTTCAATTATGAGAGTAGGAATATACGCAAGAGTATCGACACAAGATCAACAGACGCTTCCGATGCAGTTGACGAAGATGAAGGAATATATCGAAAGCAGAAAGTGGACGCTGACCGCCGAGGTGGAGGAGGTCGGGTCCGGAGCCAAGACGAGACCGAAGCGCGAAGAGCTTTTGAAAATGGCCCGGCGGAGAGAGATCGACGCAATATTGGTATGGAAACTAGACAGGTTTGGCCGTAGCCTGGCGGATCTCGTGACCACGCTTAGCGAACTTCGCGAATTAGGAGTGATTTTTGTATCGTTGACAGAATCGCTGGACTTCTCGACGCCGTCGGGCCGGGCCATGGCAGGAATGCTGTCCACGTTTGCCGAATTCGAGAGGGACATAATACGCGAGCGGGTAATCGCTGGGATCGCAAATGCTCGAGCAAATGGCAAAGCTCACGGTCGGCCGAAAACCGCGGCCCTAAAAGTGAACGAGATCCATAGGCTCAAGTCCAGCGGGCTTAACAACTCACAAATAGCCCGGAAACTGAACATTAGCCGCGGGTCCGTGATTAACCAATTAAAAATCGGCGCTTCAGGGTAGTACGCCAGATTTACGCTGCTAAGTGTCGGGACCTTTTTGTCAAGTCAGAATTTCGTTCGCAAAGGGTCTCAATCTAACAATCCTTGGGAATTTCGTTTCTTGACTGGGACTCCCAATTGACACCATTCTGAATGATCGTGCACTGTTTGTCTGGGCTCCTGTCTGAGCGTTGTGTGGTTATTAGAGGCTATTGCTTAGCAAAGGTATCCTCTGGGCATCGGAACGTCGCGGGTCAGCGTGAACGCCATCGTATGTCACGGTCGATCAGTCGTAATAGGGTCTAGCCGACCTTTCTTTCTACATTCTGTTACGGGAGACGGTTTGAGCCCTATTGCTGCCTCAAATGAATGCAGCCGCACGAATCGATAAGGCCCAAACCATTAACGGAGTCAGCTTTTTGGACCTAGAATTATCTATCAATCTCACAGGTCGAAAAATTCAATTATCTGACAACTTCGCCTCGCAATCGAGGGACTACATTTGGATCGACTATGAAATTTGAATTTCGAATAAGATTTCACCTGGAAGAGACGACTCACGTTAATTCGGATTTGGTTGAGTTTGAGATTCTGAAGTTGGATAATGGCCCGACACTCAAGATAAAGGGAGGGTATGGCAAAACAATATCGGAATCAAATCGGCTCACAATAATCGGTGGTCCATACGCGACCGAGCAAGAGGCAACCATCGCCGCGTACCAAGCGCGAACGGCTCTTTTGATTTGGGCTACAAAAAATCGAATCGGAATTGATTTGGGAAGTGATTATCAAAGATCACACATAACCGACATGGGGCTAAGTTTGCTTGCGGCGGAACATAAAGAGCCCGTGAGGAACGATGTACATGGCATAGACGTTTACGAGAAATCGGGAAACGTAAAATTCGCCTCACTAAACATAGGAGTAAACCTTGGCAAGAATGCGGAAACACTACAAATTGATTTCCAGCAAATATTTCTAAGTGATCGAGAGTACCCTGACAAACTAAAGCTTGCCTGCGAATTATATTGTTCCGCTTTTTTTGACCCGTTGTTAGAGGGTCGGTTCATTCTGCTGGTGACAGCCGTCGAAGCGTTGCTCGATCCGGCCGATCGGGCGTCAGGAGCGGTCGAGCTTGTCAAGGACTTCATACAGGACGTTAAGAATTCAAAATTGACACAGTCCGACAAAGATCCACTTGTCGCAGCTCTGAAATTTATTCAAAAGGAGTCCATAGGACAAACAGGGAAGAAGTTAGCTATTACAAAGCTCCCGGAGTCGCTCTATCAGGACATGGCATCTGATGAGTTTTTTAAGTATTGCTACGGGATCCGCAGCAGTATCGTACACATTGGAAAATGCAAACTTACGAAGACCGAGCTTGCCAATCTCACGAATACCTGTTTGCAGTTTGTGGGGGATCTCTTGGCAAAGTTGATTTCCGAGTCGAGTTCATAGTTTCGGAAACTCGTTAGACCGCGGCCATGTGCACCAGGAACCATCCCTTTTGGTAACGCCGAATAAGATCATTATGTTTTTCCTTGACCCGCCCCCTGGATCCACCGTTCTCTGCACCGGTCGCGTCACGGGCTTTTGTAATTACTCATCTTCCAAAGAACAATTAAAATTGGATCGACTACGGTTTAGAGGAAAAACTAGAGGAAAATGAAAACGGGCATCGAAATTTAACGCCCGTAACTTATTGATCTAATTGGCTCCGCAGGTAAGACTCGAACTTACAACCCTTCGGTTAACAGCAAACATTTACCCAGTCCGTCCATGTTGGAGCATCACGCGGCCGCTTTCCTCGAATTACACTACTAACATGGGATGATCTGGCGAGTCCGAGTCACCTGACAAACTCACTCGGCACGGGCACATCGCCGGTGGTGCCGTTTTGCCAGATGATAGTACCTTAGGTCGAGCCCCGGGCGAACCAGGTTGAGTTTGACGGGCAGACAACGGAGAGCAGAGATTGAATGGATTTTCGGTCCAGTCGTGACGAACAAGAACCATCAATATTTCAAACATGGGTTTCAGCTCGAAATCTGACGTTCACCGCTCGTTGCTCCTTTTACCTGATCCGGAACCACATAAAACTCAATGGATTATTCTTAGTTCCACTTCGTATAGTTCACCATTATGTCAAAGAAGCAAAAAGACGGATTTGAGTCCGTCTTTTGTCTTTCACAAGTAACTGTATTTATTGAGGTTAAAGGGAGCCGGTAATAAGACTCGGACTTACGACCCGATGATTACAAGGGAAAGCTGCCTTGTCCCCTTCTACACGCCCATCTGAACCAAAATATAATAGAAACCAGAGAAAAATGAGCGGCAGCCAAGGAAGTGTATTTAGATGAGTAGCATCCGAAAACACTATGGAAACACAACACCTCTTGAAGTCTGCGCCGGATCAGATCCCGGGCTCGCCGGTCATGACTGTTGCGACCTCAGTTCTCCAAAGTGTCTTTGGTCAGCAACCTGTCTATATAGTCGATCCGGCGGCGATCGCGGCCCCGGTCCCGTCAACAGATGCTCCGACAGAGACTACGATCCTCGAACGGCTCGAATGCCGAAAGGAACAGGCGGCGGTCGCCCTCGGGATCGCTGCTGAGGAGGTTCAGGGCCTCCCGTTCGACCTCTCGGCGCTTGAAAGCGAGGGGATCTTTCTCAATATCGACTGTCGAGGATTTGGAACTCTTGTCCGCCAGCTTGAATGGAAGACCCTCGGCGTCAAATTGCCCGAGAACGCTGCCATCCGTGTAAGTCCGCCGCGTGCAGGGCTCCTTCCGGATATCTTCCGGAACAAGCTGATGCGGGGGCCGGCCCAGGCTCACGCCGCGCTTCATAAGTACGGGTTCCGTTTCACGCTTTGCGAAACCGTTTGGGGGACCAGTGATTATAAGTGGATACCGTGGAACGCTTTCGGCCGGTTTGAACAGGACTACAAACGGGCGTGCGAGACGCTTGAGGCGGCAAAAGCCGAGGTCCTTGAAAAATACGACGAGATCCAAGCAACCCTTGTCGAGAGTTTCCGCCAGCTGGCAATTGATTCCGCGGACCGGTTCGAGGCGACCGTAAATGGGCCGTTTGATCGGGTCGAGTTTGTCGACGCCGTCATCACCCAGGCCGTCGGGATGGTCCCGAGCCGCGAAACGATCCGGGATGGGCTGAACATAACGATGAAACCAAAGGTGATCGTTCTCGGTTCGGAACTTGCGGCGGAACGCTATTTGGCCCGCGACCTCGCCCTAAGAACCGCTCAGACGGACGCAGCCCGGCGGGCAGTGGAAGTCGAACTTGAATCGAAGCAAAAGATCGAAGATCTGCGGGTCGCGGATTTTGAGGATGATCGGCGACGCGAAAGGGAAGTTCGGGATCGCATACGAAATATGAAACTCGAAGCTGCCCGAAAAGAAGCGGAGCAGGCAGTATCGCCATTAAGGGAGGGCCTCTCCCAGATCACAGGGAAGATCTTTGATGCCGCGACTGAAATGGCCGAAAAACTCCGTGATGCCGATTTTGTGCCCGGTTCGCTCGCCAAGAGGGCCCGGCAAATGTGCGAGTGGTATGCCCTTATGAACTTCACCGGCGACACCGCACTTGAGAATGTACTTACGGCGCTTAACGACGCGGCCGGGCGGGACTCCAAGACCCGATCAACGGCCGAGATGCGCGCCGCCCTTGGCGATGTTCTGCGGGCCACGACCTTTCAATCAAAACGGCTACTCGACGAGGACCGGCTTTCGGCACTCGAGATCTAAGCGAGCCCGAATATCACCATGCCGTCGATCGTCAGGGCCGAATATCTCAGCTACCTGAACCCGTCCAGAAACAGCGACAAGATATATAACCTGTTCCTTATTGCTCAGGATGATGGGCGGTTCAGCTGCATGTCGGAATACGGGCGTCGCGGTAACGCGCTTGTAGTCTCGACGATCTGCGTCAACCGCACCCGGCAATACGCAGAGTCGAAGCTCGGGCAAAAGCTCGCCTCAAAAAGAAACCACCGGGAGACGCCGTACAGCAGCGCACCGGACGGGCGGCGGCAAAGCCGCTTTCTGACCGAATTCGAGCTGCCGCCTTTGCGTAATTCCGAAGCTGACGGATCTGATGTTCAGGAAAAAACGACCGGGGCACCGCCAACCGTCATTGCGGAACCAAAGAAGCCGAAGGGGCTTCTCAATGCCGGTCAGTTCGATTCGCTCGAGGTCTGACCGGCGAAATAAATAGGTATCATATGGCCGAAAATGAAGAAACGGATCGCAGCTTGGCAAAATTCCTGATAGAACTTGATGTCAGGATCCGCGCCCGCTATCCGCTGATCGCGATCAACACGTACGAGGAAGACCGGGTCCGTGACGCGTTGGTCGACCTGGTCATGACCGACCGTCACAAGGAAAAGCCGCTTTACTTCTGGAGTCGTCCGGCAGGTTTGAGCAAGGTCGCCGACCCGCAGGAAGGCCTGTTGCCTGAGCCCGCGGCGGTTCCTGACACCGATGATCCCGAGAGTGTCCTTTCCTTTATTAGTGAGCAAAGAACGGGCATCTTCCTGATGTGCGACTATGCTCCGTATATTTCACCCTACGGCCAGGAAGACGCGGTGCTCGTTCGGCGTCTGAGGGAGATTGCCTGGAGGCTCAAATCGACCAAGGCTACGATCCTCTTTGTCGGCCCGAACTTTCCCGACCTGAAGACGCTCGAAAAGGAGTTGACGCAGATCGAACTCGAACTTCCAAAGGAAAGGGAGATCGAGTCTTCGATAAACAACCAACTCGACAACCTTCGTTCGAGCGGTCTTCAGGTCGACCTCAAACCCGAGACGCAAATTGCCCTTCAGCAGGCACTTCTCGGCCTGACAGCCGGCGAGATAAGCAATGTGATCGCCAAGGCGGTCATCAGCTGCAAAGGCCTCAACTCGGAATCGATCAGTGTAATCCTCGAGGAAAAGAAGAACGTTATCCGCGGAAGCGGTTCACTGACCTACGTTCACCCCGAACCGGCGAGCAATCTCGGCGGCTACGCATCGCTCCGGGCGATACTTGAGCGGGCCGCCTACACATTCAGCCCAAAGGCGAGGGCCCGGCATGTCGAGCCGTGCAAAGGGATCCTGCTTGTCGGGCTGCCGGGTTGCGGCAAAGATCTCTGCAAACGAGTGGCATCGAGCATTACCAACCGGGCGCTTCTCGATCTCGATTTCGGTTCGATCATGGGTGAAGGCGGTGGTGTGATCGGATCCTCGGCGATGTCGATCAAACGGGCATTGTCGATCGCCGGAACGATCAAAGGGATCCTCGGGATCAGCGAATTCGAAAAGGCCGTTTCCGGGATGAGATCGTCAAACAAGACCGACGGTGGAGAGACCGCCAGAACTATCTCATATCTGCTCAATTGGATGCAGGAAAACCGCGATGTACTTGTGTTCGCGACCGCAAACGACGTCCGAGAGCTCGAATCAGAGCAATTCCGCATCGGACGATTCTCGTACATACATTTCGTCGACCTCCCGCTCGCCGAGGACCGGCTCGAAATATTCAGGGTCCATCTCGCCAAGCGGGAACTCGATCCGGAACAATTCGACCTCGACAAACTGGTGGAGCGGAGCAATGATTTTTCCGGCGCTGAGATAGAGGGTGCGGTAAAAGACGGCGTCCTTGAAGCATTTATCGACGGCGACCGTGCCGCCGAGACCAGGGACATACTAAAGGCGATCGGCTCGATCACACCGACCGCTCATATGATGAGCGAGAAGATCGAGGAGATCCGAAAATGGGCCCGAAACAACATCAAGGGAGCTGAGATCCCAAATCCATCGGCCGGACCTCTTGTTTTGACCGGTAAGCGTGCCTACGAACTTTAAGAACAAACATATGAGTAAATACATGATTTTCGATTCCGATGCCTTTGCGAGCCGCGATCTGTTGGTCGATGCTCTGGGATCGTTTGGTTTCGCAAAGATAACTGAAGGCAAAGACTTGCCCCTCGAAGGATGGGACAAGCAAGACGCTCGTACGGCGGACATTGTCATCCGGAGAAACGAAGCCGGCGACCGTCAGCTTCTCGGGGACGTCGGATTTCAACGAACGACGCGGGGCTATGTACCCATAATTGATGATCTCGACCTGTCATATTCGCTTGGAAAGGATTTTATCAGGCGGCTGCAAACCGAGTATCATCAGGCGGCCGCCGTCAAGATGGCAAGATCGCTTAGTGGAAAGCTGCATCGCGAGCAGGTCGGTAAGACCATCAAGATTCGCGTGAGATTCTGAGAGGACCGAAATATATGCCGGAAATTGAATTCACTATTGATACGCAAACCGGAACCTGTAATACCGAAATAAGAGGTGTCCGCGGCCCGGCTTGCGAGAAAGCCGCCAGGCAACTGAAGATACTTCTCGGAGACCCGTCGGTCGACCGGAAGACACGGGATTTCTTTGCAGTTGCGCATAAAAAGCGTCAAATAAAAGGCGATGAAAAATGAGATCGTATTCGTACTTGAACCGGATTCGGGGCGGGCAACTGTCGAATTTTCAATGGCGACTCCCAATATCCTTCGGGAATTGAGAAAGGAACTGGGCGAACCTATAACGGTCAATTGCGCTCGACCGGCTACGTCCGGTTCACCGGCTGAACCAATTCCGAGCGATTTAGGCCAAGAGGGAAGTGTACGATCTGGGAGCACCACCTTTATTGATCTCTTCCGCCTTTACCATTACTCGACGGTCGACGGTCCCGGACGGCGGAGCGTTGTACAAGTAGCGGGTTGCTCGATCCGTTGTCCGGGTTGCTATGTTCCTGAAACCCACGAGGCAGCAAACGGAAAGTCCACCGAGGTCGTTGAAATAATAGCCGAAATATTAGCCAATCGGGCAGACCATGACGGCGTAACGATCCTCGGCGGGGAACCGTTTGACCAACCGGCGGCAATTGCTGAATTGGTCACCAGATTGAAGGATCTGGATATTAATATTGTCGTTTACACCGGCTACACGCTCGACACACTTCTCAACAAGAAGGATAAGAGGATCGAAAATATATTAAAAATGACCGATCTTCTGATCGACGGCCCGTACATCAGGGAATTCGGGAAAAGGGCCGGGGAGTACCGTGGTTCCACCAACCAAAGATCGATACCCCAACCGGATGTAACTTAAAGGGATCCATTTATGAGTGGAACAGAACCCCGATCTCGCCTCCGCCCTGCCGAATCTCAGAATTGGGTATAATTGGGTATAATCGGGTATGAGACCGAAATAGGATCCCGATCATGCGAGAACCGTCAATCATCATTACTCAAGACCTGCTCAGGCTGATCGCCGAGATCGATGAGTTCAAAGGAAAATGGGAAGCATTAAAGAATGTCTCGCCGGAGAGGCTTGACCAACTTCGAAAGGTGGCCTCGATAGAGAGTATCGGGTCCTCAACTCGTATCGAGGGCTCGTCTCTCACGGACCGGGAAGTTGAAGGGCTGCTTTCGAACTTAACCCTTTCCAAATTCGAGTCACGCGACGAACAGGAAGTGGGCGGCTACGCTGAAGCGATGGATACCGTGTTCCAGGCATACGCAGATCTGCGTGTTACGGAAAATCATATCCGACAGCTTCACCAGATACTCCTAAGGCACAGCCAAAAGGACGAGCGTCACCGAGGTAGCTACAAAAAGCTGCCGAATCATGTCGTTGCATTTGATCAGAATGGCAAAGAGATCGGAGTAGTATTTGAGACCGCGACACCATTTGATACGCCTCATGCAATGGAAGACCTCGTCCGTTGGACAAACAAGGCGATCGACGAGGAGAGTCTTCATCCCCTACTGATAGTTGCAGTATTTATTCTGATCTTCCTGGCCATCCACCCCTTTCAGGATGGCAACGGTCGATTATCCAGGATTCTCACTACCCTTCTGCTTTTGCGAGCCAATTATGCTTATGTTCCGTACGCTTCGTTAGAGAGCGTGATCGAGGAAAACAAGGATCTATATTACAAAGCGCTCCGACGCACGCAAAAATCGCTGACAACGGAAACCCCTGATTGGGAACCCTGGGTCCGGTTTTTTCTTCACTGTCTAAAAAAGCAAAAAGCAAATCTGGCGGCCAAGATCAACGATCTCGAAGTCCGCCAGGACACGAATCTCCCCACACTTTCATTGAGGGTAGTTGAGTTACTTCAGGCTCATCCGCGACTCTCCATCTCGGAGATGGCAAATCTATTGAGCACTAACCGAAACACATTGAAAGTCCACCTTCGCCATTTGGTAGTTGCCGGACATATTCGTTCGCACGGAAAGGGAAGAGGGGCCTGGTACAGTTTATCTTAAGATCATATTTTCCAACCAGGGAATAAATGATTCCCAACGACTTTCCACTTCCATAAACCACCGCTCTACTTAACAAGTCGTTCGGTCTCGGTCGTCTGTCTGTTTGGAATGAGCCTTGCGTCTGATAACGAAATGCCTCATTGCCTCCAAAACCAAATCCGTGCCTAACACGACCTCCTTTGAGCGCCCTCACGCCTCACGTTATCAGACGCAGAAAGCGGCAAGATCCATGCCTTTCAAGCTTTCCGACCCGGGACTGAGATCAAAGCCGACCTTCCCAATCCGCTATTTTAGTATCATCCCATTTGTTAGCTCCTGTTTCTAAGCACCACGTCGAAAGTCCGAGGATCTGTTCCTAACGACCAGAAGGGAAGGCAGCTCTCGCATGCCCGGGCGACCGCCCCGCGACCGATACCGATCATTAGTAATGGCCGGTCGGGATGCGGCGTCTGCTTAACCTGATGGTCACACCCGGAGATCGGGCTGTGGAAAACTCGCTCATTTGCCGGGCCACACGGTAACTTAAAGTAATACTTGAATACCTCTCCGATCTGCTCTATATAAACGACTTACTATATGATCTACCGGCATACCTAAATAATCACTTGAAGTTAAATCATCCCTGCGAGGTTAATGCTTAAGGCGCCGTAGAATCTCATTTGCCGGCCCAAGTCCACCTAACAATCGACCTGAGAGTAACCGATGTAAGTAGCTGACAGCAATAAGCTTAACGTATTGAGTGTTGAATCCTGAGGCCTGTTCCGGATATGGGGCACTTTACCAGCCGGACTGGACAGCGCAGGGGATCCGGCAGACGGAAGGCTGTGATCAAAACGGCGCCCTTAGATACCACATGTGCCGCTCGACAAGAAAGTGAGCACTATATGTTTTACAAAAATTCGCTTTTGATTTAGATTTATACGAGCAGTAGAGGGATACTTATCCCCAAAAGCCAAAAACCCGATGAAAAGCTTGGCGGCAGTCATCAGGTAATTCAGCGGGCTTTTGATTGTAACCATCCAGACCCTAGATCAATTGCCGAGATTTCGGTGAACCGGGCGGATTTGTGTTTATTCTACTAAAGCAATTACGAAAGTCAAATTCCGACGATAGGCGTGAACTTGCCGGCCCCGTCCTCTCGCTTGCGACGGCTTCGGGTTGGAAGATCGGAGCTCCGGCGATCGAAAGGTCACACTCACTTGGGTATTGAAGTTACGGGGAAACACTATTGTAGTCGCAGGGAAGAAATCATTGCAGTCGCGGGGAAGGTCGTACGTTCGGGATCATTGTAGTTACGGGGAAATACTATTGTATTCGCAGGGAAGCTTTGTTGTAGTCACGGGGAAAAAAGTACCCGTAACTGCCTGTTAGTAAATGAGATGCGGTTTGTGTGATTATCTTTAAAGTTCTTAGAACTGAAGAAAGATCTACTTCTTATTAAGCACCTATTTAAGGTGGTGAACGACGAGACATAAATGAAGCTAATATTACAGGACACGGGCAATCTCGAAGCCGCTAACAATCCTGTTTTTGTCGGATTGGAAAAGAATCTGATCCGCATTGGCTTCTTTAGTATCCCCAATATAAAGGTTTCCAAAAAGCAGGAAAAGATCGTTAAGCTGACGACGGTGGAAAGCCACAATGTCCGGTCCCAAGTTGAGATACTCGCTCCCACGAAAATAGGCCTTCCAACGACCGGCGATCTGACGATGTACCTCGCATTCCAGTCCATCGTCCAGGATAGATTCGCTTTCAGCAGCGGACAGTTCCCAAACCCCGTTACCTTTACAAATTACGAACTCCTGAACCGCGCCCAGCTGACCATGACAAAGGAGCGATACGGTGACCTGCAGGACTGGCTCATCCGTATGAAGAGCACTACGGTTCGATTTGAAGCCAGTGATTCAACACGAAAGGGAACCGATGCGGTCAGCGTTTTTAACCGGGTGGTCTCATCATCCGATCTCCTGGATGACGGAACGATCGCGAATTGCAACTACGTCTGGCTCTCCGAGTGGGGGATCGAGAACCTGAGAACCGTGGTCCCGATAGATCTGGTGACCTATAGCTTATTGAAGAATCAGACCGCCAAGCTGCTCGTTCCCCATCTTCAGGTCTGGCTCTATGCTTCCCGCAATCAAAGCGTGTTTCGCAAGAACTATGCTCAATTCTGCGCGCTTCTTGGTATCACCCAATACTCGGCCAAATCAAAGGTCATTGAGAAGTTGGCCCCGGCAATGAGCGAGCTCGGAAGATATGAATACATTAAGAAGTGGGAACTGACCGGAACACGACGGAAGGGGTATGTCGTTTCGATCACGCATGGCCCCAAATTCTTCCGGGATCAGAAGCTGTTCTTTGTCCTCGGCGGCGGTCGGTCGAGCGATGAAGAGGCGACCATCTCGCCAAGTAATTCAAACATGCGGCTGTTGCCGGATCTGGCCATGGACGAGAGCCAGGAGCGGGTCATGGAGATGTTGATCTCCAGACAGATCGACCGAAAGAGCGCCCGTAAGATCGCTCTGGAACTTTCTGAAGACGAAGTGAAGCTGCGCGTCGCCTTCTGCGACGCGGTCTTTAGCGAGTCACCAGGGAAGGTCAAAAATGAGCGGGGCTACCTGTTTACGATCCTGAAAGACGAAGACTTTGTTGTACCCGCGGAATTCCTTGAAAGGCGGTCAATACTCGAGGAGACGAACAAGCGGGCGAACGCCGAGAAGGCCGAGCGGGAAGTTCAACGTCAGGAATACGTTCAATTGCTGGAAGCCTTTTCCCGATACGAGAAATTCTGTCTCGAGAATGCGCCTCCTCTCGATCCCAGGATGTTTGCACGGACCTACGACTCGGGCAACAAGATCTGGCAGGGGATCTTGAAGCTCCTCAAACAACGGATCGGAGATGTGTTCTACGAGAACTGGTTTGCCGGATTGCATTTACTTGGCTACGACCAGTCTGAGCAAAAACTTGTCGTTTTGGCGGGCGATATAACTGCCGCCTGGATAAACCAATATTATTCCGACCAGATATCCGCCGCGAAAGATGAACTGGAGAGTTCGAACATCACGATCGAGTGGTTTTCCCGACGGGCTCCGGTTGAGGCGTCGGAGCTCGAGGCATTCTCCGACCACGCCCTTTTTCAGATCTATCGCTACCAACTCACCGGTATCACATTCGACGAATTCCTCCGCGAATTCGATGAGCCGCAGGCCTTGCCGTAAGACACAATTAAGATTGCCGCGCTAGAGTTCTTTGACAGCCAGCTTGATGCCGGGTGCAAACGGATCGGCGTCGTCATATCCGTTTGACTGATCTGGACCCGGCGCGGCGACGGCCGAAAGGCTGAAAGCTCCCCGGTTTTGGGAGTATATTCTTCAAGTATCACCAGTTTGATAAATCGACACTCGTTTTGTCGATCAGAATGCGAGGATGTTCTTAAAATAATGATCAAAGACGAACTTGAAAAACTAATAACGGAAAACAGCGCCCGCATCGGCGTCATCGGCCTCGGCTATGTCGGCTTGCCGCTGATCGTTGAATTTGCATTGAAAGGATACGAGACCATCGGATTTGAGGTCGACGGCCGAAAGGCTGACGAAATCAACGCCGGCCGCTCGTACATCGTCGACGTCACGAGCGAAAATGTCGCGAAATGCGTCGCGAATGGCAAACTGACGGCGACGACGGACTTCAGCCGGCTAAGGTCGTGCGACGCGATCATCATCTGCGTCCCGACGCCGCTCCGCAAGACCAAGGACCCGGACATGTCGTACATCCTGACCGCCGGTGCCGAGATCCAGAAGTCGCTCCGCCGCGGCCAGCTGATCATTCTCGAATCGACGACCTATCCCGGA
>JAKOVX010000023.1 GCA_029781855.1 Acidobacteriota bacterium | reverse complement strand
TTCCAAAAGTACCGCTTCCTATTTCGTCAACATAAAAGGCGGCGGTTGTTGCCCCAACTTCGTCACCCGTATCGGCGTCAAAAAACTCGTATTCAACCTGATAGGCAAACGTCTTGCCGGCAAATTCATATGAATAGTATCTTTGAACGCGATAAATGAAGCTGCCATCGTCGAACGGAACCGATATCCCATTCACATCTCCACACAATTCTGTAGAAACAAATACTGGTGGGCCGAGGGCGAAGGTCTTCTCGAGAATCTCGGAATCTTCGATCTTTATTTTGGAGTTAGTCGATGTCTTTTTTGCAGACTTGCTGAATGGCAACGTGGAAAAGGCCATTCCTGAAAAGTTGATCTTCTCAACCTTGCGGACATCGATCTTGATCTGAGCAGCTGAAACCAAGGGCAAGAGAAGAAGGATGCTAAACAGTAGAAACATCAGATATTTTGGGCTTCGGTCAGACATACAGGGTCTTCACCTTGAAACGACGGTGGAATTCATCAATATGGGCTGAATAAATTTTCTTAATTTGGTGGAGGTAGGGCATCATTTCTCCATCTGAACTATAGCAACAACGTAAAGTACTTTCAAAAGAATTCTTCGCGCCTCATTATCCAACCGCACAAATGAAACCGCTGTTATTTGGGGGCCTGTAATTCAAGACAAGTTCTGCAAAGACAATCCTGATATTTGGCCTGGATTTCCGCTAGTGACTCGGGCTCAACCTGTACCCGAAAGCACCAGCATTCCTCGGTTCCGGCTCCGCATTCGAATTCCGCTCCGCACGATTCACATATTTTTCGCGAAGTTTCAGCCGTAGAGGATTCAGTCATATATTTCCTTTTCGCCGGGCGGACGCGATTTCCAACGTTTGTGGAGCCACATCCATTGATCAGGATATTGGCGGATGATCCGTTCGATCTCGGCGGTGTATTCAGCGGTGGTTGTAATGATGTCCTGCTTACGGTCGCCTGTGTTTGCCGGCTCGATCAAATTTCCGTGAATCAGCTTGTACCTTTTCGTGGTTCGGTCCCACACGCAGAATGTCGGATAGATCCAGGCATTTGACCGGATCGCGATCATCGCGGCACCGCTCGTCGTACACGCCGGAACGCCGAAGAACGGGACGAACACGCCTTCCTTAGGATGGGCGTTGACGTCGGCGAGTATTCCGAGCAATCCGCCTTCGCCGAGAATGCGGATACCTGTCATCGCCGAATTCGTCTTGTTGATGGGCGTGTTCCCGAAACGCGTTCTGATCTTCGTCGTCATTTCCTCGATGAGAGGATTATCAAGCGGCCGGGCGAGATACGCCATCGGCTGATGGATCGCGGCAAAGCCCATCACCATTAATTCCCAATTGCCGAAGTGTCCGGTGACGATCAGAACGCCGCGACCTTCGGCCTTGTTGCGTGCCCACAAGTCGAGCGATTCCTGGTCGAGTTCGAAATCGGCGATCTTGGCCAGGCTCTCGGGCGTTGCTTTATGAAACTGGCTGACCTCTGCAAGCACGCGGCCCAGATTCTCGAATACGCCCTTAATTATCCGCCGACGTTCGCGGTCGTCCATTTCCGGGTAAGCGAGCTCAAGATTACGCATCCCGACCCGCCGCGGCCCTGAGAGCAAATAATACCCAAGCCTCGAAAGCATAAAACCCGCGGCCAGGCTGACACGCCGCGGCAGCAGACCGAGGCCGCCGAGTACCAGCCGAAAAGCCGCGTATTCTGCCTTGAGCTGAAATTTGCTTTTCCTTGCCATTCGCTTTCCGCCGCCCGCATTTACTTTAGTGTTAAACCATTATGTTTTCAACGTCACGCCCGTGTCGCTAAACCTTACAAAACTCTTACAATTAGCTCCGCCCAATGCTGTTAACCTAGTTGTAGTGGGCAGGATCGCCCGAATTGGAATTATCTACAGAGGTTAATACAAATAGTGCAAAACGTAGTCGACTTTGCCCCTTCGAGGGCCGAAAAGCTCAATTGGAGCACCATCATTGGGGTCAGTTTGTTTCACATCGCCGCTCTCGGCGCCTTCTTTACGTTCAGCTGGGAGAATCTTGCAGTCACGCTGGTCCTGTGGTGGATCGGGGCGAGCTGGGGCATCGGCATCGGTTATCATCGGCTGCTGACGCATCGCGGCTTTACGACGTCCAAGTGGATGACGCGTTTTCTCGCGACATGCGGCACACTGGCACTTCAGTCGGGACCGATCTCGTGGGTTACGACCCACCGCCTGCATCACGCTTTTACCGATACGGACCGCGATCCGCATAGCCCTCGCAACGGCGTCTGGTGGTCACATATGGGCTGGATCTTTAAGGGAACCGCTCAGCTTCAGTCTGAGGCGACGATGCAGCGATATTCGCCAGACCTGATGAAAGATCCATACCTGCGTTTTATCGACAAGTATTATTACGTTTCGACGATCATCCTCGCCGCCGTCATCTTTGCGGTCGGCGGTCTGCCGCTGGCTATTTGGGCGATCGCAGTACGTATTGTTTTTAGCTGGCACTTTACCTGGTTAGTAAATTCCGCCACGCATCTGTGGGGCTACCGACGGTTTGAGACCCGCGACGATTCGCGAAACAACGTCCTTGTGGCCGCGGTAACGTTTGGCGAAGGCTGGCATAACAACCACCACGCGTATCCGCGTTCGGCAAAGCACGGCCTGACCTGGAAGGAATTTGATATCAACTGGTATCAGCTTCGGATCCTCGAAAAGCTGGGTTTGATCAAAAATGTCTACGCTTACGACCTTGCGACCGAATCCGAAACGCCGAAAGAAATGAGAAAGGCCGCGTAACAGCACCAAAAACTTAAACACCGAAAGGGCAAAACGTAGAACTCGCTTTTACTTTTGCCCTTTTACTTTTTACTTTTGTCTTAAGTGATGCGTCGCCGAAAAACCGCGATATTTTTTTTGGTACTTGGGATCAGCCTCTCTATTCTGGCTGTCGCGCTAAATATCGGCTGGATTCTCCTCAATCTCCGCGAGGTCGCGATGCTGATCTTCGGTGTGGTCTTTTTTGCCCTGATCATTACCGGTCTGATACTAAATACGATCTTTCTGGTCCGTGAGATCCGGCGCAACGAACAGCACGACGCGTTTCTCAACGCGGTCACGCACGAACTGAAAACACCGATAGCTTCGATCAAGCTGTATCTCGAAACGTTAAAATCACGCGATCTCGAGCGGGCAAAACGAAACGAGTTTTACGACATAATGCTGGCTGACAACGCTCGTCTACTGGGCACGGTAGAGCAGGTCCTGCAGGCGAGCAGCGCTCGTGAAAAGCAGCGCCAAATGAATCTTGCGGAGGTAGATCTTAGTGAGCTTATCAATGATGCGATCCGCACGATTCGGGAACGGAGACATCTCGATGAGGAAGTTTTCCGGTTTTCGCCTCCGTCCGAAAAGATCAGCGTTCTCGGCGACCTCGACGAGCTACAGACCGTAATGGGCAATCTTCTGGACAACGCGGTCAAATACTCTGGTGAGGACCCCAAGATATCAGTGCGGCTTAAATTGTCCGGCACGCGGACGGCGGAGATCTATGTTCGCGACAACGGGGTCGGAATACCGCGCGGTGATCTAAAGCGTGTCTTTAAGCGGTTCTATCGGGTGCCGAATGCCGCGGCTGATGCGGCAAAAGGAACAGGTCTCGGCCTCGCCATTGTCCGGTCGATCGTTGAGAAGCACGGCGGCCGTGTGAAAGCCGAAAGCAGAGGACTTGGAAAAGGGACGACATTCGTCGTTCAACTTCCGCGAGTATGAAGATCTTAATTGTCGAGGATGAGGAGCATTTGGCCGAGGGGCTGAAGTTCAATGTCGAGGCCGAGGGTTTTGAGGCCGAGGTCGCCGGCGACGGCGAAGCCGCGATCGAGCGGTTGGCCGCAAATACGTACGAAGCGGTCGTGCTCGACGTCATGCTGCCGAAAATGGACGGCTTCGAGGTCGCCAGGACGATGCGCGAGCGAGCCGATTACACACCGATCTTGATGTTGACGGCCCGCGGCAGGCCGGAGGACGTACTGCAGGGTTTTGAGGCCGGCACCGACGATTACCTCGCAAAGCCATTCGATCTTGAGATATTTCTGGCGCGTCTCAATGGCCTTCTCCGTCGAAGGCGTTGGTTTCAGCAGGAAGCTGTTACGCCGGAGACGTCAAACGTCGTAACGGTTAACGGCCGCACCATCGATCTCGAAAACCTGGAGCTCCGTAATGGCGACGAACTCGTTCATCTGACGTTGATGGAAGCAAAACTGCTCGCATATCTCATCGAGCACGAAGGCCGGGCCGTCTCTCGAAAGGTCATCCTTGAGGAGGTCTGGAATCTACAAGAGGATACCGACACCCGAGCTATCGACAATTTTATCGTCCGGCTCCGCAAACACCTCGAAAACCGGCCGAACGACCCTAAGATCGTCCAGACCGTCCGAGGCGTGGGCTACAGGTTCGTCAACCCGCCTTCCGAATAGATCTCGTTAGCGAACGAAAACGTTCGGCACCGGTACGTCTCCTGCGGAGCCCCAAGGGTAGTAAATTCCGCCGCCGTCCGAACTCTTTCGGATGTACCAGGTTTTATCCGATTCCCGCCAAATGCCCATGTCGTATTTGCCGTCGCCCTCGAAATCTCCGATGACCGGCCGGTCGCCGCTCGTTCCCCACGCTACCGCCAGGAAGTCGTCGTCTGAACTCTTTAGCACGTACCAGACGCTCGTTGACGGGCGGAAAACAGCGATATCGGCCTTTCCGTCGCCATCATAGTCGCCGACGACCGTCATGTCCTCGCTGATGCCGAATTGGCGGATCGTGAACTGGCTGTCCGAGCTTCGCAAAATATACCAGACGCCCGTCGACGGGCGATAGATCCCAACGTCGTCGATGCCGTCGCCGTCAAAGTCGCCCGGTGCCGGTTTGTCGCCGCTTGATCCAAATGGAATGACATTGATCGAATTATCCGATGACCGTCTGATATACCAATTGCCGTCGCTTGGCCGCCATACAGCGATATCGGCCTTGCCGTCGCCGTCGTAATCAGCCGGTACCGGAATGTCATCGGGGAGGCCGAACTGAGTGAAATAGATCGGCCGGCTAAAGCGGTCGACTATGAACCACAGGCCGCTCTCAGGCCGATAATACGCAAAATCGCTATTTCGGTCACCGTCAAAATCCGCCGAAAGGACTGTATCGTTCGGCCGTCCAAATTTGAGAACGGAGCCGCTCGAATTGAGTGCCTGCACATACCAGTTCGAGGTGCTCGGCCTGAACGTCGAATAATCGGTCCGACGATCGCCGTTGAAGTCAAAGATGTTGCCCTTGGCGACCTGGCAGCCGTTTATCAGCACCGTTACGTCGTTCGAACCGTAATTCGCGGCAACAATGTCAGGCTTGCCGTCATTGTTGAAATCGGTAACGCGTATCGCGTTCGGATTCTGTCCGACCGGGATGTCGTTAGCGTAGACCCGGACTAGGCTCGAACCGCTTAGTGCGACCGCACTGGTCCTGATGCCGCTCCCGAGAAAATCAGCAACTGCGACTGAGATCGGATTGGCACCACCGGCGTAACTTGAGCTGCAGCTTGTGAACAAGCCGTTCGCGTTCCCGGTGCAAGTTGTCAGGCTGTCGCCGTTGTAGTTCGCAACGACCAGGTCAGCAACGCCGTCCTGCCCGAGATCGTTAAGCTCCAATGCTACCGGCCCTTGTCCAGTCGATAGATTTTGGCTAAGTTGGAACGAGCCGGAGCCATTGCCGAAAAATGTCGAAACGCTGTCCGAACCGAAATTTGCGACGATCACATCCTGATTGCCGTCTGCATTTAGCAGTCCGGTCGCTACGAATGAAGGCTGCGTTCGAGTACGGATCGACGGGCCCGCCACAAAGGTGCCCGTACCGGTTCCGAGCAGGACCGAAACAGAACCCGCAAAAAAGCTACCAAAATTGGCGACCACGAGGTCCGCTTTCCCATCATTGTTAAAATCGGCCGAGGCGATCGATATCGGGCTTGCCCCAACGAAAAAATTGAGCGGTGCCGCAAACGTACCGTCGCCGTTCCCGAGATATATCGAGACGCTGTTTGCCCCGGAATTCGTCACCGCCAGATCGTAATTATTGTCCGCATTAAACTTACCAGCCACAATTCCGTACGGCCCGCTGCCGGCCCCGACGAGCGTTTGCGGCTGAAATGTCCCGTTGCCGTTGCCGAGCAGGATGGAAATGTCGTTCGAGACTTGGTTCGTAACTGCGAGGTCGGGCTTCATGTCATTGTTCAGATCAACGATCACGAGGTTTGTCGGGCTGACGCCGGCGGGAAAACTTGTCGGGGAGAACACGGCCGCCGAGCAACTCGCAGGAGGCAGCTGCGGGATCGGGCCCATTGTTATTTCGAGACTCCATCCGCCTGAGATCGAGCCGGACTGCGTTTGGCTGTCATCCGTGATGAACAGCCGCCATTCGCCGTTGGGACTGAATCCATTGAAATTGCTCAGCTGGGCACCACCGGAGAGGTAAGGGATCAACGGAGCCGGCGATGGGAAGAAGTCCGCCTCCTGCTGCAGGTCGGTCGGCCTGTAAGTACCCGAAACGATCGTGCTCGGGAAGCCCGACGACGCCGCGTCGTCAAAGGTCAGGTTGGCGTCCGTGACCGAATTGCTGCCGCCGGCGTCTGACATGAGTACCAGGCTTTTTCCATTCGGGCTGACGAGCAGCATGTCGACATCGCTCGGCCGCTGGTGGGAAAATCCGGTAAGCGTAACTTTCAGGTTTGCGATCGCACCGGTCTGGCCGGAAACGGTGATAGGCGACCCATATGGCGACGCCGGGGCGACTATGTCGTTGAAAGAAATATAACTGGTGTTTGCGAACGTCTGCGGGCTGCCGTTAGTGGTGATATTCAATGACCAGCCGGAGATGATCTCTCCCGGTGTAAAGAGCGTGTCGTCAACCGCATAGAGGTTCCACGCTCCGTTTGGATCGGCCCCGTTGAAAACGGATGCAAACGTCGATGAAGCCGGTACGTTGTACGGACCGGCAGGAGCAGGTGCCGGAAATGTATCGGTTCCGGTATTCAGATCCGTTGGAAGGTAAGTTCCCGACAGGCCCTGGCTTGGCTGCAGCAAGGTCGTCGCACCGCTGTCCGAGAATGTATAGAACGCGTCGTATTGGCCCACCGCGTTGCTGTCGGAGAGGAAGATGAATTTCGCTCCCGTCGGGCTTACCAGCAGCATATCCATTTGTCCAAGCGTATGATTGACTCCTCGCAGCGACACCTCGACTTTAGTTGTCGTGCCGGTCATTCCGGAAACTTCGATCGTCGACGGATAGGCCGATGCCGGCGTCGGTACGGTCAACCCGCTGGTCGTATTTATGGCGATCGGCTGCGTATTGCTGAATACTGTCGAAACGATCTTCGCTTTTCCGTGCGTCGAGACGTTAGCGGACAATACCGGAATCCTCAACGGACCGGCAAGAAGCAAGAACACCGTGATAGAAGTAAGTAGAGATCGAATCTGTTTGCGACGCATGAAGTCCTCCTTGGAAACCGATCGTGAATAGAGATTTGTGGTTTACTTTAGCACTTTATAAGGATCAACGCACACTCTTTAGGTTCGGGAAACTCGCCCGATAACCTTGATCTCTTCGCGCCAATTTTGGTGAAGTTCAAACCTCCAGATCTCGATCTCCGGGGCGACCGCGCCGGCGAAGTAATCAAAGTCGCGATGAAACGCTAATGCCGGGGCAACGAGATAAACGAGTGCCGGTTTGTCGATGATCTCAAGACCGGAGAATAGATCCGCGGCCGCGAGAACGCCGCGGCGTCGCTGCAGTTCGATCTTTCGCCAATAGTCAGCCGCCTGAAATACCATCTCGCGGTCAGGCTGTGTTTTCAGCTCGATTATGACGAGGCGGCCGTCTTTGCGAAGGGCAAGGAGGTCGATCTTGTCGTTCGACGAACGGAATTGGTTATAGAGCGGAGCGAGGATGAGGTTTGCGTCGAGCAGCTTGATGTTGCGGCTGAGGATAGACTCTAGCCATGCTTCCGAAGCGACTCGAAAAAGCTCATGGCGTTTGCCGGGCGCCGTCGGTGAGCGATGCAGGTGCAGGGCGTCCATCAATTCGCTGAGTTGGGCCGAGGTGTCTTCATTCAGGATCGTCTTGCTCTTTCCGACGCCGAACCACGCCTTTTCGCGGCCCATCATCGACCGGACACGGGCAAAGGGCAGACCGTGGAAACGCAGTGTCTCGCCCTGACGTGAATAAACGATATCGACCTTTTCCGGTGAGAGGCTGATCAGACTCGCCGCCGTCGCACTTGGGCGCGGATCGGCGGGCAACACAACCTTTTTGGCACGCTCACGCCATAGGTCACGGATCTTGCGTTCATGTAATTCAGTCAGCTTTGGTGGTTCGATCCTTCGTGAGATCTCAAGAATGGTCAGAATGCTTTTCCAGCGGTCTGTCAGCAAAGTGTGCAGCTTTTGCAGCTCTTTCGCCCGGCGTTTTTCAGCGATGACCCAGATGTCGAGCACCGGCTTCTTTTTACGAAGCCCGAGCTTTTCATACCAGAGCATCGCCGACGCGATCATCGTTTCGGGCGTGAGGCTGCCGGTTACGTCCGCCACTGCCGCAAAATGTTTGCCGTCTAGGGCGAATACGATCTGCGCAATGCGGCCGGTCTCGAGATTAAGGGCGACCCTTTCGAGCTTTGTTCCCGGAAAATTGTCAAAAATGAGCCGGCCGATCTCGTTGGCTTTCTGCAGGCGGGCAAGCTCGACCTCGGCCGTCAAAGCAGACGCAGGTGTTCGCGGTATCAGCCGGAGCGATTCCTGCTTGCGGCCGAATGCACCGGCGACATCGACCGCCAGTTCAAGACCCTCCACGCCGAAGCCATTCAGCCGCCAGGAATGAAATCCTTTTTCGTCCGGAAAGCCGAATAGCGTCCGATCTGCTTCGGCCGTAATTTCGATCTCGCTTCGGTCTAGCGGGAACGAACGGCCGCTGTCGCGCACGAGCAGCCACTCGTGATGGCCGTCGATCAGTTCACGTAGTTCGTCCGCCACTACCATTCGTGATTAGTCGTAAAGTATTTGACCATCGCCGCTGACCATTCGGCGTAGCCCTGCTCGGATGGGTGGATGCCGTCGGCAAAGAAGCCCTCGAGGCGGACCTCGACCGGCTGCGGGTAATAGAAAACCCGTTCGAGATCACGCGTAAATTCCTTGATATTTGCGTCGTGCATTTTCGAAAGCTCCCAAAGGAGCTGTTTCGAGGGCGGCGGGATCGCGTGCGTGTAAATGACCATCGGGCAGTTCGAGATGAAGATCACCGCGTTCGGATCGCGTTCACGCATAATGCCGATCAGTTCGAGCATATCGGCTCGCCATTTTCGAGGGCTCGAGAGCTTCATCACGTCGTTGCCGCCAATTCCGAGCAGGATGTAATCGTAAACTTTGTCCTCAATGAGCGGAACGAGTTCGTCGATCGTTCGGCGGGCGGTAACGCCGTTCTTTCCGATAACGTCCCATTCGATCGGCCGGCCGATGTGATGGCTCAGATATTTGGCAAACTGGCCGGCGAGCGCAAGCTCGTGCGTCCGGGCGCCGAGGCCGGCAACGGTCGATTCGCCGATGACGAGCAGCTTTGCCGGGTCGGAGCCTTCACCGACGATGCCGTGCTTCGGCCCCTGTGCGTCTGGCAGGACACCAACCTTCCATCGAGTGACTGCGCCCTGCAGGAACAGCAGCGGCGAAATTGGAGCGATCGCCACGGCACCTGCCAGAAACTTTCGCTGCCAAAAATTCAGATTGTCCTCGTCCTTGTTCATCGGTTTCAGTATGTTAAAATTCAATCACTTAAATGCAATTGTCAAATATAACGAAATATTTCATCGTGACCGCGGCCTGTATGCTTCTGCTTCAGGCCTGCGGCTCTTCGAAACCGGCAAACGAGAACATTGTGCCGCCGCAGGACGCCGTCAGGACCGAGCCTCCGTTCCAGAACGCCGAGCCGGAAAATTATCAGGCAGAGGTGTGGCAGATAACTCCGAGTGGAACGGAGAAGTACCTGATAACCCGCAAGGGCGACAAATGGCGCGTCGATAATGCGTATGGTGACCCGACACAGACGGTGACGCTCCACTCGGACAAGGATTACGTGCTCTCGATGGCAACCAAGACATACGCCGAATACACGACCGGACACGGTTACGACGATCGGGCAAGCACCGTCGAAGGCGTGACGGACGGCCTGTGGAACCGCCGCGACAACGCCGTGTACGAAAAGATCGGAACCGAGAATGGAAAGACCAAATATCGGGTGACGGGAGCACCAGGCAAACCGGTCGAGTCGATAATTACGATCGACGATGCTCTCGGGCTGCCGATGGTAAAGGAAGTCTACACTTCCGATAACGGCCGAACTCTCGCACGCACGATCAAGATCGCGGAATACAAGACGACGGTGGACGATAAGGAATTTACGGTCCCAAAGGACTTCAAAAAGGTCCCGCTCGAAGAAATGCGAAAAGGTCTGGTCGCGCCGAATCAGTAATATGACCGCAGATCCGAAGCGAACCGCAATAACGCCCGAGCAACGTGCATTCGCCGAAAATGCGCTTCATAACCTGTCGTTTTCGAAGCTGATCGGTATGCGTCTCGTCGATCTGCAGCCGGATGAGGCCGTGATCAGCATCGAGATGCGTGACGACCTGCGGCAGCCAAGCGGAGTCCTGCACGGCGGAGTGACAGCGACATTGATCGACACGGCGATGGCATTTGCCGTGCGAACCAGGCTCGGGATCGACGAGGCAACGGCAACGGTCGACCTTACGATCCATTATCTCAGGCCGCATATCACGGGCACGTTCACTTGCACGGCAAAGATCGTTCGTGCCGGCAGACGCATTTTTACGGTCTCGGCCGACGTCGTCAATGATGACGGCAAACACATCGCAACCGCGGTTTCGACGTATACGAGAGTTTAGCGAGTCTGGCGAGTCTATCGAGTTCGTCGAGTCTTTCGAGTCTGTCGAGTCTTTGAGGCAATCGGGGTTTTTGGTTTCTACTTTCTAATATCGATCCTGCCGACTCGCACGACTTGATAGACTAGCTAAACTCGACCGACTCGACCGACTCGATAGACACGACGAACTCGACAGACTCTGTATTTCACATGGAACAGATCCGAAAATTTGCAAAGTACTTCAAGCCATATAAATGGACGATCCTCGCCGGGATCTTTTTCATTTTGTGCTCGATGTCGTTCGGGCTGTTCATTCCGTACATGGTCGGTAAGGCGATCGACGACCTGACGCTCGGCATTACCCGCGAAAAGATAATTTACTATCCGCTCGTCATACTCGGCATCAACCTGATGAGCGGCATATTCCTGTTTTTTCAGAGGCGTCTGCTGATCAACACATCGCGGCATATCGAGTTCGACATGCGGCAGGACTTTTACGCCGCTCTGGTCAACCAGTCCGCCGAATATTTCCAGGCGAATCGCGTCGGCGACCTGATGGCGAGGGCGACCAACGATCTCGCGGCGATCCGCCAGATCGTTGGGCCGATGATCCTCTACAGCTTTCAGGCGATCTTCGCGTTGTGCATTTCGCTGCCGATAATGCTCAACATCTCGGTCAAGCTCACGCTGCTGCTGCTCATTCCAATGCCGCTCGTCAGCCTGACGGTCAAATTCCTCGGCGGCCAGATCCACGTCCGGTTCGAAAAGATCCAGGCGTTCTTCTCCGACATCACGGCCCGTGCGCAGGAGAATCTGACCGGCGTCCGCGTTGTCCGGGCATACGCCCAGGAAGACGCCGAGATCGAGGAGTTTCAAAAGCTAAACAGGGAATACGCGCTCCGAAACATCCAGCTCGTAAAATTCGGGGCGGCGATGCGGCCGCTACTTTTCTTTTTCATTGGCCTCGGGTTCGTGATCATCGTTGCGGTCGGTGTGCCGATGGCCGTCCGGGGCGAGATCACGGCGGGTGATTTTACGGCGTTCATACTCTATCTGCAGCGGATGATCTGGTACCTGATCGCGCTCGGGTATGTCGTCAATCTTTACCAACGCGGCACCGCATCGCTCAAGCGGTTCAACGAGATCCTCGAGGCAGAACCGGCGATCGGCGACGCCCCGGGGGCGGTCGAGCAGCCGCCGGTCGAGGGCGCGGTTGAATTTCGCGACCTGACCTTTGCCTACAACGGCAAGGCAGTCCTCCACAACATCGACCTGATGATCGAGCCCGGCAAGACCATTGCCTTTGTCGGCAAGACCGGCAGCGGCAAATCGACGCTCGTGAGTCTCATACCGAGGCTCTACGACGCGCCAGACGGCGAGGTGCTGGTCGACGGCCGTCCGGTCCGGGAATATCCGCTCGCTCAGCTGCGCAAGTCGATCGGCTTTGTCCCGCAGGAAACATTTCTGTTCAGCGACACGCTCGCGGCGAATATCGCATTCGGCGTGGATACAAACGGCTCCCCTCCTTACGAAGGAGGGGTGGCAGCCGCTTCGGCTGACGGGGTGGTTCTCTCGGCAGCCAATGAAATCGCAGGTTCTAAACTAGAGAACCACCCCCCGGCTAAAGCCGTACCCCTCCTTCGTAAGGAGGGGAGCTTGGGAATGACAGTCGAACGCGCCGCGACGATCGCCGGGCTTGCCGACGACGTGTCGGAATTTCCCGGCGGCTATGAGCAGCTCGTCGGCGAACGCGGAATTACACTTTCCGGCGGCCAGAAGCAGCGGACCGCTATCGCCCGTGCCGTGATGCGGGAGCCGCGGATCCTGATCCTCGACGATTCGTTGTCAGCGGTCGATACCTACACCGAGGAAAAGATCCTTCACAATTTACGCGGCGTCCGCTCGGGCCGAACCACGCTGATCGTCTCGCACCGCGTCTCGACCATCCGCGACGCCGACCTGATCTGCGTCCTCGCCGACGGACGGATCATCGAACGCGGCACCCACGACGAACTTCTCGAACTCGATGGCGAATACGCCGATCTCTACGAACGGCAACTACTCGAAGAAGAACTGGAGGCAACCGAATAGAAATGGGAAGCGAAAAAATTAATCCGGAACAGGCATTTATGTCCATGATGGTCGTCTGGTTCGCATTGGTCGTATCTCAAGGTCTGTTTCTCGTCCTGGCGTTCTTTATCAAACCCGAGCTGTTGCGTTTCGACTTTTCGCAGCCGCTGCTCGGCGGCGACGCGGTGGTTATCGGTGCCCTCGCGGTAGTGTCGCTATCCATATTCGCGGCGTCATTCGTCATGCGAAAGCGGTTCATCACTCAGGCGATCGACGGGCAAAGGGTCGAGCTTGTACAGACCGCGATGATCGTCGGCTGCTCCATGTGCGAGGCCGTGTCGATCATCGGACTGTTTCTCGCGGTCGCCAACGACTATCCCTATTTTTTCATTTTTTCGGGTCTCGGCATCGTCGGCACTGCACTGCATTTCCCAAAACGAAACGACGTCCAGGCCGCAACATTCAAGGCGTTCGAGCCGTAAGTCGCACGGTCCCGTTTTCGCTCGTATCAAATTTTTTCGCTCTCGAACAAACCTTTTCACGACTTGCGGTCTCTAACCAGCTAAAGACCGCGGTTCTTTAACCTTCTACTAAAACTGTTAGATATTGAGGAGTTTTGTATGCGCAAAAGTGTATTTTTGCTTGTGGTATCGGTGTGCCTTGTGGCCGGGGTTTTCGGCCAGCAAACCACCGAAGGAACTTTGTACGCGGTTGATAAACAGGGTGCAGAGATGGGAGTTTGCCCGCTGAAAAGTACGGCGGTCAAGGCCGATATCAGCGGATTTATTTCGCGGGTTTCGGTGAGACAGGAGTTTGAAAATTCATTTACAGTGCCGATCGAGGCCGTCTATGTTTTTCCGCTCTCTCAAAACGGAGCGGTCGACGCAATGACGATGACCGTGGGTGACCGCGTCATTCGCGGCAAGATAATGCGTCGCGAAGAGGCGCGTAAAACCTACGAAACGGCGAAAAGCCAGGGAAAGACGGCGAGCCTGCTCGATCAGGAGCGGACCAACATCTTTACCCAGTCGGTCGCCAATATCATGCCCGGCGAACGCGTGATCGTCGAGATCACGTACGTCGAGACGCTGAAATACGAGGACGGCGCTTACGAATTCGTCTTCCCGATGACCGTCGCACCGCGATACATTCCCGGCGGCGTCAAGGATGCAGCCCGAATCTCGCCGCCGGTCGTGGCGACGCGCAACGGCAGCGACATCTCGGTCGAGGTCAATCTCGACGCCGGCGTGCCGGTCGAGGAGATACGCTCGACCTCGCACGACATCACGCAGATAAACTACGCACCGAACCAGGCGAAAATCACCCTTCGCGATGAAAAGGTCATCCCGAACAAGGATTTCATCCTGCGTTACGATGTGACCGGCAAGCGGATCGAAGACGCTGTTCTCACGCATCGCGACGAACGCGGCGGATTTTTCACGCTCATTCTGCAGCCGCCCGACAAGGTCGCGGCCGAGGACCGGACGCCGAAGGAGATCGTTTTTGTACTCGACACTTCCGGGTCGATGGGTGGGTTTCCGATCGAAAAGGCCAAAGAGGCGATGAAACTCTCGCTCGACGGCCTCTATCCCGAGGACACTTTCAATCTAATAACTTTCGCGGGTGACACGGCCGTTCTGTTCGACAAACCGGTCCCGGCCACGCGGGCAAATCTTGACGCCGCGCAGGCTTTTCTGGCTGGACGGCGCGGCTCCGGCGGCACTGAAATGATGAA
>JAKOVX010000016.1 GCA_029781855.1 Acidobacteriota bacterium | reverse complement strand
TCATGCGAAACACCCGGCCCGATCGAAGGAACTTGTGAAGACGCTGTAATTACGGCGAAAAACAGGATCAATGAGAGTCTGATGAACATATAAATTCGGTTTCCGGGAGACAATATTTCGTTCCGTGACTTCAGGATTTCCTTCCCAGACATCATTGAGAGAAATATTGTATGCCCAAAAGGTTTAGGCGGCATACCTCGCGAAAAGGTTGCCGCCCGGACGATACTTAAATTCTGGTAAATTCTACAGAGCGAAATTGAAGCTGACGTATCCGGTGGCTTTTACCGGCTGGCCGTCGCGGACGAAGGGCTTGAACTTCCAACGTCTGACCGCGTCCTTAGCGGCGGATTGGAGCATCGCCGGTCCGCTTGCCTTTTGCACCTCGGCGACGTCACCTTTTTCGTCAATGGTCAATTCGACCGTTACCATGCCTGTCGTTCGGGTCGATCTGGCGACCGGCGGATAGACCGGAGCGGATTGGCGCGTGGCAAACGCGATGAGCGAGCCAACCTCAAGAGGCTCATTGGAGGTCGTGGTCTCGGTCTTTTCCGGCTCAGGTTCGGCCTTCTTCGGCGTCTCCTTAACGGCAACCGGAGCGGACGGAACGTAGACCGGTTTATCCGATTTGGCGGACGTGTCGGGCTGTTTGACCTCGCGTTCGCGGACCGGCGAAGAAGCCGTTTCGGTTACAGGTTTTAAGACTTGTTTTGGCTGGCCCTGGTTCGCGGGCGTTGAAAGAGCAACGGTGTTTGTCGGCGGAATAACCTTCGCGGCAGAAGGCTCGCTATTCGCGCCCGAGGGTGGCGTGACCTTTGCGGCGGCTGGTTCGCCTTTCGTAGTTGCCGGCGGTGTGTCGTTGACCACGTTCGTGACGACGGTTCGGGAGCTGGCTATTTCTTCACGAGTATCGGCAACATTGTCCATCCAACGCCGGGCGTCATATTCGTCGCGGCCGAGCATACTGCGCGAGGTGCTTGCCTCTTCGACCAACATCATAGCGTCGGCCGTCCTTTTGGTGTCTTTGGCGATCTCCTTTGCCTGTGTGATCACGAGTTCAAGCGATTCGCGCATCTTTTCGAGATCATTCGTCGCTTCAAGCGGAAGCGTCCGGTCCGAAACGCTCAGGCCGAGTGCCCGATAACGCACAACACGATCACGGGCAGCCTTGACCACCTCGCTGGCAACAGAGCTGTAAAGCTCGTAAGCGTTTGGTTTAGTTGTCTTTTGTACGGCGTACGCCTCGTTGAGGAAATCCTGCGCTCGCTTAAAGTCACTAAGTCCCAAATAACTATTCATTAGGAGGACATTGACCACGCCCTGGACTGCAGGGTCGGCCGTCTCGCGGCGAATATTCTCGAGCTCGTAGATCGCGGCGTTATAATTGCGCACGGCAATGTATGCCTTAGCCTTCGAAATACGCTCCCGCATGACGTCACCCGACGTCGGCGCGGTAGTGGACGCCGGAACCGTAGTTGCCGGCGGCACCGTCTGGGCGTCCGAGATCAAAACCAAAAATACAAAAACCAGTAAAACCGAAGTGTAAAACCTTCTGACATTTAACGGCATTTAGAGTCCTCCATGATCGACTTAAATTTTCCGTAAAGGTCAAGCGAACTTATCCTAGAAGGCTCACTTATACGACCCATTCCACCTTAAAAAAACGCCGTTCCCAAAATAACTCCGGTGGGCTATTCTGTAGCCCGCCAAATCAATTTCTAAGACTATCGATGATTTTCGTACGGTAGGCGTTTGCATCTTTCTTTATAGCATTTTCATTTAGCGTCAGCAAACGACGGTCCAGCATGACGACTCTGCCGTTAATGATGACCGTGCGGACATCATTTGCCTTAGTCGAGTACACAAGCGTTGAAAATATGTTGTACGAAGGTATCTGATTCAGGTCGTCCGCGTCGACAATATCGATATCCGCCCGCTTGCCTACTTCGATCGAGCCGATGAGCGAATCGAGGTGCAATGCCCGTGCGCCGCGGATGGTGGCCATCTCGAACGCCTGCTCCGCCGTGACCGCTTTCTGGTCGCCCGAAAAGACCTTATGCAGCTTCGCGGCGGTGTCCATTTCTTCCCACATATTGAGGTCGTTGTTCGACGCGGCTCCGTCTGTGCCGAGACCAACGGGCAGGTCCATCCTGAGCATCAGCGGTACCGGAGCGACGCCCGCGGCCAGTTTCATATTCGATTGCGGATTGTGGACGATTCCGACGCCGCGGAGTTTGAGAATGCCCAACTCCCTCTCATTCGCCTGGATAACATGGGCTGCGATCGTTCGGCTTGTGAGGAATCCGATGCTGTCGACATACTCGATCGGCCGCATCCCCGGGTGCTTCTGCTGGATGAAATCGATCTCGCTCGTGGCCTCGGCGAGGTGAATTACAAGAGGAGCGTGCAGTCTGTTCGAGAGGTCGCGTGCCTCAAGCAAATGCTCGCCTGAAACCGTATAAGGCGCGTGCGGAGCAATGGCTGGGACGATCAACGGATCGTTCTGCCACTTTTTGATGAATTTCTCGGCATACTCTAATCCGGCCTGATAGGTCTTGTTATCCGGCACCGGAAAATCGATCACCGTTTCACCCAGCACTCCACGAACGCCGGCTTTCTTGGTCTCGTCTGCAACGGCATCTTCGAAGTAGTACATATCGCAATACGTCGTCGTACCGCCGCGGATCATTTCCGCCAGGCCGAGCCGCGTTCCGGCCCGCACGAACGGCTCCGTCACATTTTTCGCCTCGGCGGGGAAAATGTATTTCGTTAGCCATTCCTGAAGGTCGAGGTCATCGGCGATACCGCGAAAGAGCGTCATCGGAACGTGCGTGTGGCCGTTGATCAGGCCGGGAATGATGACCTTGCCGGCAGCGTTGATCGTCCGCTTGGGCAGGACCTGCCTCAATACATCGGTTCGTTTGCCGACAAACTCGATCTTGCCGCCCTTTATGGCGATCGCACCGTCCTCGATCACCTCGCGGCCGGCATTCATCGTGACGACGGTACCGCCAACAATAAGCAGATCTACGGGCGTCCGTTTGCTTATGGTTGAGTAACTTGTTGAGCGAAGTGCGTTGGCCTGGACAGACTGAGCGAGACTCGAGAATGAAAGGGTTATTAGAACGAAAAATGCAAGGAAATATTTGAGCTTATCCATAGCTGAAGTTACACCGTTTCTCCGGCCATTGCAAGGTGTTGATCTCTCTCGGGAATTGCCGATTTTGACACTAAACAGAATTCTCATATACTCGCAGCTATGCCATTTCCAGGTTTTAGATTGCGTGGTTTTAGGAGATTATCTGACGCCGTGGTCGATTCGCTAGGGGAACTCGAGCTAAAGGTACTCGAAGAAGTCCGCCGATCGGGTGAGTCAAATGTCGGCAGCGTGTGCGAGGGTTTGGATCGTTCGTACGCCTACACAACGGTGATGACAACACTCGACCGGCTTTATAAAAAGGGCCTGCTGACAAGGACGAAATCCGGCCGTGCCTTTTACTACAAGGCAAAGCACTCAGCCGAAGAATTGGAGCGTGGGCTTACGGAAGACGTCATGAGTACCCTGCTAAACGTAAACCCGTCCCGTGTGACTCCGGTCCTCGCATGCATCGTCGATTCGGTCAGTGAGCGCGACCGCGAACTGCTCGATGAACTTGAAAGGCTCGTGAAGGAAAAAAGGCTCGAACTTGAAAAGGAGAACTGATCAACCGTGTACTTTTTGCTCGGCATATCTCTGATACTCGCGTTTTTGCTGATCGTAAATATGGCAGTCGCGATCGGTGCGTCTGCGCTTTGGAGAATTTTGTCGGGCCATATCGAGTACCTTTCGGTCGGAACGCGTGCACAGATCATCTTTGGGCTCAGGGTCCTGCCGGTCGCTGCGGCGATCGTGTTCGTTTCGGCGTTTCTGGTTCCGTCGTACTTATTGCACGAACCCACTTCATCAGGCGAGGTTGTCAGCACCAAGCTTGGCCTGATCGCCCTGATATCGTCACTTGGTGTTGCCGTTGCCCTCTATCGGGTGGTCGGCACCTGGCTGGCGACACGCCGCCTTACGGAAGATTGGCTGAAACAATCAATCGAGATCAAGGTCGATGACATCGGAATCCCGGTCCATCGAATAAAGCACGAGTTCCCTGTGATCGCCGTGATCGGCATACTTCGCCCCAGGTTTTTTGTTGCCGAACAGGTTCTCGAGTCGCTAGACGAACACGAGTTTGCCGCCGCGATCGCCCACGAATACGGGCATTTAAGGGCAAACGATAATTTCAAACGAACCGTGCTTCGTGTTTGTCGTGACCTGCTGATCCTGCCGTTGGGTAAGGGCCTCGACGACGCCTGGTCCGACAATGCGGAGTCGGTCGCGGACGAATACGCTGCGTCGAAAGGCCGCTCGACGGCACTTGACCTGGCGTCGGCGTTGGTCAAGATCGCTCGGATCGTACCGCTCGGCAAAGGTCCGGCGATGCCGGCCGGAGCATTCCTGATCGAGGATCAAAATACCGATATTACCTCGCGGGTAAGGCACTTGATCCAGCTTAGTGAGACCGGCGGAGTGGTCGAGCATAAGAGTATATTAGGCATTTCGCCGCTGATCTGGCTTTCCTCCGCAACCTTTGCCGCTCTGGTGATCCTTCCGTTTGTAGATCACCGATTCCTTTCCTCCACTCACGTGGCAGTCGAGCAGTTTGTAAGTCTGCTTCGTTAAAATCTCGACAAAATCCCGTATTCCCCACTCAATAGCCGCTGATCTGGTCAATTTCGACTACGGTGTCTGGTAGTAATTGCTAAAACCGCTTACGCTTTCCGTTCGCATCAATTTCTCAAATCAGTAAGAAGGCTCTTAGATAAAATGAACGCAATCGGAACTTTACGCGCCCTACATACACGCGGATCCGCTAGCCGGTTTGGTACGGTTTTGATAATGGTCGCGGCTCTCTTCGCGATCGCTTTGCCCGTAATGGCACAGTCACCAAATACTGCTTCGATCGTGGTCACGGTTGTGGATCAAAACAATGCTGTGATCCCCGGTGCCAACATTTCGATAATCAATACGGCTACCGGCGCAACGCGCATCGCGAATTCAGGACCCGAAGGCTCGGCGACGATCTCAGCTCTCGCGCTGACCGGTGCGTACACGATCACGGCTAAAATGACAGGGTTTACAGAGGGTCGCATCGGCGGTCTAACGCTTCGAGCTGGTGAAACCGCGACGGTCAAGGTAACTCTTCAGGTTGGATCCTGTGATGATTGCAATCAAGTAACTGTGTTCGGTACGACAGAGGGCATTCGGACCGACGCCCAGATCGGACAGCGATACGATAACAAGCTCCTCGATGAAGCACCGATACTCGGCCGTAAGTTCTCGACGGTCCCATTGCTTAATTCTGCTTTCAGGCAGGCGAAAGGTACCGGCGATCTTTTCGTAAACCAGACCTACTATGTCACCGGTGTCGGCGGTCGGCGGCAAACGACCGTCACGCTGGACGGAGCGAACGATGACGAGGCCTGGGGCCGTCAAACGCAGATCGCGACCGTGCCCATCGGAGCGATCGAGGAGGTCAACGTCCTCTCGAATGCATTTTCGGCTGAATATGGTTGGACGACCGGCCCCGCTCTCAATATCGTCACCAAGTCGGGAACGAACAGCTTTCACGGCGAAGGCGTTCTCATGTTCAGGCCGGGAGCATGGCAGGCGAAATCTTTCTCCACCAAGGGTTTTTGCCCGCCGTCGGTCCCGACCTGCGTTACGCCAAGCACGCTGGTGGCGATAAGCCCGGTCGATATTCCCGATTCGTTGAATCAGTACTCCGGTTCGATCGGCGGGCCGATCATAAAAGACAGAACCTTTTTCTTTCTGACCGGCGATTACACGCGTCAGGACCGCACGACGATGCTGTCGAGTTCGCTGCCTAGTTTCGTGCTGCCGGCAAACGGCGATCTCAGCTACACCGGCCACTATCGTCAGGGTTTGTTCAACGGACGGGTCGACCACAACCTTACTTCCAAGCAAACCTTGATGTTCCGGGTAAATATCGACAGATTTTTCGATGACAATCCGCAGGATACGGTCGGCGGAAACAACGCCCCTAGTGTCGCCCGCGAATACTCACGCCGATCATGGACGTTGCAGGCAAATTACACGGCGATAATCAGCCCCGATCTCTTGAATGAGTTCCGTTTTTCATATTTGAATGGCGACCCGGTGACACTCTGGGAACCGTTGAATTTTTCGACATCATATTCTCGCGGAGGGGCCGTGCCATTTTCGATCGGCCAGTCGCGAAGCGCCGATTTCTACGGCCATCAGGCTCAGTTCTCGGACACGCTTTCCTGGACCGTCGGGAGACATTATCTGCGGTTCGGCGGCGGCCTTATCAGACATCGGTCGGGTGGATTCGGCAGCGAATTTGGAACCGCGTTGCTGGGAACCTTTAGATTCAGAAATACGACCACGGCACCGTTCGATCAACTGACTTTGGCTGATGTCCAGGACTACACGCAGCCGATCAACTTCGGGATCGATAGATACGATCTGACGCAGTGGCTCGTAACGGGTTTTGTGCAGGACAGGGTCCGGGTTGGTAAGGGCCTTACGCTTGACCTCGGACTTCGATACGACCGGCAGACGATCACAACTGCTAAAGCGAACTTTGCGCCGCGTGTCGGATTCGCCTGGGATCCGTTCGGCGATGCCAAGACGGTCATCCGCGGCGGTTACGGGATGTACTATACGCAGGTAAGGTCCAACACCTATGCTGCGTATCTCACTAACGGCCTGGACGGATTGGCGACTTACACGGCGACCCCGGGCCAACTCGGCTTTCCAACCTGTTTGACCGGTGCCTGCCTGCCGCTCGTTTTTGATCCGAGAACTCTGCCCGCATCGCAGATCCCGGCCCGCGACATTACAGTTCGTGCAGGCCAAGCGGATTTCTACCGGACACAGTTTGCGAGCTACGGGCTGAATTTCGATGCTCTGCCCAATTATCCGAATACATTCGTTAACCCGCGGAGCCAGGTCGTAACGATCGGCTTCGAACGCGAGATCGTGAAAGGCTTTTTTGCCGGTGCCGACTATGTGCATCAGCATGTCTCAGGCATCGATCGCACGGTTGACCTGAATGCCCCTTCGGCGTTCGACAGGACGGCCCAAGGCCAAAGCCGAACCGTTGCCGCCGCGAACCTCACGCGGCCGATCCTTCCCGTAAATGGCGGGGTCCGCCAGGTAAACGTACTGACAAACCTCGGTGTCGCCGACTACGACGGCCTGCAGACGAATTTCAGCTATCGCGGCAATTCACGCCTCGTTGCATCGTTCGGCTATACATTTTCGAAGGCGACTAATACTACGGAGTTGGATGGAAACGGAGTGAATTCCAACGAAAGCATCATTTCCCGGCTTGGTGAGATCGAACGCGGCCCGAGCCTCCTTGACCAGCGTCACCGTGCCGTCATCACCCTTTCGTATCGACTGCCATACAATTTCACGGTCGGCACGCTGAGCCAATTTGCTTCCGCACGTCCGTTCAGCGCGACCACGGGAGTCGATAATAACGGCGACGGTCTAAACAACGACCGTCCCGTGATCAACGGCGTGGTGATCGGCAGATCGACATTCCGCGGCACCGGCACACAGGATGTTTCGCTCTTTGTCGAAAATCGTATTAGGCTTTCCGAACGAATGGCGATCCTTCTTCGGGTCGAAGGATTTAACATGTTCAATCACGGCAACCTGCTTGGCCGGGGCATCACAACGTACGGCAACACCGACACACCGAATTCGACGTTCGGCCAGTTTGCATCCGTCGGCACATCGACTACCGCCATACCGGCATTTGCGAATATCGACCCGCCGCGGATGTTCCAGCTGCAGGCACGGTTCATCTTTTAGGTTCCGAAACACGGTGCGGCATGAAGAGTATGTGACATTTTTACTGCTTTTCATCCATGTCCATATTGCGTTGTATAATGTGCCGGCACGCTGTCGTGTAGGCCTTTCATATCAATGAAACGAACCATATTTGTCGTCTTTCTCATCGTCGCGTTCATTCTGCTTGCCGCCTGCGGCAGATTTTCTAATCCGGCGACAAATGCGACGGCTGAACGGTACGTCGTCATCTCGCCGATCTATAACGAGATAATTTGGGCTCTTGGAGCCCAGGATCAAGTTGTCGGAGTCGATCTTTCTAGCACGTATCCGGCGGAAGTAAAGAATGTGCAAACGGTCGGTTATCACCGAGCCCTTAGTGCCGAGGGCATACTTTCGCTGCACCCGACGGCCGTCATTTCGGATAACAATATCGGCCCGCCTCAGGTCGTGGAACAGATCAAGGGATTGAACATCCCGATGAAGACGTTCGATGCGAAGAACGATTCGATCGACGGTACAAAAGCGCTCATCCGCGAAATGGGAGCTTACTTTCACAAGGAAGAACGCGCCGAAGAACTTTGCCGGACACTCGATGAACAGGTCGCCGCCGCAGCCGAAAAGGTCAAGCAATACAAGGACGTCCCGCGGATCGCTGTGATCCACTTCGGTCGAGCATCGAACGTCTATCTCGTGGTTGGCAAAGGCGGCGGAGGCGACGGCGGCGGCGCGAGCAAGATGGTCGAACTTGCCGGCGGCCAGATGGCGGTCGATTCGGCCGGCATGCAGCGGATGGCGTCGCCGGAGATCGTGGCCCAGGCGAACCCGGACATCATCCTCATTACTGACTACGGTTTTGACCGGCTCGGCGGTTCCCTCGATCAGATCAAGGCGTTGCCCGGCGTCGCAACTTCGAACGCGGCAAAGAACAACCGCATTTACCGCGTCGAGGAAAATCAGCTAATGTACTTCGGTCCTCGCTCCGGCGCCAACATCGAGAAACTAGCCGAGATCATCCATCAAAAGTGATCAATCAAGTCAGGCAGCAACGATTACTTCTGACCGGATTGGCCTTCGCGATGGTCATTGTGCTGGCCGCCTCGGTCAGATACGGAGCCATCGATTTTTCAGTATCGGACATCGGCCGGGCACTCTTGTCTCTCTTACCCGGCAACCCCGAAGCATCCCTGGATCAACGTATCTTCCTCGAATTACGACTGCCGCGTGCGGTTTTGTGCGTGTTAGTCGGCGCCAGCCTTGGCGTCGGCGGCACTCTGATGCAGGGGCTTTTTCGCAATCCGATCGTTGAACCGGGACTCGTCGGCACCTCGAGCGGAGCCGCATTCGGCTCGGCTCTTTTCTTCGTTCTCGGCGGTGCACTCAACCTCGGCACCAGTTTCTGGAGCCTGCCCGTAGCCGCGTGCATCGGCGGCATCCTTTCGACCTATCTCGTCTTTATTCTGGCTCGTTCGCGGGAGGACGGCCGGGCATCGGTTATGATGCTCCTGCTTACTGGCCTCGCGGTGAACGCCCTGTTTATGAGCGGGATCGGATTTTTGTCGTACATCGCGCGGGATCCGCAGGCTCGGTCGATCACGTTCTGGAGCCTCGGCACGCTTTCCGGAGCGAGTTGGGGAGCGGTCCAGGCCGTGGCAATTTCGACGATCGGCGGTACGGCGATCGCTCTTCGTTACGCGAAGCAGCTGAATGCCCTGATGATCGGCGAGGAAGAAGCAACCTACCTCGGCGTAAATGTTAACCGTCTGAAATGGATCATTCTCTCGATCAATGTCGTGATCGTGGCCGTCGCGACCGCATTTACCGGAGTGATCAGTTTCGTCGGCCTGATCGTCCCGCATATTTTGCGAATGCTGGGCGGAGCCGACAACCGTTACCTGATAATTGGAAGCGCATTGCTTGGAGCGACGCTGCTGAGTCTGGCTGACCTTTTTGCGCGGCTTGTGCTCCGTCCGGCCGAGCTTCCGATCGGGATCGTGACCGCGGTTGTCGGCGTGCCCATATTTCTGTCGCTGCTGCGTCGGAGCCGATATGTCTTTTGATATACCGTACCGAGTAGTATTCACCGAATAATCGTGCTGGAAGCTAAAAACATCACCTTTCGTGTAGGCAGCCGCGACCTCATCTCGGATGTGAATATCTCGTTCGCTCCGGGCAAGCTCCATCTGGTCATCGGCCCGAACGGCGCCGGTAAATCTACGCTCATCAAGGTCCTTTCCGGACTTCTGCATCCGCAGGCGGGCAGGGTCGAATACGAAGGATCGGACATCAGTAAATCGAGCGTGGCCGAACTGGCGAAGTACCGTGCGGTGCTGTCGCAGGCAGTCGAAGTCGCGTTTCCGCTGTCCGTTCGCGAGGTCGTGATGATGGGCCGCAGCCCGCATTTCGGCGGACGCCCGGGGCCGGTCGATGAACGGATCGCCGACGAAGTCATGACGTTCTTTGAGGTGACCGAGTTCATCGAGCGAAACTACCAAACGCTCAGCGGCGGCGAACGTCAACGCGTCAACTTTGCCCGCGTCCTCGCTCAACTTTGGCCCGCACATCACAACGTGGCGACAGGCGACGCTGCCGAGCCGCCTTCGCACTGCCGATACCTGTTCCTGGATGAGCCGCTGACCTTTCTCGACATCCGGCATCAGATCGAATTCATGAAAAAGGTGCGGGACTTTGCCGCGGCTCCGGACGTGGTGACCGTCGGTGTGGTCCACGACTTGAATCTTGCTGCCCGCTTTGCCGACAACATTGTCGTGCTAGATGAGGGAAAGATCGTTGCCTCGGGTCCACCTGCCGATGTCCTGACCGCTGAGCTCGTCCGCAGCGTCTTCGCGGTCGAACCGACCTTCGTTCCATTTGAAGGTGCCGGTGTGCATATTGTTTTTGATTGAGGGAATCGCAGCCCAAATCTCTATGAATCGGAATGAATTCTCTTCAAATACTCAACGTCAGCGAGATCCTTATGCCTGCCGGTGGCAATCTTATTGGTGATCAGATCGTCCAAACCGATCACGCTGATCTCGAGGCCGTCATCGTCAACCACAGTGCGTCTTGCGAATGCTGATTCAAACTCTACGCCGGTCAGGTAGTTAAGGAAATCAACAGCGAGAGGTTCGACACCGAGTATCACAAGACTATCTTTTGCGGTAAATACCTCGGGTGTTAAGTTGTCTGCGTTAAATCCGAATTCGGTCAGGGCTCTGACCAATTTATCGGCATTTTCAAAATCGGGAGCTACAAAAAGATCTATGTCATTTGTCGATCTGGAGTAGCCGTAGCAGCCAACCGCATGACCGCCGACCAAAAGATACCTAATTCCATTCGCGTTTAACAATTCTAATAACTCTCTGAAGTCCTTCGGTAGCCCGAGTCCCATAGTTTTGCCTCCGGAGCCTTTCTATGTTCTGAAACCTCTCTTCAACGGACGCTCTGCGCCAATATTCGATCTCATCTGAATCGTCAAACCCCGAAAAGACGCGAATCTTCGTCTTGTCTAACCGCAGCTCCGGAAAGTCTTTTATTCTGCTCATTCTTGTATTTTACTTCAAAAACTTCGAATCAAAGGCTCTCGGCAATAATTCGCTCATCATCACGGTCTCCGACTTGCCGTGAAGGTTCGCGAGGATCACCGGGACGTCACCGCAGAATTCCCAGATGATTTGCCGGCATACGCCGCACGGAGGCGTAAGTTCCTCGGTGTCGACGACGACGGCGATCTGCTTGAACCGCTTTTCGCCGACCGAGATCCCTTTCCAGATCGCGACGCGCTCGGCACAGACGGTCAGTCCGTAGCTCGCCGATTCGACGTTGCATCCGATATAGATATCACCGTTCTCGGCCTCGACGGCCGCTCCGACACGGAAATTGGAATATGGCGCGTAGGCGTTCTCGCGGGCGTCTATCGCGGCCTTTATCAGTTTTTCGTTATCCATTTATGACACTTGTAATTCTTGGGTCCGATTCAGCTTTTCCCGGACCATTCCGCATAAGAAATCGACGCTGACGCCCATCTGTCCGCCCTCGGGAATGATAATGTCGGCGTGCCGTTTCGACGGCTCGACAAACTCGAAATGCATCGGCCGGATCGTCCGCTCATACTGTTCGAGCGTTCGCTCAAACGTCCGTCCGCGTTCCGTAATGTCCCGCCGCAGCCGGCGCATTAGCCGTATGTCATCAGGCGTATCGACGAACACCCGAACATCGAGCAGATCCAAAACCCGCGGCTCTGCAAATATCAAAATGCCTTCGACTATGACTACCGGCTTCGGGTCGATGACCAAGATCTTATCGCTGCGCGTGTGTGTCTTGAAGTCATACAGCGGCATCTCGACCGACAAGCCCTGCTTCAGCCTAAGGATGTGGTTGACGAGCATATCGCTGTCAAGCGAATCGGGATGGTCGAAATTCGCCTGATGACGCTCGTCGAGCGGCATATCGGCGAGATTTCGGTAATACGAATCCTGCTCGACCAGCACGACCTTTTCCGTCCCGACCGAGTCCACGATCGCACGAGAGATCGTCGTCTTTCCCGAACCTGTGCCGCCGCATATGCCGATTATCATAAAGTCAGTTCCACCGAGTGGGCGCCAAGGCGCAGCCATTCGTCATTCCAAAATTTTGTCGATCCTGTCTCAGTCCATTCTGCCAACGATCCGCCGCAGCAGTTCTTTGAACACGTCGGCGACGCGGGCGCCGGTGACCATGACCTCTTCGTGGTCGATCGGCTCGTCGCCCATGCCGGCTCCCATGTTTGTCATACACGAGATTCCGAGGACCCTCATGCCCTGATGACGAGCCGCGATCGCCTCGGGAACCGTCGACATTCCGACAGCGTCAGCTCCCATCTCGCGGTACATACGGATCTCAGCAGGTGTCTCGTACGTCGGGCCCGAAAGGGCGCAATATATGCCCCATTGCATAAAGAGTGTCAGCTCGTCGTCGATTCCCTTGTCGAAGCGTTCGTGTGCGATCGCCTTTGCCTCTTCGCTGGCCAGGTATTGAAACTCGCGGTCGTAGACCGCCGTCATATCCGGAAACCGCGGCCCGAATCGCTCATCGTTCGGCCCCCGCAGCGGATTGACACCCATCAAGTTCAAATGGTCGGTGATCAGCATCAGGCTGCCCGGCTGCATGTCCGAGTTCAGGCTGCCGGCTGCGTTCGTCAGGATAAGGTTCTTGATGCCAAGCAATCCGAAAGTCCGAACGGGCAGCGTCACCTGCTCCATCGTGTAGCCTTCGTAATAGTGAAAACGTCCCTGCTGGACCGCGACCGGCACGCCGCCGATCTCGCCCAAAACCAATTGCCCGGCGTGTCCCTCGACCGTCGAGCGGGCAAATCCCGGGATCTCCTCATACGGGATCCGAACCGCGTTTGAAAGCTCGTCAGCAAACGCCCCGAGCCCGCTGCCGAGGACTATCGCCGTCCGCGGCTCGCCCCGGTATTTAGATCTGATAAATTCAGCCGCTGCAGCGGCCTGTTCGTACGACATAATTGGCTTTTAAGATTAACACAATTCATACAACGAAAGCCGAACTCGGATCGGTTCAAATGTCATAAGTTCTCGTTCGCGTTTCGCAAAAGCCGGCCTAACGAAGCCCGCCGAAAATGTGTAATTTCGACGGCGCCCGCCCATCGTCCAAAACGTGAAAATCTTCAAATTTGCTGGATTCTTGTCCCACGGCCCGTTAAAGTGGGACAAAAGGTGGGACAGGCTAAATATATGAAAATATTGACACAATCGCGTTTTGTCCCACTGTCCCACGATTTTGTAATTTAACGTTTTTTGGACAAGACGGACAGAGGACGAGACAACACGTAATTTAAGCGATCTCATATTGAACGTGCGCGATCGTAACCAGGCTCGGATGCGTATGGTGAGCGAGCCCCGACCAAAAAGTACGAAAATACTGGCATTCATGTCTCAAGTATAGCACATCGTGCTATACCCGGAACACTCTAGCTTTCCTTCCTGTATGGGATTCCAAGAGCCTTCGGGGCCTTCGACAGTCCGATGAATCCGGCAAGCACGATGATCGTCAGCACGTACGGGATCATTTGAATGAACTGGACCGGAACATCCTCGCCTGAAGGCATTTTGATGACGCCTTGCATCTGGATAGCCAACGCCTCGGTGAATCCGAAGAAAAGACACGAGAATAGGACCGGTACGGGCCGCCATTTCGCAAGGATCAGTGCGGCGAGGGCGATGTAGCCGCGGCCGGCCGACATACCACGAGTGAAGAGGGACGATTGGCCGATCGAGAGATACGCTCCGCCCGCTGCCGCCAAGACACCGGATAGAACGACCGCAACATATCTGAGTTTGATAACATTTACGCCCGCCGCGTCTGCTGCTTCGGGATTTTCACCAACCGACCGGATACGAAGTCCGAAGGGCGTCTTATATAAGACGTACCAACAAAGAGGAACCAACAGGAACGCCAGGATCGAAGCGATCGATATTCGGTTGAAGTAGTTCGGCAGCAGAAACTCGCGGGCGATCTGCTCGGTCGAACCGGCCGAATCGTATAACCGACTGCTGATGACCGCGGGCAAACCGAGCATAAGAAGGCTCACGGCAAAACCTGCGACCACCTGATCCGCCTCGAACTTAATAACCGCCACGGCGAATACAAATGCGACCACCGCTCCGGCGGCCATGCCGGCCAGGAAACCGAGATACGGATTGCTTAACTCATAAGTGACAACGGCGGCCGTGAACGCTCCGGTGAGCATAAGGCCCTCGAGAGCGATATTGATCACGCCGGCACGCTCGGAAAACATTCCGCCCAACGCCGCGAAGATCAACGGTGTCGCTAGCCGAATCGACGAGAAAAGCAAGATCAGGATAAACGCTGGTGTAAGTAGTTCGGACATCTTATTTCCTCGTATACCTCTGCAGCGACGCCACAAAAATGATTATTATCGCCTGAAGCACCTCGACCAGGTCCTTTGAGACGTATTTCGTTTCGATGTCGACGAAAATGTCGCCGCGCTTCAGCACAGCGAAGAAGATCGCGGCAATAAAAATTCCGAGCGGATGATTGCGTCCGAGCAACGCGACGGCGATGCCGAGATAGCCCCAGCCGTCCGAAAATCCGTCATAGTAGCGGTAACGATAGCCGAGCACCTCGCCGATCGCGACCATTCCGGCCAAACCCCCAGAGATCGTCATCGCGATGATGATCTGTCTCTTTACCGAGATACCGCCATATTCGGCGGCAAGAGCGTTCTCGCCGACCGCACGGAGCTCGTAACCCCATTTTGTCTTCCACAAAAAGATGTAGACGAGCACGCACATCAGGATCGCGAGCAGGAACGCCACGCTGAGCGGGACGAAGTCGGGCATTCCGGGTATGTATTGACTGATCCGCGGAATGTGGGCCGCTTGCCCGATCTCAGCCGTTTCCATGATCGGGTCGCCCGGGATCTTGTAGAAATACTGCGTGAAATAACTTACCAGCGAAATTCCAACGAAGTTAAGCATGATGGTGTTGATCACCTCATGCGAACCGAATTTAGCTTTCAGAATGCCGGGGATGGCACCCCAGATGCCGCCGGCGACGACAGCCGTGAGAACGCACAACCCAACAAGCAAAACCGCCGGCAGGCTGAACCACGACCAGTTCTCTTCCTTTCCGAAGACGTTCACCATCACGCCGCCGAACTTGATACCGACCCAGGCAGTTGCGAACGCAGCAACGTAAAGCTGGCCTTCGGCTCCGATATTTAACAGCCCGCAGCGAAACGCCACCGCGACAGCGAGACCTGTGAAGATCAGCGGCGTCGCGATGAAAAGTGTGTACCCAAGATCGTTCAGCGAGCCGAACGAATTGCCGATCAGCTGGTAGAAAGTCTGGATCGGGTCGTCGCCGATCAAAAGGACAAGGATCCCGCCGACAACAAAGGCCGCCAGAACCGCTGCCAATGGCCAAAGAACTTCGCGAAGGATTTTCATATTCTGCCTGCTCGCTTTGTATCGGGATCCGTCATCACCTATCGGAGTTGACGTTCAAGTTTTCGAGGTCGGATGCGACAACAAATATAACCGAGAACGAGCGAAAGTGTCACCCGACGCGGCGTCTATTCGTAATTTTTGTTAGTTGAAAGATTTCTCATCACTTTACTTGACAACATCGTACTCAGGTTTTATTATGCTTTTAGACTAAGTAATTAGTCATTAATCTAGATTTATTGGAGGAAATGATCATGAACATAGTCAGATACGACCCATTTCGCGACCTTCGCACTTTGCAGGACGAGGTAAATCGCCTGTTCAGCAGCGCTGCTCCGGCCACAAGCGGCCGCGAAGAGATGCTCAACGGAGTTTGGGCACCGAAGGTAGATATATTTGAGAATAAGGAAAATCTCGTGCTCGAGGCCGAACTTCCGGGCATGAACCGTGACGATTTTGAACTTCTCTTCGAGAACAACGTACTCACGCTTAAGGGCGAGCGGAAATTTGAAAAGAAGACCGACGAGGAGAACTATCACCGTGTCGAGAGATCATACGGCACATTCACCCGGTCGTTCACGCTGCCCAACACGGTGACCGCGGACGGAGCTAAGGCCGAATTCACCAACGGCATCCTTCAGGTCAGCCTGCCGAAGCGCGAGGAGACCAAGGCACGCAAGATCGAGGTGATCGGCACCGACGCCGCACCGAAGACGATCGACACTGCCAAGAAGGCAAGTGCCTAATTTTGACGCTTACGCCGGAGACGCAGAGCCTCGGACCTAGGTTCCGAAAAAAACTCTGCGTCTTCCGCGTCTTTGGGATTAAACTTAGTGGTACAAAACCATGAGATTCGATAAATTTACGATCCGCGGCCAGGAGGCCGTACAAGAGGCCATCGGCGTTGCCGAAAAAGGCCAGAACCAGCAGGTCGAGCCCGAGCATCTGCTTGCGGCGATGCTCGAGCAGAAAGAGGGCGTGGTCAAGCCGATAATCGGCAAGATCGGCGCCAGCCTGCCGGCGATCGCAACAGAACTCCACGCGGCGATCGAGAAGTTTCCGAAGGTGAGCGGCGGGCAGCAGTATTTCAGTTCCCGCACGAACACGATCTTTCAGGACGCTCAAAAGATCGCGGAGAAGATGGAGGACGAATATATGTCCACCGAGCATCTTCTCCTGGCGATCGCGAGCGAGAAAGCGGGCGATGCCGGCCGCATCTTGCGGTCGAACGGCATCACGCCCGAAGACCTGGATAAGGTCATCACCGATATGCGCGGCGGCTCGCGGATCACGGATCAGAACGCCGAGGAGAACTTTCAGGCGCTTGAGAAATACGCTCAGGATCTCACCGAACTTGCACGCAAAGGCAAGCTCGACCCGGTCATCGGCCGCGACGACGAGATCCGGCGGGCGATCCAGATCCTCTCACGTAGGACAAAGAATAATCCGGTACTTATCGGCGAACCCGGCGTCGGAAAGACCGCCATTGTTGAAGGATTGGCACAGCGAATAGTTTCGGGCGACGTGCCCGAAACGCTAAAAAACAAGAAACTCGTCTCGCTCGATCTCGGAGCCATGCTCGCGGGAGCGAAGTACCGCGGCGAATTTGAGGACCGGTTGAAGGCGGTTTTGAAAGAGATCGAAAAGGCCGAAGGACAGATAATTCTGTTCATCGACGAGCTGCACACTCTCGTCGGCGCCGGTGCGTCCGAGGGTGCGATCGACGCTTCGAACATGCTCAAGCCCGCTCTCGCCCGCGGCACACTTCGTGCCGTCGGTGCGACGACGCTCGCCGAATATCAGAAATACATTGAGAAAGACAAGGCCCTCGAACGCCGGTTCCAGCAGGTTTACATCGGTGAACCGAACGTCGAGGACACGATCGCGATCCTTCGCGGTCTGAAGGAACGCTACGAGGTCCATCACGGCGTGCGGATCAAGGACGCGGCGATCGTAGCCGCGGCAACGCTTTCGAATCGCTACATAACGGACAGATTTTTGCCGGACAAGGCGATCGACCTGATCGACGAGGCCGCATCGAGGATCCGCATCGAGATCGATTCCCTGCCGCAGGAGATCGACGTGCTCGAACGCGAAATTCTCCAGCTCGAGATCGAGCGGCAGGCGTTGACGCGGGAAACGGACGAAAAATCGAAGGCCCGGCTCGACGACATCGAGCGGCGTATCGGCGACCTCAACGAAAAGTCCTCGGCGATGAAGGCCCAGTGGCAATCCGAAAAGGACGAGATCGAAAAGATGCGCGATGCCAAGGGCAAGCTCGAACAGGCCCGGCTTGAACTCGAACAGGCACGCCAGGCCGGCGATCTGACAAAAGCGGCCGAAATCCAGTACGGGCGAATTCCCGAACTCGAAAAGCTCCTTGAATCGGAACAGGCACGGCTCGGCGACCTGCAGAAGGACGGCGTTTTCCTTAAGGAAGAGGTTGACGAAGAGGACGTTGCAGAGGTCGTCGCGAAATGGACCGGCGTGCCGGTGTCGAAAATGCTCCAGGGCGAGATGCAGAAGCTCGTGGCAATGGAAGAAAATCTCGGCAAACGGGTCATCGGCCAGGACGAAGCCCTGCAAGCAGTTTCAAACGCGGTTCGCCGTGCCCGTGCGGGCCTGCAGGACCCGAACCGACCGGTAGGATCGTTTATTTTTCTCGGACCGACCGGCGTCGGCAAGACCGAGACCGCTCGGGCACTCGCGGAGTTCCTATTCGACGACGAACGTGCGATGGTCCGGCTCGATATGTCGGAATACATGGAGAAACACGCCGTCGCCCGAATGATCGGCGCACCTCCGGGATACATCGGCTACGAGGAAGGCGGCCAGTTGACCGAAGCCGTGAGGCGTCGGCCGTACTCGGTCATACTCTTCGACGAGATCGAAAAGGCTCATCCCGATGTGTTCAACGTTCTGCTGCAGATCCTCGACGATGGCCGGCTGACGGATTCGAAAGGGCGCGTGGTCGATTTCAAGAACACAGTTCTGATCATGACATCGAACCTCGGCTCGCGTGAGATCCAGGCAGCCGAAGGCGACCAGAAACAGGCACAGACGGCGGCGTTGATGATCCTGCGTGACCACTTCAAGCCCGAGTTCTTAAATCGCATCGACGACATTGTTGTCTTTGCCCAGTTGAGCAAGGAGCAGATCGGCAAGATCATCGACGTACAGCTTGAAAAGCTGAGAAAGACGCTCGAAGAACGCGGCATCACCATCGAACTCGACGATTCAGCCCGCGAACTTATTATTCAGGAGGGCTACGATCCGGTCTACGGGGCAAGGCCGTTGAAGCGGGCGATCCAGACCCTCGTGCAGAATCCGCTTGCGGTAAGTCTCCTGAAAGGCGAGATCGCGAGCGGCAGCACGGTCAGAGTTTCGGCTGAGAATGGCGAGATGAAGTTTGCTAGCGTTGCCGAGGAGCACTCGGCCGCGGGCAGTTGATCGCAGGACGGTCGATGGTTGGAGGCTTCGAGCGCTTTCAAATTGGTGCCCGAAGCCTTAGTATTTAGGTAAGTGTTTAAGCGAAAGAAAATGAACGAGAACGAAATCGCTCCCGACGAACAGGTCGAGGAAAAGATACCGATCAATGATAAACGGCGGTTTAGCCCCGATGGTGAGCGGATCGCTGACGATCCGGAGCCGAAGATTCCGGTCAAATCCGCGAACGAGATCAAGCTCGAATCGGCCTTGAAGGCCGAGACCGAACGACGCGAGGCGGCTGAGTCAAAGCTCGTCGGCGTGCAGGCAAAATTCGAGGAGGCCAAGGCAAACCTCGAACGCGAAACGGCCGAGATGCGGGCGCGGTTGATGAAAACGCTTGAAGATCGCGGAAAACAGGCTCAGTTCAATTTTCTGACAACGCTGCTTCCGGTTTTGGACAATTTGAATCTGGCTGTCGCGTCCTCCGAGACCGACCCGTCGGTCGACCATCTCCGGAGCGGCGTGATAGGAACGGCCAGAAGTTTCGAGCGTGCGCTTATCGATGTCGGCGTTGAGCCGATAGCGTCGATCGGAACGGATTTTGATCCGGAATTGCACGAGGCTGTTGACACGATACCGGCGGACGAGGACAGCGACGGTAAGATCACTGCCGAATACTCAAAAGGTTATAAGTTCGGGGGCAAACTGCTTCGTCCGGCCCGCGTCCAAGTAGGTAAGCTGATGGCAGAGACTGCGGCTGAGTGATCAGATAGTTGACATTTTATTCGCCGCGAAAAATCCTTTTCCGGGTTGCGGACGAAATGGTATTATAAGGTGTGAGTTTCCCTCCACGTTTCTTCCGGTCGGCATGGTCAGCAAGATAGACGAAAGATATGGCAGACATAGACGCATATAAAGATAAATTCAGCGAGAGCGGTCGGCGGGTGCTCGAGACGGCGCTCAACGAATCCAAGAAGCGTGATCAAAATTACGTGGCGGTCGAGCATATACTGCAGGCACTCGCGTTCGAGGAGGACGAATTGTTCTCATCGACGATGCGCGACCTGTCGGTCGATCCGCGTTCGGTAAAGCTTTTGATCGAAAAACGCGTCGAGATCGGCCGTCAGCACAGCGGCAAAGGTTATCGGATCGCACCGGAGACGACCGAGTTGTTCAAGCGGGCGATGGACCGTGCGCGATCGCAGGGACGGCGCGTGATTGACGGCAGCGACATTTTTTACGTCCTATCAAACGATGAGCGAAGCGTCTTGAACGACGTGCTTCAGAATCTCGGCGTTCCGTCCGACGAGGTCGCACAAACGGCTCGAACCCGGATCCGAAAGAGGGAAAAGGAAGAGGAGCGAACACGTCAGAAATTCGAACTTCCGTCGTTCCTACGCCACTTTGGCGTCTCGCTGAACAAGCTTGCCCGTCAGGACAAGATCGCGCCGACGATCGGCCGCGAACGCGAGATCCGGCAGATGATCGAGATCCTCTCGCACCGCGAAAGGTCGAATTCGCCGATGCTTGTAGGCGAACCGGGCGTCGGCAAGACGGCGGTCGTCGAGGGATTGGCCCGCTTGATCGAACTTGAACCTGAAAAGGTTCCGCAGCGGCTTCGCGACGCGCATATCGTACAGCTCCAGATGGGCGGGCTTGTCGCCGGGACGATGCTTCGCGGTATGTTCGAGGAGCGTATCAAGGGCATCATCGACGAGGTAAAGGAAAAAGATCACATCATTCTGTTCATCGACGAGGCTCACAGCATCATCGGGGCCGGCGCCGCGATGGGCACGACATCGGACGCCGCCAATATGTTCAAATCGTCGCTCGCACGCGGCGAACTGAGGATCATCGGCGCGACGACGATGACCGAGTACAAAGAGTACATCAGCGATGATGAGGCCCTCGCCCGGCGTTTCCGCCTGGTGAAGGTCGACGAACCGACGATCGACGAGACCCGCGAGATCCTGATGGGGATCAAGCCGCGGCTCGAGAAGAACTATTCGGTAAAGATCTCGGACGAGGCCATCAATATGGCTCTCGAAATGTCGCCGAAGTACATTCGCAACCTTCACCTGCCGGACAAAGCAATTGGCTGGCTCGACACCGCGTCGGTCAAGGTCGAGATAAATGAGCCGACCGAGTTGGTCGTCCGTCCCGAGCATATCATCGACGTCATTTCTCAGGAATCTCGTATTCCTAAGGACATGATCTATCGCGACACCTCGGACCGTTTTTCGGCGATGGAGGCCGACCTCGGGAACCGTGTTATCGGGCAAAAAGACGCCGTTCGAGCGGTTGCCGAACGTCTGCGGCTCAATAAGGGTCCGCTGAAAGAAAACCATTACGCGCCGGATGGCGTTTTGCTCTTCCTCGGGCCGACAGGCGTCGGCAAGACGGAGCTTGCCAAGGCTGTTGCCGAATTTATGTTCGGCGACGAGAGCAAGATGGTGCGTATCGATATGAGCGAGTATGGCGACGGGACCGTCGGCATTGAAAAGCTCATCGGCATGCCACGCGGCATCGTCGGTTCGGAACGCGGCGGCCTGCTCACCGAGCAGCTTCGCGACAACCCGTATACCGTTCTCTTGCTCGACGAGGTCGAAAAGGCTTCGCCGTACCTGATGAACATTTTCCTACAGGCTTTTGACGAAGGCTGGATCACGGACGGACGCGGCAAGAAGGTTTACCTGTCCGACGCGATCGTCATCATGACGTCCAATCTGGGCTCTGGCAATTTCAAGAAGTACGAGCAGCCGCTCGGGTTCGGCCAAAAATCGGTCGGCGACATGAAGCAGATCCGAAGCGACGTCCTAAAAGCCGCCGAAGAGCGGTTCACGCCCGAGTTTCGAAATCGTATCGACGAGATCGTGATCTTTGCCCCGTTGACGATGGACGAGGTTCGCGAGATCGCCCGGCTTTACCTGGCGAGCCTGCAGCGGAATATGGAACGTCAGGGCAAGATCATCGAGGTGACGGAAGCGGCGGTCGATCTGCTGACCGAAAAGGGATTTAGTCAGGCATACGGAGCCCGGTTCCTGAAACGACACATCGACCAGAAGGTGAAACTGCCGATCACCAACGAATGGAAATTGGCGACGAAATTCCTCGTCGATGCCGAGGACGGCGAGATAACCGTCAATCCGGCCGAGGCTTTTAGTCTAAACTAAACCTGAAACCGATTTTCTGCATCCTAGACCTTGGTGAACCAATCATCAAGGTCTTTTTTTGCGGAGGAGTTATGAAGGTCCTGATAGCGGCGGTCGGCCTGTTGCTGATCGCGACCGGAAGCGTTGTCTATCTCTTTGTCGATCCGGTCCCGGCGGTTCAGGCGGCGCCGATATCCGTGTTGCCTAACACGGTGACATTTAAGATCGACCCTTCAAAGAGCCAGTTCATGGTTTACGCTGATCGGGCGGGCGTGTTCTATTTCAAAGGTCACAGTCACCGGATCGCGGTTCGCGATTTCGGCGGGAATGCGAGTCTTTCACTCGACTCGATCCAGCCGGCCTCGCTTGAACTCACGATCAGGGCTTCGTCGGTCGAGGAAACCAGCGATGTGTTTTCTGCCAAGCAAAAAGGTATTATCAACAAAGAACTTAACGATATTGTCCTCGAAACCGCCAAATACCCGACGATCTCGTTCAAGAGTTCCAAGGTCACGGGAAAGATCCGAAACGGTGTGATCGAGGTACAGATCGGCGGCGATATAACTCTGCACGGCGTGACACGTCACATCGTCATCCCGGCGTCTGTTACCGTCGACGGCGACACACTTCGTGCAAAGGGCGAGTTCAAGCTCGATCGGAAGAAATTCGGGGTGAACGCGACGAAGGCCTTTCATGGCACTGTTCGCATCAGAACATACTCTGAGATTCACGTTTGACATCGTTGGAGAGCGTGTCTAGTTTTATTCAACGGCTATTTTATGACCAGTTCCATTTCTATTCGAACGTCTCTAATCGTCCTGATCTTGCTCATCGGCACCTCTGCGATGTTCGCCCAAGGCACCGACCAAAAGAATGAGCCGAGTGCTCAGGCGATCGTCGCCAAGGCCGTTCAGGTCCTCGGTGGTGACCGCTATTTGCAGGTCAAGTCGCAGGTCGGCCGCGGCAAGTTTAGCGTGATCAAGGAAGGGACGGTCATCTCGTTTCAGTCATTTGTCGATGCGATCGTCTTTCCTGACAAGGAACGGACGGAGTTCAAGACCAGCGGCGTCAAGACCGTGCAAGTAAACACGGGAAACACGGGTTGGGTCTACGATGGCGATCAGGAACTGGTGAAGGTCCAGAACGAAGTGCAGGTCGAGAATTTCAAACGTGGGCTTCGGACGAGCCTCGATAATCTGCTCCGCGGCTACTGGAAGGGACAGGCGGAGTTGACATATGTCGGCAAGCGGCCGGCGACGCTCGGCAAACGCAACGACGTCGTTCGGCTGACGTACAAGGACGGGTTCGCGGTCGAGTTCGAATTCGCCGATGACGGCACGCCGCAGAAGGCGATCCGCAAGCAGGAGGCAAGTGAGGGCGAGGAGCCGATCACTGAAGAAGACCGTTATGCCCTCTTCGTTGACGTCAATGGAGTAAAGGTCCCGTTTATCATTGACCGCTTCACGAACGGGGCGCAAACCTCCCGCATCAACTACGATTCGGTTGAGATCAACAAACAGCTCTCCGACTCGATATTCGCGAAACCTGCCACTCCGAAAGACGCCAAGAAAGACGTAAAGCTATAGAAATAAAAGGGGATGAACTAGATGGGAGACTTGCTTTCGCAAACGTCCTCCATCCCGTTCATCCCCTTCATCCTTGATCAATTCAACCTAGACAAACGCGAAATCGAACTGGCCCTGATGGACCGATTTGTCCGACGCGATGTCGATATTTCCGAGGTAAGCCTCGATCTCCTCGAGCACTTCGCGTTCCGAGTTGCGCAGCGTTTTCGCCACTTCCGGATGGACGCGGAGCGTCGTGTGGCGAACGTCCTCGACATTCTTCGACAGACGCCTTGCTTCAGATAGTATCTCGTAGCAGACGGTTGTCGGTGATTTGACCCAGCCCGAACCTTCGCAGTTGTCGCACGGTGCACACATCGTGCGTTCGAGCGACTGCTTGACGCGTTTGCGGGTCATGATGATCAGGCCGAAATCGTTGAACGACAGCACCTTGGTCGGCGAGCGGTCGGTCGAAAGCGCCTCCTGCAGTGCCTGCGAGACCTTGTGCCGATTGCGGCGGTCTTCCATATCGATCAGATCGAGTACGATAATGCCGCCGAGGTCGCGAAGCCGGATCTGGCGTGCGATCTCATCGACCGCCTCCATATTCGTTCGCGTGATCGTGTCCTCGAGCCTCGCATTGCCTTTACCGACAAATTTGCCAGTGTTGACGTCAATGGCGACGAGTGCCTCGGTCTGGTTAATGACGAGATATCCGCCGGATTTGAGCCAGACACGCGGTTTGAGCGCCTTGTCGATCTCCTCCTGCACGCCATAGTATTCGAGGATCGGTTCCTCGCGGGTGTAAAGTTTGATGCGATTGACCGAACGCGGCTGGATCAGGTTGATAAACTCGACGGTGCGAAGATATTCCTCTTCGCTGTCGACGCGGATCGCAGTAAAATCATCCGAAAGCTGATCACGCAAGATACGCTGAACGAGGTCGAGGTCCTGATGGACCAGGGCCGGCGAGCGTTTCTTCTCGGAATTTTTCTTAGCGTCCGTCCACGTTCGTACGAGATACTTGGCGTCGTTCCTGAGGTCCTCCTCGGAAATGCCGATACCGGCCGTTCGGACGATAAAACCGCCAGACACAATTTCCGGATCCTGGCGAATACGCTGGATCAGCGTTCGAAGACGGCCGCGTTCGCTGGACGATTCGATCTTTCGCGAAACGCCTAAGTGCTCGATCGTCGGCATATAGACTAAAAAGCGGCCCGGCAGTGCGATGTGCGACGTAATGCGCGCTCCCTTTTTCGCGATCGGCTCTTTGGCTATCTGAACAAGGATCTCCTGGCCTTCGCGAAGGAGGTCCGAGATCGTCGGCTGCGGTGCACGGTCACGACGGTCGTTCCGTCCCCTTGAACCGCGATCAGAGCTGGTCCGGTCATTACTTGGCCGGTCCTGTGCGGGCCGTTCCTGCCGCTCGCCGCTCGGCCGGTCGCCTGACGGACGGTCTCCACGATCGCCGCGTCCGCGTCCACCGCGGCTCCGGCCGCGTCCGCGCTCTTGACCGGAACGAGGTGCGTCACCGGAATCGGATTCGGGCTGGGCGTCACCGCTCGGTTCCTCGGTCACCGTTTCCGTTTCGGCAACCGGTTCCGATGATGCTGCTTCGACGTTTTCAGATGAAGGTTCACCGGTATCGACCGTCTCTTCGCCGCTTTCGGACACTTGCTCATCTGATTTTGGTTTCGAACCTCCGCGCCGACGGCCTCGTCCACCGCGGCGGACGGCCATTTCAGCGTTTGGCTCGGACTCACGCACGCTGGCTTCGGCGTCCTCGAGCACTTCATCCGTTACGGCTTTCTTTCCCTTCGCAGTTTTTGCCTTGGCTGCGGGCTTCTTGGCTGCCGCTTTCGGTGCCTTCGCCTTAGCGGCTGGTTTTTCGGCCGCTGCCGATCTCGAGCCCTTTGCCTTTCCTTTGCCCTTTGCCGGCGGTGCCGGCACGTCGTCCTCATCCGCGATACGTTCAAAACCGTTTGCTTCCGCGGTCACCTGATCGAGGAGCGAACCGACCTCGGCAGTGACTGAGCCCTCCATATCGAATTCAATTGTGCGGACCTTGTGCACGATCGCCTCTTGCATATAGGCGTCCTTGAACATCTCGCCCGTGTCGCCTTCGTCGTCGCTGATGCGTTCAAAGCCCGAATTATCAAATTCGATCTCGAATTTCGGCTCATCTTCCTGATCCTGTGGTGCAGCTTCGACACGCGGCTCCTCTTCACGGCCCTTTCGTCCTCGTCCGCGGCGGCTGCGCGAAGGCTTCTCTGCGGGCTGCTCGACTTCAGGTTCCTGATCACGATCTTCGCGTGAGACGATGGGAGCTTTTTCCTCTTCTTCGTCCTCGTCTTCGCTATCGCCGAGCGGTTCGGTGATCTCCTGCACCGATTCCATTTGTTTCTCGCGTTCGATGCGGCTGCGATCGATATGTTCGTTGGCTTCGCGTTTGGCCTCTTCGGGTGAGCTCTTTTTGCTCTTTTCCATCACGATACGTTCGATCTCTTCGTCTTCGTCGAAGAAATCCGAAACGTATAGGAAAGCGTCGCGCTCGAGGCCGACATCAACAAACGCCGACTGCATTCCGGGCAGGACACGCATCACGCGGCCCTTGTAAACATTGCCCGCGACACCGGAGTTTTCCTCGCCGCGCTCGATATAAAATTCGGTGACCTTTCCATTATCGAGGATGGCGATCTTCTTTTCGCGTCCGTTGACGCTGACTATCATTTCTTTTGACATAAACAATTCCTTGTAAAAATTCTAAACTTCGAATTGCCCGTTGGCTTTCCGGTGTTGGCGGCTTCAGAATTGCGGACTAAGACAGAGCGGTACTATCGCTTGATCGGCAGAGTAGAAAATGCGTTGTGGTCTTGTATCTTGACTTTGGGATTTAGGCCCCAAAAGATAGGTACTTTCGTTCTAGTCACGCAGGAAACTCTGTGTGAAAACGGCGTCGTCGCCATTTCACTTTACGGGGAGCACAAACCGCTTCTGACGCTGATCGTGCTCGACCCTTGGAATATCGATCTCGATAAAAATCTGTAAAATCCTCTAAAGTTCGCCGATACATCGGTACTCTCCTGAGCGTCCAGACGAGCAAACTGCTTCCACTATATCGGAATTGCGCACGCGAGTAAACCTTAAACTGTGAAACCAAAGGTTATCTGCTGACCCGGCGATGGGCCGGGCAAGTGTCGATCTCCCTTGCGGATAAATGCAAAACTACAATTTCAGCCGTTCGTACTGAGCAAAGAGCTTGGTGATCTCCGCATTTATCTTCTGCTTTGCCGCCGGTGACGTTTCCTTGTCCCGCTGCTTCACCAGCTCCTCGATCCGCGCCGCAAGAATTTCCGCCTTGGTCTCAGGCTTTTTGGGTTTACTTATCTGGTATTTATCGTCCATAGGTTGTTCTTACTATACATCGCGTTTGAGCGGGACGGCAGGAATGTTGTCGAACGAGTTGGTTTTGGGGCCGAGTTGAAAATTGATGTGGGATGGCCGATAGTTGAAGTTCTAGAAATGGTTGCGATCCGGTCATTCGTAAGGGCAGCGAAATTGTCCTGTTGGCGGGCCGAATTTTAGGGAAACTCGTGAATTTAGATGGAAATTTATTATAACGTTGTGCGCGATGCCGATGGGCTCAAAGCGGCATGTGCGGAACTTGCGGGCGTCAGATCGCTCGGGTTCGACACCGAAACGACCGAGCTCGATCCGTATAAGGGTGACCTGAGGCTGCTCCAGATCAGCACCGGTGCCAAGACGCAAGTTATTGACCTTAAACCGTTTAGGGCAAAGGGCGATGTCCGCACTCTGCCCGAGCTGCAGCCGCTGCGCGACCTGCTCTCCGACGACAAGGTCCGAAAGATCGCTCACAATGCCAAGTTCGACGCAAAATGGGTCCGATACCATCTGGGCTGCGAGCTTGGCGGTGTATACGACACTTATCTGGCAAGCATCCTGATCTCGGCGGGCGAAGGCGAGCGTCGGCACGGACTGGCGGACGTTGTCCAGTTCTTCCTCGGGCGGACCCTGGATAAAAGTGAACAGGTCAGCGACTGGGCAGCCGATGACCTGTCGATCTCGCAGATCGAATACGCGGCGCGCGACGCGGCGATCATGCCCGAGGTACTCGAAAAGCTCGAGGAACGCATCCAGGCGGACGGGCTCGCGGACGTGCTAAGGCTCGAGAACGAGTGCGTTATGCCGATCGCCGAGATGGAGCTGAACGGGTTTTACATCGATCAGGAACGATGGCGTGAGCAGCTCGCAAAGGTCACCAAAGCACAGGAAAAAGCTGGTTCCGAACTGCAGGATATGCTTGGCGCCGGTATCGCCCAGGCGTCGCTCTTCGGCCGGCCGGAGATCAATCTCGACTCGCAGGCTCAGGTGACTGACGCTCTCGTGAATCTCGGCATTCCCGTCCCGAACACGACGCGGGCGTGGGAACTGCAGCCGCTTGCCGAAAAATATCCGGTGGTCGCCAAGCTGCTCGAATATCGCGGCGTCGCCAAAGCGATGACCAGTTTCGGCGAGAATATTCTGGAATTTGTCGAGCCCAAAACCGGCCGCATCCATGCGGATTTTCGTCAGATCGGAGCTCCGACCGGACGATTCTCGTGCTCTAAGCCAAATCTGCAGCAGATACCGCACGAGGACGTTTACCGCCGCTGTTTTCGTGCCGAAAACGGACGCAAACTGGTCATCGCCGACTACTCGCAGATCGAGCTGCGGATACTTGCGGACTTTTCGCAGGACAGGAATTTCATAGATGCGTTTGAATCGGGACAGGATTTTCACGCGGCGACGGCTGCACAAGTTTTCGGCATCGCCGCCGCGGACGTCACGCCGGACCAGCGTTCATTCGCCAAACGGCTCAATTTTGGCGTAGTTTACGGCATCGGCGCGTCGCGGTTCGCTCTGATGACGGGTTTGAGTCAAACGGATGCCGAAAACACTTTAAGAAAGTATTTCGCGACCTATCCGCGAATGGACGAGTGGCTGCGGATGCAGGCGAAAAACGTGCTGACCGAGCGGCAAACACGAACGCGGAGCGGACGATTGGCGAAATTCAGATTCGACGAGGGCGATCGGTCATCGGTCGGAGCGGCCCAGCGTTACGCCAAGAATATGCCGATCCAGGGCACGTCGGCCGACATCCTGAAACGCGCCCTGAGACTGCTGCACGACGACATCCGCGGCACCTCGGCAAAACTCGTCAATATCGTCCACGACGAGATCGTGGTCGAATGCGACGCCGCCGAATCCGAATCGACGGCCGCCAAACTCGACTCCGCAATGCGTCGAGCCGGCGAGGACTACGTCAAATCGGTGCCGATCAAGGTCGACATCCACACGTCGGACGAGTGGACGAAATAGATCTATTACAATTTGAGCTCGGCCGCCAGCCTATGGCACAAGTTCGTATACGCTTATTCGCGTGACGGTGTCGCCACCCAACGCCCAGTATTTCCAAACACAAACTTCACGGACTTTGACCTTGGTGAGGCTAACGACCTCAAGTTCAATGTCGAAATCTCTTGTAATATTCCCAACTTTGTTCTTATCCATCAGCACTTCGGTGTAATGAAACGAAGCTCGTGGCCCTTCTACCGTAAGATTCTTTCGAAATACGTCCGGATCCGCTCGGCCCTCCATCCGCATCACACTAGTCGGCACTTCTACGGTGGTCGGTCCTTTCCCGCGAACGAAGGCGTTGAACCCTCCCCCGCCTTTTGGCTTCCATTTCGACAATTGACTGAGAACGTTTACAACCTTCGCAACAGTCATCACGTTCTCCGCTTTATATTCGATCTTGTTGATTAAGCTGTTGACCTCGACCACATCCGCCGCATTCGGCGCAAGCTGCAGGTATTTCCGAAAGCTGACGATCGCATCGTTGTACTTCTCAGCGGCTTCCTGGACTTTGCCGAGGTTGAAGAAAGCGTCAGCCCAGTCAGGGGCCAGAAGGGTAGCCTGCTTGAATTCGGCGATCGCGTCATTAAGGTCATCGGGTGACTTGGCCATCTCGACGGCCGCCATTCCGCGGTCAAAGTGACGTCGGGCCTCGTCAGAGACGTTCTGTGCGGCCGCGTAAACGGCGAGGACGGTTAACAAGAAAAGTGTCGTAACGACGGTTGGGGCGTATTTCATTTCACACCTCATTTATTCTTCGGTATCGGCGGCAGCGAATTCTGTAGTTTTGATTCGTAGAGTCTCATCGAATGACAGGCGATGCTCGGTGTCGGTTTACAGTCGTCTCTGACGACAAAGAAACCATAGTTATATAGGTCCTCGCCGACTGCGCCCGTTGTGCTGTCTAGCAATGTGTAGAACAGGGCCTTCGACCACGTGGCCGGATTAGCGACTTTCCCGGCGAGCCAGAGTTTGTTTCCGGCGTTGGTCAGAGGTTTTTCCGGCGCACCGAGTGCCCACGAGGCAGCCGGCACCGGGTCGCCGCTGTTAATATAAACGGTGACCTTTATCCCCTTCTGGATCGCGAGATCCTGCCAGATACGCGCCGCGGCCGGATTGATCTGCGGACCGAAAAGCCTGACCTCTTTCGCCGTGGTATCGCCGCTTCGCAATGCGGCAAGGCATAGCATCGCGCCGTTGCTGTGACAATCGAGAGTGTCGAAACTCCGGCCCTTCAGGGACGCGAACATCTCGCTGTGCGTGCGTGAAAACTCGCCGTATGTCACGCTGTCGAACAAGACTCGGGTAGCCAGGTCCTCGAGTGCCGTGTTATAGCTGCCCATCGACACGACCATATCGTATAGGTCCGGCGTGAAAGGCATGCCGTCCTTGACGCACTGCTGAGGATCGCTCTGTTGGGCACAGTATTTCAGGAATTGCGAATACATCTGCCGGTCGATCTCGGCCTTGCACTCGGCACTGCAGTTGGCGGAGGGCCGCTTAAAGCCGAACGTCCAGGTCGTACCGCCGACGAGTCCGTGCATTCCGGTCGGCGGTTTGGAGGTATCCGCGAGTTTTCCGCCGTCGTTCATCGGCTCGGGCCGGTCTGATTGCGATGCATAAAATGAACCTGCGGGTGTGGGCGGAGGGCTTGTGCCGGGTTTGAGCCCGAGCGGATTTACCGCGTTCGTCGATTCGCCCTTGCCGGATTTGAGACTCGCTATAAGGATGCGTTTGGTCTCAAGAAACTCCTTCTCGCGGCGTAGCCGCTCTGCTTCGGCACGAGCTGCGGCAACCGCAGCACTGTTGTCCACATTCGTCGGTCTTGTTGGCTGGTTGCCGACCGGCTGCGCTGGTTGTTCATTGCTGACGCAGACCGGGCGGCTGGTCGCACTCGGGCACGAGCAAGTATGAGTGGCCATGTACGACCTCATGCTAACGTCGTATGACCAAGCCCGTATCGTCCCCTCACAGTCGACCGTCTGTGCCGAGGCCAAGCGGCCAAATGCCACCCCAAGAAAGATCATGATCAGCAAGTATTCAATAACACGCCTTCCAACTTTCATGACGAACACCTCGATCCTGTTATTCAAACCCGCGCGTCTTTATTCACAGCGATTTGCGAGATCGCACGCACATTCGGGCTTTTCCGGGCGGATTCTGCCCACCCGGCAAATATGCGCGCAAATGTTGTTCCAATCAGGGTTGATTTCGGAGTGTGGCGGCGGTCATCAATGTGTATGCGGCGCCGTAGGCTTCGTACTGATATTTGGCGATGGGAAGTTCGGTGAAATCGATATTTGCGGCGGAAATCGCCTTGCGGATGGTTGCGGGCGAGATGATCGAGACCGGTTGGCGGCAGAGTTGGATGAGGCCTTCGAGTTTGAAGGTGATGGTGCCGCCTTTCATCCGGCCTTTTGAAAGGCGTTCACGGATCGCAACGGTTTTGACGTCGTATTTGTCGAAGAATGACTGCACGGCAAGTTGGAATTCCCTCACTTCGGTTTGATCTTTCGGGTCGGCGAGACCGAGCCGCGTGACGTCGGTCGATACGATGTCGAAATTCATCGCGTGGCCGGACAGTATTACGAATCGGGCTTCGTTCTTATCGAGGTCGATGCCGGCGATCGTTGTCATTATCTAAGCGTCTGGCACTGTCTCATTTCGCCTGATGTGAAACCGGTCGTGAAGTACTGCATACGCTGTTTGGCGGAGCCGTGGGTGAAGGTTTCGGGCTGAACGTAGCCCTGCGTGCGGCGCTGGATCATATCGTCACCAACGGCTCCGGCAGCACGGATCGCCTCTTCGGGGTCGCCCGCTTCAACCTGGCCTTTCTTGGCAGCGTAATACGCCCAGACACCGGCATAACAGTCCGCCTGCAGCTCGAGAGCGACCGAGAGCCGATTATTCTGTCCCGCCCGCTGGACCCGGTCCATCGTCCCGAGCAGATTTTGAACGTGGTGGCCGACCTCGTGGGCAATCACATACGCCTGGGCAAAATCGCCGGGAGCCTTGAATTCACTCTGCAGTTCCTTGAAGAACGCAAAATCTAAATAAAGCTTCTGATCTCCGGGGCAATAGAACGGACCCGTTGCGGCGCTGGCGTAACCGCAGGCAGACGATATTTGGTTGGTGAAAAGCACGAGTTTTGGTGCCGTGTAACGGATCTTCGCCTGCTGCGGAAGGATCTGGCCCCAGACGTCTTCGGTGCTGGCGAGGACGACCGAGGCAAATTTTTTCTGATCGTCCGAAGTGGCCGGCCGGTTGGCAGCCGGAGCCTGAACAGCCGATTGATCGGGCAAGCTCTGAAGCAGCTGCCGCGGGTCGCCGCCGCACAGATAAATTACGACCGCGAGAACGAGCACGACAAGACTCCCGCCGCCGACCGCAACCGTTCGGCCGCCTCCACCGCGGCGGTCCTCGACATTATCGCTTTCCCGCTGATCTCTCCAACGCATATTCGCAGTGCTCCTTCCGTTCCCGAGATTAGTCTGACGTGTCCAATGATTTTAGCATCATACCTATGAACCGCGAAATTTCATTCGATCTTGCAAAGGGATGCTTTTCCGGCCACCCAGCCGTAATTCGATGGCCGCGAATGTAACATCCGTCTGTTCATAAAATCTTGACAGATGTGGATTTACAGGATTATGATGCAAGAACGTTTTAGTTTTGGAAGTATCTCCCTACGTTTCCGTTGAATAGGAGGCACAATGATCAAACTAGACATCGTCAACCTGGTTGCCGATAAAACCGGGGTGCCGAAACAGAAGGCCGAACAGGTCGTCGATTCGCTTTTTGAAGCCATGAAGGACGCCCTCGCAAAAGGCAAACGCATCGAATTGCGTGGATTTGGCGTCTTTGTGGTAAAACCACGCAAGCGCGGTGTCGGCCGCAATCCACGAACCGGGACAGAGGTGCCCATCCCGGCAGGAAAAACTATCCGCTTCAAACCCGGAAAGGAACTCTCCGCGAAAGCGGTCGGTTAAGATTTGTTACAATAAATGCAGTCCGAGATCGTTGCTCGGCGGTTAGGCGAAATGCCCATCTGTCGAGCCGCGATCTTTTTATTTAATAGCACTGATATGACCGACCCCGAAGAGTTTGACTTCCCATACGATCTAAAACGTCCGGTGATGCGGCCGTCCGCGGCAACGTGGCTGCGGCACCTGCTCCTGCTTCTGGTGACGTTCTGCACCGCGACGATCGCAGGTACGCTTTACCCGTTCGGCCTGACGCCGATGACAGAAACGCTGCCAACCGCCGACCCGCAGACAGTGTCCGAAGGGTTGCGGTTCATCGCAATGGTGCCGTGGAGCTACGGCGACCTTATCCGCGAAGCTATTCACGCCATCCTCACCAATGGAGAATATCTGCGGTACGGGGTCAGTTTTTCGATCTCACTGCTGTTTATTTTGATCTGCCACGAAATGGGGCATTACGTCGCCTGCCGGCTCTATCGTGTGGACGCAACGCTGCCGTTCTTTATCCCGACGCCGCCGATGGTCGGGCCGGCGGGCACGTTCGGTGCGTTCATCAAGATACTCTCGCCGATGCCTTCGCGGCGGGCAGTTTTCGACATTGGAGTCGCCGGGCCGATAGCCGGTTTTATCGCTCTCATCCCGGTTGCGTTGATAGGGCTTGCGACGATGCATATCGCGTCACCGGAGCAGGTCGCCTACTCGCAAGGCGGAATTTCATTTTCCGACCCGCTTTTGATGAAGCTATTCGCGATGTTTTTCGGGATCGACCTGCAGTTCGGGATCGGGAACGCGTTCTATTTCGCCGCGTGGGTCGGGCTGCTGGTGACGGCATTAAACCTCATCCCGTCGGGACAGCTCGATGGCGGCCATGCGATCTACGCCGTTTTCGGCCCGCGGGTGCACTGGTGGACAGGCCGGATCGCGTTTCCGGTTATGGCGGTCTTATCAGTCGTAGGGATGTATTTCTTCAACAGCCCGAGTGGATTTCTGGTAGCTTTAATTTTGGCAGTAATGATGCGGATAGGACACCCGGAACCGCCCGACCAAACGCCTCTCGACCTCAAACGCAAGGTCATCGCATTTGCGACGCTGGTGATTTTCGTCCTTTGCTTCGTTCCGTTTCCGATCAAGATAAACTAGAGCAAGTGGTGAATGGTGAACGGTGAGTGATGAGATCAAAGACGAAGAGTCCTAGCTTTTCACTCATCACTGATCACTGATCAATATTCACTGAACTGCCACAGGCAGGAGTCCCTTGACCTGGCGGACCATGTCCTCGACCTCTTCCTGGCCATCGAGGGCGATCATGAAGAAATCGTAGCTCGTCTTAAAGCAAACCATTCCGTTACCGAAAAACCACACGCCCTCAAGCAGCGGGTTGCCGCCGATAAGCCAGCTGATCGGTGCGCCGGTTATGGTTTTGGGGTTGAAAATATTGGTCATCATCACCGCTCCGGACGCGAACGAGAATGCTCCGAGCAGCGGAGCTCCGATCCGGCGTGCGATATCGCGTTCGAATTTGATCTGCTCGGCGTCGGCTTCGGACAGCCGTCCTTTTTCGATCAATTCCTCACGGCGCTTCAGGTACCCGTCAAAACTTTCGCCGAGCTTTTTCACTGACCACGCCGGCAGTGCCGAATTGAAAAGCCAGTGCGAACTGAGACCGGTAAACACGACGCCAAGCCCGGCACCGATCGCCATCGAGACGCCGGTCGTCGCCGCACGGATCGGGTCTTCGGTCGCCCAGTCGACTGCCTTTTGAAACGAACGCAGCCCCGACTCAAGGGCTCCCGACAAACCGGCTCCAAAGCCAACGGCCTGCGAAACGCGTTTGGCACCCGTCTCGACCGTTTCGCGTGCATCGTCAAACATCTCGCCCGCCTTGCTCGCGGCGCCTGAGACGGCGTCGCCGGCTTTTCCGGCGGCGTCGATCACGACCCCTCCGGCCATTTCACCTGCGTCCGCAGCGGCACCGCGGATCGGTTCGCTGACGTTCCAGGCTGTCTTGGCTGTGTCGCCGGCGGTATTTATGACGCCTTCGGCGACGCGGACGGCCTGTTTGCCGACCTCGGACTTTTCAGCCTCGGCCTTGATGCGAACGGCTCCCTTTTGTGCCGTTTCAACAACCACGCGGGCTCCCTCGCCGATCTTTTCTTTCAGCCCGAGCTGTTCGTCGATCTCGTCAAACTTCTCTGTGGCTCGTTTCTGCCATCGGTCAAATTTTTCTTTATAGTCGCTCATTTTCGTTCTTCCCCGGACGGAAATTATCTATCACTGTTTACGAATGGCAACCGGCATTTGTTCGATATGAAATATCGGCCTGCCGATGTCCTTAATCTTACAACTTTGGACGACGCATTCAACACCTTTTTTGTCCTTGCCGATGTTTTCGGAGCTGCGCTCGTGTGTGCTAATCTTGCTTGCAGCGAGGAATTTATGCCGTTAGTTAAGTGTCCGCATTGCGGAAAGGAAGTTGAGTTTTCGGGAAACGAGTTTCGTCCGTTTTGCTCGGAACGCTGCAAACTTTTGGATTTCGGGGCGTGGGCTGACGAGGAATATGCGTTGCCTGCGGAAACCTCAACGCTGAGCGACGAAGACGTCGATAAGATCGAAAAGGCGCTCGAGAAAACAGGTAGGCAATGATCACAAACACATTTCTATTCGACGTGTCGCCGGTTGGCGGCGGGATCGCGATCTTCGCCGGTGTGGCATTTTTCCTGGTGCTCGCAGCGGTCGCGTTTGTCGCCTTTTTGCTGCTCAGAAAGACGCTGAAAATGGCATTTCGGCTACTGATCGTCGCGGTGATAATGGTTATCGCCGTCGCCGGCAGCATAGCTCTATTTATGTTTGGCGGCGGCAGCAGCAGGCCCGTCCGTCCCGACCGGCCGCGTCCTACGCGTCCACAGTGATCTCCCGCAAATGAGCGACCCGCAAAAAATACCGTCTGCAAGCGTTTGGCGGCGATACATCGATCTACCGCGAAACGTGCTCGCCCTCAGCCTCGTGTCGCTGCTCAACGACACATCCAGCGAGATAATTTATCCGTTGATGCCCGCCTTTCTTGCTTTGACGCTCGGTGCTTCTCCATTTGCCATCGGCCTGATCGAGGGCTTTGCCGAATCGATCTCAAGCATCCTAAAGCTATTTTCCGGCTATCTCAGCGATCGGTTCGACACGCGGAAGTGGCCCGTCTTTTTCGGCTATTCGCTCGCGGCGGTTACGCGGCCGATCCTGGCCCTTGTGACGAGTTGGCCGCAGGTCCTTGGCGTCCGGATCGCCGACCGCGTCGGTAAGGGCATTCGCGGAGCGCCTCGCGACGCTCTGATCGCGTCGAGCGTGCCCATCGCCGAACGAGGATTTGCCTTCGGTTTCAACCGGGCGGCGGACAATTTAGGTGCCGTGATCGGGCCGATCCTGGCGTTTATTCTGTTGTCGATATTCGCGACAAATCAGGATTTTCCTACGGCCGGCGAGTATCAACGCGTTTTTCTCTTTGCCTCAGTGCCGGTCATCCTCGGCCTGTTTGTCGTGCTTTTCTACGTCCGCGACGAAAAACGTAACGAAAATGGCGTCTCCCCGCATCCGGTCAAGCTCTCGCTCGCCGGCTTTGATTCCAATTTCAAGCGGCTGCTCGTCGTTGTCGCGGTCTTCACCTTGTCGAATTCGACCGACGCGTTTCTCCTGCTGCGGGCGCAGCAAACCGGCATCCATCCGGCGATCCTGCCGCTCTTGTGGGTGGTACTGCACGTCAGCAAGGTAGGAAGTTCGCTGATCGGCGGCGACCTTTCCGACCGGATCGGGCGAAAGAAGCTGATAATGTCCGGCTGGATCGTCTACGCTCTCGTTTATTGCGGTTTTGCGTTCGTCGACGCTCAGTGGCAGACCTGGGTTCTGTTCATAATATACGGCACATATTTCGGAATGACCGAAGGTGTCGAAAAGGCTCTCGTCGCCGACCTCGTCCCCGAGAAATTGCGGGGCACCGCCTACGGCCTTTACAATCTGGCGTTCGGCATCACGGTCTTTCCGGCGTCGCTGCTTTTTGGCTTGATCTGGAATCAATACGGTTCGGCGACCGCTTTCTTCATAAGTTCCGGCGTTTCGGTGCTTGCTGCCTTGATGCTTCTCACGATCAATACCTCGCCGCACCCGCTTAATGAAAAAGAGCAGGCCGTTTGAGGCGGACTGCTCTTCTATCCGATTATCTTGTTTTCCTAGTTCGCCAGCCTCACCGAACTCATCATAGAGCGAAATGCCGACGAATACGCCGACGATTCGTCACTCGGTACGACGGTAATGAAATAGAATAAGCCGTCATTAAACAACGTAGTGTAAACGGTGACGATCTCGGTCCGGTTGGTGATCGGCGACCGGCCCGAAAGCGTCGTCGAATAACCCTGACGTCCCGAAATGTATGCCCGCGAATATCCGCCGCGTTGGCTCAGGTAACTGTTTCCCTGCAGCAGTTGACCAACGTAGTCCTGCGTTTCTCGCAGCAGCCCGGCGTTTTGCCCCTGGTAATATCCGGCCATCACACCGCGAGTGATGCCCTGGTCACCATAGGCGCCTTCGGGGGCGAACTGGACATCGTTGGTCCCGGGAAATTCTTGCCAATTTGTCGGGACGTTCATCGTCACGTTGCCGCCATTTGAATAGCTCCGCATTCGGCTCGACGGAAACGGAATGTTGTTCGAATAACTGCCGCGGCCAGTCGTACTCGTGCCATTTGCCTGTCCGGCGGGTGCATTCTTTTGTATTTCCGCCATCGTCCGTGCCGGCGGCATCGACTGCAGACGGGCTTTGATACGTTCGAAATCGCGCGTGATCTTGATCGGATTCCGCGAAATATTCAGCAAGGTTGCTTCATGATTGATGTTGTTGTAGCGGTTGCCCGGATCGGGATGGTCGCTCAGCCATTCCGGCGAACGGCTGCCGCCCTGGGCCGCGATCGTTTTGAACATATTGGCAAGGTCGTGCGGGTCGTAGCCGGCATTCGCCATTATTCGGGCCCCGAGAACGTCAGCCTGTGTCTCGTACTCGCGGCTGTATTTGGTCATCCACGCCATCGCTCCGGCCGCCCCGAGTTCGGCACCCGCCTGGCCGCCGAGGATCGCACCGCCGAGGATCATCCCGATAACGCCGAGCTGATTGCCGACGCTGTTTTGTTTCGTCGCCTGCGCGGTCGCATGCCGGAGAGCGACGTGGCTGATCTCGTGTGCCATTACACCGGCCATTTCGCCTTCGTTACGGGCCGCCTGGATCATTCCACGGTCAACGAACATCGGGCCGCCAGGCAACGCAAAGGCGTTGATATCACTCGCATTCACAAGCTTGAAACGATAGTCGAATGCCGGCTGCTGATATTCCGGTGGAATTGCGGCCACAAGACGGTTACCAACTCTCTCGAGATACCGTGTCGCGTCGGCGTCGTTCAGGATCGGAAACTGCTGCTCGACCTGCTTCGCCGCATCGTTTCCGAGTTTGATGTCGTCCTGCACCTTGTATTTGTTTTTTGGGGTGACGATACGCGTTTGCCCGGCGACTGCTAAAGGCAGCAGCCACATCGTAAGTGCGAGTCCGGATACGGTCAGTCTCTTAGCGATCAATGATTTCCTCATAATTTCCTCCGATAAGCGGGAGCTTTTATCTTAGTGTAATTCGACAGCCGGTATCAATATTCTTCTCTGCGGCCCCAATTGAGATGAAACAAACCTTGCCGCCGGTTCGCCGCATTCGACCGGACGAACCTTAACGAAATGTTAACGGGATGTTACACGCGACTGCCTGCGGCGAATGTATTCCGAAAAGTTAAGTATTATGTAACCTGCCGCGCGGCGTCCTTGACCTATACTGTTGCGAGTAACTTATGGACACATCGGTGAGTTCGCAAGCAGCTGGTGGTCAGCGCAGCCCGGTTTTCGGCAGCGGTAGTTTCGTGATGGGTGAAATCGGAATGTCTTCTCAACTGGATGTGCTGCGCGACAAGATACTGCTCCTCGGCGGTAAGACCGAGGACGCCGTGCACCGTGCGATGCGTGCCCTTAAGGAAAGGGACAGCGAACTCGCACGGGCCGTAACCGACGAGGACAAATTGATCGATCAGATGGAGCTCGAGATCGATCAGCTGAGCATCGAGATCCTGGCATCGCAACAACCGACGGAACACGACCTTCGCCTGGTCGTATCGGTCGCCAAGATAACACCGATACTTGAGAGGATCGCCGACCACGCCGCGAGTATCGCCGAGGCAGCGATAATTTTGAATAACGAACCGGAGATCGATGTCTACATCGATTTTTCGATGATGGCGGACATCGCCGCCGGAATGCTCCGCGAGGCTCTGAACGCATTCACGTCCGAGGACGCTCTGGCCTCACGCGAGATCATCAGCCGCGACCGTGAACTGGATCGCTGCTATGGCCGGGTCTTTGACGATCTGCTTGCAGTCATGGTCAAGAATCCCGAGTCCGCCAACGGCGCAGCCCGGTTGCTGTTCGTCGCCAAGCACATTGAGCGGATCGGCGACTACGTAAAAGATATTTGCGAACTGAACGTGTATTTGCGCGAGGCCGTGTTTATCAAACACAGTCCCCGTTATTGAAGGCCGGCGCCGGCCGCTGCGGTTCGACACTGGCTCAGCGGTTCACATGAAGTGTTGCTCGAAATTCTAAAAAATTAGTTTCCGGAGACGTCGAAAATGGCTTTTAGCTTATTACCGAAGGAAGATGAATATTTCTCTATGTTTTCGCTGATGACCGCGAAAATAAAAGAGGCTGCCGATCTGCTCGTCGAGATGATGAACGGCAAAGCGGATCAATATGAGGAAGTCGCCAAACGCATCAAGGTGGTCGAACACGAATGCGACGAGATCACGCACAACGTGACGATCAAACTGAACAGGTCGTTCATTACGCCATTCGATCGCGAAGATATTTATTCCCTGTCTGTCGCTCTCGACGACGTTTGCGATTACATCGACGCCGCCGCCCGCGTAGTCGTGATGTACGACATTCGCGAGGTCAATCCGCATTCGCGTGAACTGGCGAAAATAATCCAGGGCCTTACCACCGAGATCCACGACGCGATCGGCCTGCTCAAGAAGGCGCAAGGGATGAAGCCACATCTCGTCGAGATCCAGCGGCTCGAGAACGAAGCCGACGAGGCATATTTCAAGGGCATCGGCGGGCTGTTCAAGAACGACCCTGACCCGATCGAGGTTATCAAGCTCAAAGAACTCTACGAAATTCTCGAAAATGCGACCGACCGCTGCGAGAGCGTCGGCAATATTATCGAAAGCATCGTATTGAAGCACAATTAACGCAAAAGCGTCAGATCACCCGGGCCGGATCGTTGCTCTTTACGCTGGCTCTCTGATCCACGGCCGGAAACCGCACCTATGGACGGACACTCAGTTTCATTTGGGCTAGTAATCTTTATCATCATCGTCGCGCTTGCGTTCGACTATACGAATGGCTTTCACGACGCTGCAAATTCGATCGCGACGGTTGTGGCGACCCGCGTACTTTCGCCTGGCGTGGCAGTTGTTTGGGCAGCATTTTTTAATTTCATCGCCGTCTTTGTTTTTGGCACCGCCGTGGCAAAAACCGTCGGCGGCGACATGGTCGATATATCCAAGATCCCTGCGAACGACCAGCTCTACGTGCTTTTGGGCGGTGTGCTCGGGGCGATAATGTGGAATCTGATCACGTGGTATTTCGGTCTTCCGACCTCGAGTTCCCACGCTCTCGTCGGCGCGTACGCCGGTTCGGCACTGGCCTCTCACGCCTGGCATTTTGGTTTCGCCGAAATTCTGACTGTCTTGAAACCTGAGGGCTGGATCAAGACACTGGCGTTCATCGTGCTATCGCCGGTGATCGGAATGCTGTTGGGCTTTGTTCTGATGGTGGCCGTTTTCTGGATTTTCAGGAAAATAAGGGTCAACAAGGTTGACCGGGTCTTTCGCTTCGGACAGCTTTTTTCGGCCGCGGCGTACTCGCTAGGTCACGGCGGCAATGACGCCCAAAAGACGATGGGCATCATAACTATCGTCCTCGTCGCCGGCGGCTACCTCCAGATGGCTCCGGGCGGCAAACTACCTGACATCCCGACCTGGGTCGAGGTCGCCGCCTGCGCCGCGATCGCTCTGGGCACTTTGTCGGGTGGATGGCGGATCGTTAAGACGATGGGAACCAAGATCGTCAAACTCCAGCCCGTCGGCGGTTTCTGTGCTGAGGCGGCGGGTTCGCTTACTCTGTTTGGCGCGACGGCGTTCGGCATACCGGTCTCGACGACCCACACCATTACCGGTGCGATCGTCGGTGTCGGTTCGGCAAAGCGCTTCTCCGCCGTCAAATGGGGCGTCGCCGGCCGCATCGTATGGGCTTGGATCCTGACGATACCGATGGCCGGGATCATCGCCGCGATCGCGTATATGTTCATATTGCTCATCGAGAAGGTCGTCGGTTGATCCCGCTTTTCGGCTCCCGATTCGATTACTTGCTAAATGCCCGCCCGAGTGACATCATTTTTCTTTGGAGGAAATGATGTCAGCAGTTCTTGAAAGAGCACAGGTTTTCGAAGATTACCTCACAATGCCCGATGCGGAGATGCACGAGCGGATCGAAGCCGCACGTGAGGAATTGGGCAAGCGCGTCGTCATTCTCGGTCACCATTACCAACGCGACGACGTCATCCGCCACGCCGACCTGACCGGCGACAGCTATCAGCTCTCGGTGATGGCATCGCAAACGGAAGCTGAATACATCGTCTTCTGTGGCGTCCACTTCATGGCCGAATCGGCCGACATTCTTGGCAAAGATCATCAGCGCGTCATCCTGCCCGACCTCGGTGCCGGTTGCTCGATGGCGGACATGGCGTCGATCGATCAGGTGGAGGACGCGTGGGACCAACTCCGCGAGATCGGCGTACTTGACAGCAAGGTCGCTCCGATCACATATATGAACTCGACCGCCGAGATCAAGGCGTTCTGCGGCCGGAACGAGGGCGTCGTCTGCACTTCGTCGAACGCGGTCCCGCTCTTCGACATTTACCTCAAAGAGTTCGATAAGATGTTCTTCTTCCCCGACCAGCATCTCGGCCGGAACACGGGCGCGAAGTTCGGCATCCCGCTCGATAAGATGGTGCTCTGGAACCCGCACGAAGAACTCGGCGGCAACACCGAGCAGCAGCTTCGTGATGCCAAGCTCATCCTCTGGCGCGGCCACTGCAGCGTCCACGGCCGGTTCAAGGACTGGCACGTCAACAAGATCCGCGAAGACCATCCCGGAACGAAGGTCATCGTCCACCCCGAATGCCCGAAAGAGGTCGTCGACCTCGCCGATCTCGACGGCTCGACGTCGTTCATTATCAAGACCGTCGAGGCTTCGCCGTCAGGGTCAAAATGGGCGATCGGTACCGAAGTAAACCTCGTCAACCGCCTGCAGGACCGCTTTCCCGACAAAGAGATCCGCCTGCTCGCCCCCGACCTATGCATGTGCGCGACGATGTACCGTATAGCTCCGCAGAACCTCGCCTGGGCGATGGAAAATCTACTAGACGGTGAGATCGTCAACGAGATCGTCGTCAACGACGAGACTAAGCATTTCGCCAACGTGGCTCTGCAGCGGATGATCGACCTCACTGAAAAAAAGAACTAGCCACAAATTGCACGAATGGCACTAATTAGGGCGGTCCATTTCCGGAATTCGTGCAATTCGTAGCAAAACTCTCCTCTTGCTTTATTCCCGCCACTCGCCCAAAATAAGCTAAAGGAGCGAATACAATGACCGAAGCAGAAGCGACCGCTATCTCTCGAATGCGCTGCAGTAAGATCATGACCAAGAACGTCCGAACGGCCGCGCCCGGGATGACGCTTCGTGATGCTGCGGCGATGATGCGTGACGGCGACATGGGCTCCGTGCCGGTTGTCGACGACGGCAAGCTTGTCGGCATTATAACCGACCGCGACATTGTCGTCCGTGCGATCGCCGATGGCAAAAACGCCGCGACCGAGGTCGGCGAAGTGATGACTAAGAACCTATTCACCGTAGGTTCCGACGATTTTGTTTTCGAGGCCGTCCGCCTGATGGGCGACAAACAGGTCCGCCGCATTCCCGTGGTCGGCCCGAGCGGCGAACTCGCCGGCATCATCTCGATGGCCGACGTCGCGCTCGAGACCGAAGACGAACTCGAGATCGCCGAAACGCTCGAGGAGATCTCCAGCGGCGCCGGTTTTTGGAAGAAAAATTAGTTACCGGTGACCGGTAACACGTGACGGGTCAGCTCTGCTCTTGAGAACCTGTCACCGCTTACCCGTCTCCGTTCACTCATAAAAATGGCAAAGTCCACTAATCGCTATTTTCAGTTCCTCGGCTCGTCCAAAAAGGCACAGGTCTCCGGCCGGCTTTGGTATCCGGCCGCTGACGTCTACAAGGTGCCCGACGGCTGGGTCGTCAAGGTCGAGCTCGCCGGCGTCTCGGCCGAGGACGTCGAGATCGACATTCAGGGCAACACGCTGATCATCGCCGGCTGCCGCAAGGACCGCTCGTGTGTTTCGGGCATCTCGTACGAGCAGATGGAGATAACGTACAGCAATTTTGAAAAGACTCTCCGCTTTCCGGCCCCGATCGACGGAGCAAAGCTCGATCATATGTTCGAGAATGGGCTTTTGATCATCCGATTACACAAGGGGCAATAAACCAGGAATATGGCTGAAGAAAAGACGACCGAAACCAAAACCGTAACTCCGCCGCCGCTGCCGCAGCCGTTTGAGATCGCTATTCTGCCGCTGCAGAACACGACGCTCTTCCCGGAAACGGTCGTCCCGCTCGCCGTCGGCCGTGAGCGTTCGACCCGCGCCGTTGAGGAGGCCTTGGCGACCGAGGAAAAATTGCTGGCGTGCGTGACGACCAAGACCGAGAACGTGACCGGCGACGACGCAAAACCCGGCGACCTGTACAAGATCGGCACGATCGTCAATATCAAGCGGATGATGCGCAACGAAGGCATCATGCAGCTCATCGTCCAGGGCATGGACCGTTTCGAGATCGTCGAATGGACTGCCGAGCAGCCGTATCTGAAGGCAAAAGTGCAAATTTTGCCGGACCTTCGCCGCGTTGACGACGAGGAGATCGAGGCGCTCAAACGCAACATTCAGGGAATGATCCAGGAGGCTCTGGCATTGCTCCCGAACGTGCCGCCCGAGATCCGTGCAGCCGTAATGTCGCAGGAAAATCCGGTTCAGCTCTCGTATTTTCTCGCATCCGTGCTCGACCTCGGCACCGAGACCGAACAGAAAATGCTCGAATCCAGCACCGTCGACGGCCTGCTCACATTGACCCACGCGGCGCTCGCCCGTGAGGTCGAGATAATGCAGATCCGCTCGAAGATCGCATCCGAAGCGCAGAACGAGATGGACAAATCGCAGCGCGATTACGTCCTTCGCCAGCAGATGAAGGCGATCCAGAAGGAACTCGGTGACGACGAAGGCGGCGAAAAGGCCGAGGCCGAACAGCTTCGCGAACGCCTCGAAAAAGCCGACCTGCCGGACGATGTCCGAAAAGAGGCCGAACGCGAGCTCCGCCGCATGGAATCGCTGCCGCAGGCGGCTCCTGATTTCCACGTGATCCGCACCTATCTCGAGTACATCCTCGAACTGCCCTGGAGAAAATCGAGCGAAGAAAAACTCGACCTCAACGAGGCCCGGCGAGTGCTCGACGAGGACCACTACGGCCTCGAGGACATCAAGGAACGCATTCTGGAGTCGCTTGCCGTCGTCAAGCTACGGCCCGATTCCAAGAGCCCGATCATCCTCTTCGTTGGCCCTCCCGGCGTGGGTAAAACGTCGCTTGGCCGGTCGATCGCACGTGCGTTGGGGCGTGAATTCGATAGATTGTCGCTCGGCGGCATGCGGGACGAGGCGGAGCTTCGAGGCCATCGCCGCACGTACGTCGGAGCGATGCCCGGCCGCATTATACAATCGCTCCGCCGTGTCGGAGTCAACAATCCGGTAATGATGCTCGACGAGGTCGATAAGCTCGGCAACGATTTTCGCGGCGATCCGGCCTCCGCCCTGCTCGAGATCCTCGACCCGGCGCAAAATAATACGTTTCGCGACAATTACATCGACCTACCGTTCGACTTGTCGAAGGTCTTTTTTATCGCCACGGCAAATCAGCTGCAGCCGATACCGATGCCGCTCCGCGACCGTATGGAGATCATCCAGCTTGCCGGCTACAGCGACCGCGAAAAGCTGAACATCGCCAAACAGTACCTGATACCGCGGCAGATCAAGGAAAATGGCCTAACCGGAGATCAACTGACGATCTCGGACGACGCTATCAACCTGATCACTTCGCGTTACACGCGTGAGGCCGGCGTCCGACAGCTCGAACGCACCGTAGGTAACCTTGCCCGCAAGGTAGCGTTAAAAGTGGCGCAGGGATTGACCGAAAAGGTCTCGATCACGGCCGAGGAGATCAAAGGTTACCTCGGGCCGCCGCGTGTCTATCCTGAGGAAGCACGAAAGGAACTGCCGGCTGGTGTGGCGACCGGAATGGCGTGGACCGAGATGGGCGGCGAAGTTCTCTTTATAGAGGCGACGCTCCTGCCCGGCGGCAGCGGCCTGACGCTCACCGGCCAGCTCGGCGATGTGATGAAGGAATCTGCCCAGGCTGCTCGCAGCTATCTCTGGTCGCACGCAACGGAACTCGGCATCAACCCCGAGATCATCAAGCAGAACGGCGTTCATATTCACGTTCCGGCTGGTGCCATCCCGAAAGACGGCCCGAGTGCCGGTGTGACGATGTCGTCGGCCCTCGCTTCGATCTACACCGGCCGCAAGGTCCGCTCGGATACGTCAATGACGGGCGAGATCACGCTTTCGGGCCTCGTCTTCCCGGTCGGCGGCATCAAGGAAAAAGTTCTCGCCGCCCATCGTGCCGGCATTCGCCGAATCGTGCTTCCCGACCGCAACGAGGCCGACGTCGACGAGATACCGGAGGACGTTCGAAGAGAACTCGAGATCATACCGGTCAAACGGATCAGTGACGTACTTGACGCCGTGCTTGAAAAGGAATCGAGCGATCCCGGCCTCAAGTCGTACTTTGCTCGAAACCTCGAAGCAAAGGCCGACGGCTCCGACCGCCCGGTCACTCATGACATTTAGGGCGGCTGGCATCTGTCGGGTCGACATTATTTCACTTGTCCGGGAGATCGGGCTTGCTGAAATGCAGGGTTGAGTTGGATCGCCTGCTGGAAGTGTTTTTCGGCGAGGCGGTTCATGCCCGTTTCCTGCAGCCGGATGCCGAGCATCCAGTGGAAAAGCGGGTCTTTCGGGATGTATTGGTCTGCCTGTTTGTCGTACGCAATTGCCTGGTCCGGGTCACCGGCTGACGCACTGGCTCCTGCCAAAAAACTGTACGCAAGTGGTAGTCCGGCGTTCTTCGCGGTTGCGTCGTTCCACGCCGACACCGCATCCTGCTTTCTTCCAAGCTGCCAAAGCGAAACGCCGCGTTCCTCGTCCGCAACGATCAGGTCGGGACGTTCCGCAAGCGCTCCGTCGAGGCTCGCAAGCGCATCATCATAACGTCCGATCCGATTGAGTATCGCCCCGCGGTAATAGAGGCTCAGGGCCTTTGCCTGGCCTGTTTGATGATCGGCGGCGCGGCCCAGCAGCTGGACGGCACGCTCCGCATCACCTGATAGAAATTCGAACCAGGCGAATTTCGGCAATGCGTCGGCGTTTGTGAACAGGCCGTAGTCAACGGCATCGCGATAATGCTGTTTCCCGGCGGTGATGTTTGCCTGGTCGCTCGCACTTAGCCATCGGGCCGGATTGGCTTGCGCGAGTGCGAGTTCGTCCGGTATTTGCAGATTCTGAAACGCGACCGATCCTGCCGACTCGTGATAATGCACCCAACCGCTGTGGGCGTTCAGACCGATCCACAACACGGAAAAGCCGACAAATACCCATCCCGCGGCCTTCATCGTTCCGGAAGCCTTCAAATTGAACCGGTAGAACGACAGGTCCGCCGCCCGGAATAATCTGATGACCCGCATTGCCAGAAACGTCGTCACCGCGGCCACCCCGAGCGCCATCAGCATCGGCACGAGTTGGTAAACGTCCCAAACCGCGATAAAGCTCGCCGCAAAGACGGCAGCCGCCAGGATCTCTTCGGGCCACGTTAGCGAGTAAGTCTTTTGTATCGTGTCTTTTACACCGACCGCAGGCTTGCCGAATCCGAAGTACAACGCGTCATTCGGGCACACGCTGACGCAATCCATACACTTCATACAACCGGTGTCGACGACCATCCCGTATTTCGCGACCTCGGCATGGACGAGGACGTTCGAGGTGCATGTCGCCGTGCAATGGCCGCACTGGTTACAAGCGTCGGTCACGCGGATCTTTCCCGGCGAGACCTTGTCGGCAAGGCTGAAAAAGCCGCCGTACGGGCATGCATATGTGCAAAACCCTTTCGAGCCCAGGAAATAGACGGTCAGAAACCCGCAGATGAACAGGAACGGGATCGCGACCGCGAAGGGCGGAAAAGTCGCCCAAAATTCGGTCGTGACCAGATGATTTGTAAATTGCGGAAAGAGCGGTGCGTCCTTTGGTGCCGCGATCAGTCTCGCCGCCGTCGGCCAGACGAACATATACAGGGCGGCGACGAGCGGAACAAACACCAGCAATCGCGAACGGAAAGGCCGCGGTTTCAGGCCCATCTTTTTGAGCAGCCACGCGCAGAGATCCTGCAGGGCAAGGATGTGGCAACCCCAACCGCACACGAATCGCCCGAATATCAGGGTCGCTACGATCGCGAGCGTGAAGAAAATAAATCCGGCGTTCACCGCTCCGCTCGCGAGCGTGTACATCGTTTCCGAAGGTTCGATCGGCGATACGGTTGAACCCGTAATGCTCCACTGAAAATAGTGAGCGATCATCAGCAGGTTAAGTGTGATGAGCGCTCCGGCCCGCCAGATGCTGGTTCGTGATTCGCGGATCTCGCCCGTCAGCGGCGCGGAACTGTTCAAAACGGGCAGTTCGATCGACCGCTTCTTAACCGCTTCTTTGCTTTCGCAGCCACCTTTCATAATTTCAGGTCATTTCTCCCAAAGGAGCGTTCTTTTTTGAGGTCTATCGAAATTTGACTTGATTTATGTACCCAAAAGAGTGTAAAACGTATTCTACACTCAACTCGGTCACAATCATTAGTTTGTCACATTGCGTCCCCCCGGGGTAGAAATACAAAAATTATGTTTAAATTAGTACTCATTGCGTTACTTCCTTGGCTTGTGTTCTTTAGCGGCGGTACAGAACAGTCGTTTGTCACGCCAGAGCAGAACAGCCAACAGGGAAATACCGGAACCCTCGAAAAAATGATCGTCGCGAGCGGTTCCGTATCGATGGATGTCGACCTGGGCATGCTCAACGGAGTCGCCGGCAGGTCAAAGGGGACGAGGATGAGCACTCTGCGGTTCGACACCGAGCCGGACGCTTTCTTCACGGTCCTGATCCTGAACAACGAGCTCCGAGGGCCGCAGCCGAGTTCGATGAACCTTATTCCGCAGGATAAATTACCGTTACCGAAAAGTTTGAGTTCATCGTATCACCAGTTGGTACTTGAGAGCGCAGAATGGGGCCAACCGTACGAATTGGTCGTTCGCGACGGAAAGACGGGGTTTCCGTACTTTAACGTTGAAGGACAGGATTACAAATACGAAGCCGCCGATCGTTCGTTTAACTTTGAGGGTGCAAGGCTGCTGATCTCGAATGAGTTCGCGAACGAGCTTGGGCGCCCGTCGGCTGGCGGCAGTGTCGTCGGAACCATTTCCATCTCGACCACGCTGCGGCCGATCGAAGTCACCCAGTATCTGAATGGTGAGGTCGTCTCTGACGTCCTGCCGGCTACGCCGTCCACAGGATCAGTTCCCGGACCGGACGTTATCGTCGGTGACCTCTCGGGCCTTGCCCAGTTCGGCAGCAGTGCCGGGACACAGGTCGGGCTTGCCGTCGGGACAGACTCTTGCAATTTCGGTACAGTTGACTTGGATTGGTTCGCCCTGCCCGACAACGATCATCCGGTGATCCCGCAGAACCTCTATCGAATGAGCGGCGGAGCCAACAACGACGAGCGATTTGAGCAGATCGGCCAGTCGAACGTCAAACACGCCTTCACGGCCTTGACCAACAACATTTGCAGCCTTGGCTGCAATGGCGTCGGCGGCACGCACCTCGGTTCCGGATGTTCCGATCCATATTCGGCAAGTTTGAACGCCGGTCCGAACCTCGGTTCGCGTGCCTGGATCAATCCATTTACGGGCTTTTACCCACGTGGAGATTCCGGTGCCACGAACCCCAACAATCATACCGGTCACACGCACCTTGGTCCGTCACACAGGATCCTGACCGAGATCAGCGACCTGAACACGACGCTGAATCCCGGAGCGACCTACTATGCAGAGTCGCAGTATGTAACACCCCACGAGTATGTTTGGTGCCAGTCGCACGCCGGCCAGTGCAACATGAACAACAACGTGTCCTACCGTCGGTATACGGTGACCGGAACAGGCAGTCCGTTCAGCTTTTCACCGGCAGCTGCGACGGTCCGCCAGAAGTCTGCCGTCTCGGCGTGGTCGGGAGCGACCTTTGTAGACGTGATCCCTGACGCGGCGAACGACGGCGTTGGTATGGTCGCGTACAAGGTAACGAATCCGTCGGCCGGTGTCTGGCATTACGAGTACGCGGTTTACAACCAAAACATGGATCGAGCCATCCAGTCTTTCGGTGTCCCGCTCGGCTCCGGCGCGATCATATCGAACATAGGATTCCACGCGCCGCCGCAACAGCCTGGATGGACATTTGACGGTACCGCCAACAATGTCGGTTTCAGCAATACTCCGTGGACGCAAACTCAGGACGCGTCCTCGATGACGTGGAGTTCAGAGACCCTGGCCCAGAATGCTAATGCCAACGCGATCCGTTGGGGGACGATGTATAATTTCCGCTTCGATTCCAATCGCCCTCCGCAGAGCGTAAACGCAACGGTTGGATTCTTTAAGACCGGTGATCCGATCACCGTCCAGGTCCAGGGCCCGAGTCCGGCGGCTTCGGTTTCGGTCTCGGTTGGCGGACGAGTAACGACAGCGAACGGCTGGGGCGTTTATCGCGTTCAGATCGCGATGACCGACTCGAACAACGTAACGCGCATCGCATACACTAACCCGTTCGGATATTATCGTTTCGACAACGTACTGTCGGGCGCGAGCTACACGTTCTCAGCATTATCCAAGCAGTATACGTTTACCCCGCAGACCATTCCGGTCACCGACACTGTAACGAATCTTGATTTCATAGTCGGGACCTAGCAGATCGGTGCCATTTAACCTGTGGCAACAGGCGGCCTTCGGGCCGCCTTTTTTCTCGCCGAAAAGTCGGCGTCGCAGAGCCCGGCAGCCGACCAACGGCTTTTTTCAGGCAAACTCGCTAAATATCCATTATTACAGTAGAAAAATCGGCTTGAAAGGGTGTATGCTTGTAGGTTAGACGATTTGGCCGACGGCAGCCTCTTTCGTGTTCCGGAACGCTTGTGTTCCCGATGCGTTTTCACACCGTTCGACACGATTTCTAAGCAACATTATTTTAGTTAGGGTTTTATTTTAAAATGGCATTTAAGTCTCTGTTCAGTTTATTTTCAAGCGATCTCGCGATCGATCTTGGCACCGCGAACACTCTCGTATACGCAAAGGGCCGCGGCATCGTGGTTAGCGAACCGTCGATCGTAGCGATCAACAAAATTACAAATCAGGTCGAGGCCGTAGGCCGCGACGCTAAGGAAATGCTCGGCCGCACGCCGGGCAACATCGTCGCGATCCGTCCAATGAAGGACGGTGTCATCGCGAATTTCGAAGTCACGGAAAAAATGCTCCAGCATTTTATCCGCAAGGCCCATAACGGCAAATCGTGGGTCCGTCCCCGCGTTGTCATCGGCATTCCGTCCGAGATCACGCAGGTCGAACGCCGCGCTGTCGAGGATTCGGCGTATCGAGCCAAGGCATCCGAGGTTTACCTTGTCGAGGAAGCGATGGCCGCGGCGATCGGTGCCGGGCTGCCCATCACCGAACCGCACGGCAACATGGTCGTTGACATCGGCGGCGGAACCACCGACATCGCCGTCATTTCGCTTTCGGGCATCGTTTACTCGAGAGCGGTTCGCGTCGCCGGCAACGAAATGGACGAGGCGATCACGCAGTACATCAAACGAAAATATAATCTGCTAATTGGCGAACGGACTGCCGAAGCGATCAAGATCGCACTTGGAAGTGCGTTCCCCCTCGAAGAGCCGCTTTCGATGGACGTCCGCGGACGTAACCTGATCGAAGGCATCCCGAAGACCATCACGATGACCGACGAAGAGATCCGCGAGGCTCTCTCCGATTCGGTTTCGACCATCATCAACGCAGTCCGTGTAGCACTTGAACGCACACCTCCTGAATTGTCCGCCGATATCGTCGAACGAGGCATAGTTCTCACCGGCGGCGGAGCATTGCTCAAGAATCTCGATAAGCGGCTAATGATCGAGACCGGACTGCCGGTCGTCCTTGCTGACGATCCGCTATCTTCGGTCGTGCTCGGCACGGGCAAGATGTTGTCGGATTTCGAGCTGCTGAAGCGCGTCAAGTGGGATAATTCGTTGATGACAGGAAGCTAAATTAGTGGTGAATGGTTAGTGATGAGTGAACCCTTCGGACTTTTCGTTCATCGTTCTCCGTTCATCGGCCACCACTAAAGGCATGGTTGAGCGTAGTCAAAAAGATGTGTGGCGATTGGCCCCATGGCTGATGGTGACACTTCTGCTTTTCAATTTTATTTTGATGGCATTCAGCGCCCGGGAGATCAATTCCGGCCAGCGCATAGTACGCGTGTGGACCCAAACGGTCGCCGATTTCTTTCAATCGCCGGTCACTAATTTGAGCTCAGCGGTCTCGAACTATTTCTTGTCGATCGCGAGGCTCCGCTCGGCACAGAATGAGAATGACGAGCTCAAACAAAAGATCCAGGAGCAGGCCGTCGAGATCAAACAGCGAGACGATCTCGCCGCTGAGAACGAGAGGCTTCGTTCGCTGCTTCAGCTCAAGGAACAGAGCAAATACAATGTTTTGACCGCCCGCATCATCGGACGGGACCCGTCATTTTGGTTCGATTCGTCCATCATCAACCGCGGCAGCCTCGACGGCGTTAAGCTGAATATGGCGGTCGTTACCGACGGAGGCCTCGTCGGACGCGTCACAGCTGTCAGCCCGTTGACCTCGCAGGTCGACCTGATCACATACAACAAATCCGGCGTTGGTGGTATTGTTGGCGAGATAGGCACATCAAACGCACTCGGAGTAGTAAACGGCACCAGCAAAAAGGACTTGCTCGAGATGAAGTACGTCCCGGGCACTGTTGACGTTCAGGTCGGTCAACCGGTATTCACCACCGGACAGGACGGCATCTTTCCGCCGGGACTGAAGATCGGCGATATTGTCAGCGTTGTCCCCGGGTCGGCCACGACGCCGCTGCAGATCCTCATTCAGCCGGGAGCCAGGCTCAACTCGATGCAGGAGGTCGGTGTCCTGCTTTACGAACCGCCGGCGCGGCCCGAATACGACCAGAAACTGCCGAATGCCGTTAAACCAAGCGACCGCCGTAAATGATCTAAATGGAGCAGTTGAAGATACCGATCGCCCTGATAATCGCCATTTTGCTGCAGTGGACACTGCGCAACGTGGCGGAACCGATGGCGTTCGTCAACTTTCCGCTGATCATCGTCGTCTATGCCGCTCTCCAGCGAGATTCCATCCGGGCAATACTTTACGGTACGGTTGCCGGCCTGCTTGTTGACGCTCTGAGCGGAGGACTTATGGGCTCGAGCGGATTTACGATGACGGTCGTTGCCTTTATCGTTTCGGAGATCGCCAGACGGGTGTATTTGGACAACGTATTATTGCGTATTCCCGTCATATTGGGTGCGTGTTTATTGAACTTGACGATGTACTATTGGCTGCATCGCCTGTTCGGGCAGGCTCCGGCCGGCGATGTGGTCGTGACCGGCTCGTACACTCTGATCGGAACGACCATCGCCGGTACGCTGATCTATATGGTGCTCGATTCGCTGTCGCGGGATCGGTTCCGGCGAAAGAAGCGCGACATTTTTAGTACGAAACGTCAGACACGTCGGCGTAACCCCATCAGGCTGAATAAATAGAACGAACACGATGACCGGAAGGAGCGGTATGAAGCTAAACGAACACGTGCAGAACCTCGGCGCCAGGATGATCACGATCAACATCGTGGTATTTGTCCTGCTAGCACTTCTGGGTGTCCGGCTCTATTACCTTCAGATCGTCCACGGTGACGATTATCTCAAGCGGGCCGAAAACCAGCGGGTGCGCCTGATACCGATCCCGGCGCCGCGCGGTGCGATATTTGACCGCAACGGCAAGCTTCTGGTCGATTCCCGCCCGACCTACAATGTCGTCCTCTCAAATGAACCGCTCAAATCGATCAACGTTAACGACCGCGTCGACGATTATTCACGCGGCTTGAGCCTCGACCGCCAGTACGTTGTCGAGCGGCTAAACCTGATCAAGAAGCAGAATGATTTCGAGACGATGGTCCTCAAGGAAAACGTCGGCATCCAGGACATCACCTGGGTCGAATCGCATCTGCTCGAATTCCCCGAACTTCGCGTCGAACTGCAGCCTCAGCGATTTTATCCGCTCGGCACCTCTCTCGCCCACGTGCTGGGTTATGTCGGTGAGATCAGCCCGAAGCAACTCGAAGACCCGGCGATGCGCGAGAAAGGGTTCCGCCCCGGCGACGTGATCGGCAAGGGCGGGCTCGAACAGTATTACGATGAATATCTCCGCGGCCGTCCCGGTTACAGAAAGGTGATCGTCGACAGCCGCGGCCGCGTCCAGGCCGAGGTCGAACGCGTCGAACCCCAGTCCGGCCAGGACCTGATAACTACCATCGACTACAATTTGCAGCAGACCGCCGAGGAACAGCTTGCAAATTCGACGACAAAACGCGGCACCATCATCGCGATGGACCCGAGAAACGGCGAGATCCTCGCGATGGCGTCGGCACCGTCATTCGACCCGAACATTTTTGTTCAGGGCAGTTCGACGCCCGAGGGCCGAAAACAGATAGCAGCCTATTGGCAAGACGAAAGGCGGCCTCTCTACAATCGCGCGATCCAGGGCCGTTATCCGCCGGGCTCGACCTGGAAGATCCCTGAGTCGATCGCCGCATTGAATCAGGGCGTGATAACGCCGGAACATTCGAGCCTCGCTTGCGGCGGCGGCCTTATGGTCGGCAACAAGTTTACCCGCTGCATGGGCAACCATGGCACGCCGAGCATTACGCCCGCGATCATTCATTCCTGCGATGGATATTATTACCGCTTGGGTATGAAGATGGGCGTCGAGGGCATCATCAAGATGGTCGAAATGTTTGGTTACGACAAACGCTCCGGCATCGACCTACCGAACGAAAAGGTTCCGCAGACACCGAAGACCTGGATGCCGTACATCCTGAAGCACGAAGGAAAATGGCCGGACATCCGCACCGTCTACGCGTCGATCGGACAGGATACCGTTGTAGTAACGCCGATCTCGATGCTGCGGGCAGTATCGAGCGTCGGTATGCACGGAAAGGAATACACGCCCCACTTCTTGCTCGAATTCAAACCGATCGCGGCGATCGGGAAAGAGGATGACCCGAACTACATTCCTGCTCGTCCCGGCTTTGCCTATCAACATCCCGAACCGCGGATCATCCCGATGACCGACGATCAGTATGACGTGGTCGTTAAAGGCATGTGGGGCGTCGTCAATGCGGGCGGCACCGGCGGCTCGATCAAAATGGCCAACTGGGAGATCGCCGGCAAAACCGGCACCGCTCAGGTTGCTGAGGTTGGAAAGGACAAGGGCGGAAACAGGGATCACTCGTGGTTCGTCAGTTTTGCTCCGGCTTTTAAGCCCGAGATCTCGGTCATTTCGTTAATGGAAAATGCCGGGTTTGGAGCACAGGCTTCTGCGCCGGCCGTAAAAGCGATGTACGAACGGTATCTTTTGGAACGGGATCCCGAGGCCGGACAAACGCAAGTCGCATCCGTCAAATAATGGTCGCAATTATCGAAAAACGGGATCTGAGGGATTTCGACTGGCAGACGACTTTGCTGGCGGTCCTTATTTCCGCATTTGGCGTCTGGCAGATCCACAACGCCATCCCCAGCGAAAACTACTGGACCAAACAGATCATCGGTATTGGCATCGCACTATTTGCGTTTTTTGTCGTCTGCTTTACAGATTATCGGCGCATTATCGACTCGGCCCCGGTCTTTTATGTGATCGGCCTTGTGCTGCTATTTCTGGTCCTCACGCCGCTCGGGCATGAGAGCCACGGGCAAAAGGCTTGGCTCAAACTTCCGGTGATCGGGCAGTTTCAGCCGTCGGAATTCGTCAAGATCCCGACTGTGCTGATGCTTGCAAAATTTTTCGGCGACAAGAAAGGAAACGTCCTTAGTCTGAGGGATACGTTGATAGGCGGAGCGATCTTTGCAGGTCCTGTCCTGCTCATACTGCTCGAACCTGACGCCGGCCAGGCGATCACGTATTTCCCCATTCTCGCGGCTATCTTCTTTCTTTCGGGGATCAAGGTTCGCTACGTTATCCTCTCGCTGATCGCCGCGGCGGTGTTC
>JAKOVX010000012.1 GCA_029781855.1 Acidobacteriota bacterium | reverse complement strand
GGTTTTGGAGGCGTCGGTCGCTGCTTATCACATGGCATTCGGTCCGGACGGACGGCTCTACGTGACTTCGCCCGGTCTCGCCAGCCACGATGCGGTCCACGCAGTCGACAACGAAGGCTTCGACGAGAAATATTTTCGCGGTCTCGGACGCCCGCAGGGCCTCGCCTTCGACACGGACGGCAATCTCTACGTCGCCGGCTGTTACCGCGGCCGCCACGGCATTACCAAGATCACACCGGGCGGCCTCGAAGCCGAGCACTTCGTCGCCGGCAACAGCGTCGTCGGCCTCTGCTTCACCCGCAAAGGCGATATGATCGTCGCAACCGGCGACAGCGTGTTTGAACTGCCGGTCGGCATCACGGGAACGCTGCTGAACTAAGTTCGCACAGGTTTGCAACGAACGCTTGCATTTGCACGTAAACTGTCAGTAATGAGGTTCGCGATGCTGTTTAATTCTTCTCCTGTCTATCTAAAATTGCTGGTTTTGGTGCTCGCGACTGCCGCATTTGCGTCGTGCAAGGGCGGCATCGATATTCCGACGGAGTTTCCGACACCTGAACCGCTGGCGGCGGCGACGCCTTTGCCAAAGGGTGAGTTGAAGCCCGACGCCGAGCTTGAGAAAAAGATCGCCGAGATCGCGGCCGATGCCAAGGGCAAGGTCGGCATTGCGGCGGTTCTGCTGGAAACGGGTGAGTCGGCATCGCTTAACGCCGACCAGCATTTTCCGATGCAGAGCGTCTACAAACTGCCGATCGCGATGGCAGTGATGGAGCAGGTCCGACTTGGCAAACTCGATCTCGAGGAACAGATCGGCGTCACCAAAGACGATTTTGTCCGCGCCGGACAACATTCGCCTCTGAGAGATAAGAACCCGGACGGAGGAGTGTTCACGATCAGAGAGCTGATCGGCTTTGCTCTGATGGAGTCGGACGGTACCGCGAGCGACGTCCTCCTGCGAATCGCCGGTGGCCCTGCGGAGGCGCAGTATTACCTGACACAGATCGGCATCAGCGATATGAAGGTCGTGAATTCCGAAAAAGAGCTCGGCCGTGACTGGGAAACTCAGTATCAAAATTGGGCAACTCCGACGGCTGCAGTTGATCTGTTGCGTTGGTTTTACGAAACGGACAAACACGTGGACGATCCGGTTCCACCGACGCCTACGCCAGACTCAACTGGACCGATCTGCAATTGCACGCCGCCGGAGCACCCTTATCGGGATCCAGTGCTGTTTCGGGCGATCACGAGATCGTTGATCGCGTCGACTCCCGGAGCTGGGCGAATCAAAGGCTTGTTGCCATCGGGAACAGTGGTTGCTCACAAAACCGGTACATCTGGAACTCAGAATGGCATCACCGCGGCTACCAATGACATCGGCGTAATCACACTGCCGAACGGAAAACACATCGCGATCGCCGTCTTCGTCTCAGACTCGCCTGCCGACGAAAAGACCCGCGAGGCAGTCATTGCCCGGATCGCGAAGGCGGTCTGGGACAGGTGGGCACGGAATTGACAGTGAACGACCCGAGATCTGCGAAAATGAAGTCGGTCGATTACAAAATCGTCCGCGAGATCGCCCTCGCCTTACCGAATGTCGAGGACGGGTTGAGCTATGCGGCGCCGGCATTGAAGGTCGGTGGGAAGTTAATGGTGCGGCTTCGCGAGGACCTTGGTGCGATCGTGGTTCTGACGACATTCGAGGAACGCGAGGAGTTGATGGCAGCCGAACCGACGACATATTTCATCACCGATCATTACCTCAATTATCCGTATGTCCTCGTCAAGCTTGCGAACGCCACCGAGGACGCACTTCGCGATCTCATCCGCCGTTCATACGAATTAGCCCGGCTAAGCAAAAAAAGATCTCGATCGAGGTGACGACATTCGACATCTTAACGTTTAGAGGCCCGATTTGGTTTTGCTTACGTTTTGAGCGGGTGTACAATTATCCTGCTATTTGAAAGCTAAGATCCCCGGCGCAGGGTTATTTAGAATTGTAATTGTCCTTTACGAATTGGAGGAATATGCGATGAAAAAGAACACTATTTTGATCATTCTTGCGTCGATACTTGCGATCAGTTTTGTATTTATTTCGACGGACCTTTCCGGCGGCCGAAGTAACGCACAAACGTCCGATCCGCAGACGATGCCTGAAGTTATCACTCTTGGTAAAGATGCCAAGCTCGGGCAGATCACCTTTAACCACCTAAAACATAACAACGGAACCTATAAAATGGACGCGAGCGGGCCGATCGCCTGTACGACCTGCCATCATACCGCTCGTCCGGCGGCCGACATTGCCAAGACACCGCCGTTGAAGACCGCCTGGCCGGCTGACCGGACGACGACACTCACTTTGGACCTGTTCACAAAGGATCCGAAAGGTGCCGGCGTTGCGGCTTGCCGCGACTGTCATGCCCGGACCGGTGAAAAGCCGAAATTGATCGACGCCATTCCCGAGGTCAAACATGAGGGCAGCCCGACGGCGATCACGCTCAATAACCAGCAGGCGTTTCACCGAACTTGCACCGGATGCCATACCGACGTCAAGAAGAATGATCCGCTGACCAAGGCACCGCAGCAGACACAATGCATGTTGTGCCATAAAAAAGCCGCCTGACGCCGTCAGGTTGTTCGCATAGAAAAGCCGCGGATCAAGCTAGATCCGCGGCTTTCGCTTTTTATTGAACCGACTACTGCTTTCCGACCCTAATGTCCGCTATCTTTTTCTCGAAAGCGGCGGTGTTAGCCTTGTCGGCTTTACCCTGAGCGATCGCTTTGTCGGCTGTTGCGAGCCCCTCGTCTTTACGGCCGGCGGCAAGCAGAATGTTCGCTTTTGCTGACAGGTTCTGGAATGTCGGTTTGGCGGCGATCAAACTGTCGAGAACCGACAGCGACTTTTCTGTCCATTGAAGAGCCAGTTGCTTTTCGCCGTTCTGGTACGCATATCCGGCCGCGTCAAACGGTGTCCGCCAGTCATCTGCTTTCGCGTTGGCGACGGCCTCTTTTGCGTGAGCGATGGTCGTCGCGACGACATCGACCGAGACGGTGAACGGCACATAGACCTTTTCCCAGGCGATCGTCACGGTAGCCGAATTTTCCGTTGCCGGCTCGATCGAATATGTCAGCCATTCCTGACTGTGCGGCACCGTCATCGGTTTTGCCTTGACGCGCAAAGTGTCCTTTTTCTCATCGTAGTTAAAGCTGCCCCACTGGTTCGCGGTACCGTTAAATACGATCGTCCATTCGTCCTTGCCAGGGATCGTGTGCAGACTGTAGTCGCCGGCGGGCAGTTTCTGGCCGTTGATCATCACGTCGTCCGTAACGATGAATTGGGTCGCCTCATTCGCGCCGGTCCTCCAAATGTGGCCATAGGGCACGATCGGAGCACCCTCGGGCCGGGTGTTGGTGTCGAGCGTCTTTTCGCCCTTAACTTCAGGCGGAGCCTCGCCCCAAACCTTTCGGCCCTTAACGCCGGGACGGCCGTAGGTAATGGTGATGTCGGTTACGCCGACGGTCTGCGAGACGCTGGCTTTCGGGCTCGCTCGCGGCAGCCGGAGTTGGGCGGAGGCCGTAACACCGGAAATCACAAGTATTGTAACCAGACAGATCGACAAAAATAGGGTACGCCGTAACGAGTTCATTGTGTTTCTCCTCAAAGTATTCTCAACGAAATGATGTTTCAGGAATATGCAACTAGTATGCAGTCTCAATTCGGTTGTTCCAAATTCACATACCGTGAATTGTCATTTCTACGCAGAAAATGCGGCAAAAGTTATCTCGATCCTCCCGGACCAACATTTTGAGTCGAATACGTTCCATTTGCATACCAATTGGTGTCCTGTGCACTGTAAAGTTGTGTAAAGACCAATAAATGCAATAGTTTACGGTTTTGGCACGGCATTCGCCATAGTGCCGAGCGGAGGTTCTGAAGTAATGAACACAACAAAAATAAAATCAACGATCAAGGGTATTAGTTTGGCTTCGGCCATGGTTTTCGGACTGGTGATGTTTGCCGGTATGAGCGTCAACGCTCAGGATCGTCGCGGCGACGGCGACCGTAATGACAATTACGGCAACCAGCAGCGTGACCGCAATGACAACTATCGTCGCGATGACCGCAATCGCAATATCGGCCGCGAGATCAAGGCAGCCTACGATCGCGGCTATCGGGAAGGCCTAAATCAGGGCATGCGAGATGCACGCGACCGACGCGGTAACGACCGCAACTTCGGCAACAACGGTATGTACGGCAACAACGGCGCGTACAGCAGCAACGGCGGATTCTGGGGCAATGGCGGTGCCTATGACATTCGCGTGCAGCAGGCGTATCGGCGGGGTTTCGAAAAGGGTTACCACGACGGCCTGAAGAAAGGGAAGCACAACCGCAGGGGTGGTGTTCGTTGGCCATTCTAGTCAGCAATTGATGTTCAGCTAAACTGAAAAGGCCCCGGAGAGTGATCTCCTGGGCCTTTTTTCTCCAGCGAAACGCTAACGTTCCCAGTTGTATATATTCCGTTCAATAAATTCGTCGGTGCCGTCGAATTTAACCTCTTTTCGGATCGAGAAAGTTTTCTTGCCGATCAGATAAGTATGACGGATCGTCGCATCGCGGTTATCGTCCCTGCCGAGAGCCGTTGTGACGACGCGGAGGATGCCGCCGGGCAGTTTCGAGCTTTCGATAACGGCCTCGCCGTTGAACGTACGTCCGTCAAGGCTCAGGCTGACGTCGTCCTTGCCGTTGGCGGCAGGTTCGAGGGGATAGTACATTTCGAATGTCCACGACAAAGCATCTGAATTCGAGTGCGTGACTACGATATTCGACTTGATCGTGGTCTTTTTACCGGAAGTGTAATCAAGGTAGGTCAGCGTACCGGTCCATTGCCTGCCCTCGAGGGGCTTAAGGTCGCGAGCGGAGATCGAGGCCGTTTGTGCCGAAGCAGCCACAGCAAATGCAAGAACCGCAAGCAGAAGTCCGAAGATAGATTTCATGAGAGATTGTTCGGCCCCGAACCGGTAGCGGATTCGGGGCCGGATAAAACGTCGGTCCGACTATTCGTCCTCCTCGCGTGCCCTGTCACGGGCCAGGCGGAAGAAGTAAATTACACCTATCGGTGCCAGCAATACAGCCCCAAGAAAGATCGAGCTATTAACACCAGTCAGTCCGAAGCGAAACAGTGCAAAAACAAATAGTGCGAACGCAAGGTTCAACGCCGGCTCGACGCGAAACTTTCCCCTTTTGCGTGAAGCCATGAGACCGCTTACAAGACCAACCACGCACCAGGCGATGTATACGTACATGGCGATGGTGAATGTTGATTCGCTAAACACTATTCATCGTCTTCGTGTGCCCTGACTCGACCTGAGGCAACGGCTTCGTCGATCACCTTTTGGGCGAGGTTGCCGGGCAGCGGATCGTAATGCGAGAACTGCATATGATACGAGCCGCGGGCCTGCGTGACGGAATTGAGCTTCGACTGATAGTCGAGCATTTCCGCGAGCGGCACCTTGGCCTTGATCACCTGCTGCTTTCCACGCATTTCCATTCCCGAAACACGTCCGCGGCGGCTGTTGAGGTCGCCCATAATGTCGCCGGAAACTTCCTGCGGCGTGAAAACCTCGACGTCCATGATCGGTTCGAGCAGCGTCGGACGGGCCTTTTCAATCGCGTTGCGAAACGCCTTGCGGCCGGCCGCACGAAACGAATGCTCGTCGGAGTCAACTGCGTGATAGCTGCCGTCGATAAGCGTCACCTTAAAATCGACAAGCGGATAACCGGCGACGGCACCGCCCTGAGCGGCTTCGATAATGCCTTTTTCGATGGCGGGCCGGAAATTCTGCGGTACGGACCCGCCGAAGATCTTATCGACCCATTCGAAACCGGCTCCGCGTTCGAGCGGCTCAAATATACATTTACAATCACCGAACTGCCCGCGGCCGCCTGACTGTTTCTTGTGGCGCCCCTGGACCTCGACCTGCTGTGTAATGGTTTCCTTGTAGGGAACCTTCGGCGGATGGAGTGTGACCTCGACGTGATAACGCTGTTCAAGCTTTTTGACGACCGTTTCAATGTGCAACTGGCCGGAGCCCGATAGGATGAATTCCTTGGTCTGCGGATCGCGGTCGAAATGCAGGCTCGGGTCTTCCTCAAGTATCTTGTGCAGCGCGGATGAGATCTTGTCTTCGTCGGCACGCGATTTCGGTTCGATGGCGAAGGCGATCGCCGCTTCCGGGTATTCGACCCTCGGATAAACGATCGGCTTTGCCTTGTCGGCAAGCGTGTCGCCGGTCTGCGTGTCCTTGAGCTTAACAACGGCGATAATGTCGCCGGTCGACGCTTTATCGACTTTGTCGAGGGTCTTGCCCGAGATAACGTGGAGCGCTCCGAGACGTTCGGCGGTGTCGCGGGTCGTGTTCTGGACCGTGGCGTCCGAAGTCACGGTGCCGCTGACGATCTTCATCACGTTTATGCGGCCGGCGAACGGATCGGCGATCGTGCGAAAAACAAACGCGGAAAACGGCTCGTCGTTCGAGTACTTACGGCTAATACGGTCGCCGGTCATATCGTTGTCGGCGAAACCGTATTCCGCCTCGTGAGTGGCCGGGTTCGGTGCGAACTCAACAATATGGTCGAGCAATATCTGCAAACCAACTAGGGTGTTCGCGGAAACGGCGTAAACCGGACAAAGCCTGCTCTTCGCTATCGCTTTGGCAAGATTCGGATATATATCTTCCTCGGGAAGCGTTCCGTCCTCGAAATATTTTTCCATTAGGGCGTCGTCCGATTCGGCGACGATCTCGATCAGGCGTTCGCGTGTGCGTTCGAACACGTCGCGGCCGGATTCCGGGATCGGAATTTCCTTCGCTTTTCCGGCGGCGTCAAACTCATAGGCTTTTTGATGAACAACATCTACGACGCCCTTAAAATTGGCCTCTGATCCGATCGGCAGCGTGAACGGCACGATCGACCGGGCAAAGCTCGACGCGGCCGTCTCGAGTGCGTGGCCGAAATCAGCGTGCTCCTTGTCCATCTTGTTGATGACCATAAAACGCGGGAGCAGGAATTCGTTGGCATAGTTCCATGTCTTTTCGGTCTGGACCTCGATACCGTGAACCCCATCGACAACAACCAGTGCGCAATCCGAGATCCGCAACGCCGGCCGCGCATGAGAAACGAATGCTGCGTATCCGGGCGTGTCGATCAGGTTTATCTTGGTGTCTTTGTATTCGAGGTGTGTGAAGTTGTTGTTTAGGGATATTTTTCGTTCGATCGAATCTTCGTCATAGTCAGTGACAGTGGTTCCTTCGTCGACTTTCCCCCAACGTGGTGTGGAGCCGGCTGCATATAGCAACGAGGACACGAGTTGTGTTTTACCCGCGTCGCCGTGACCAATGACAGCCAAATTCCTGATGTTATCAGTTGTAAATGCTTTCATTTTCGGCAAGATCTCCTTATATGCGTTGAGTTTGCCTTTCGGGCCGACAGTTTCTCAAAAGGAAGGCAGGAGAGATCGTGAAACATTGTGCCGGAAAAGCGTAACGCGTTCGTAACCTATAGAACCTTAATTTAACGGACAAAAAGTTAGATAGCAAGAGGAGGCCGCGATCGGGCATGATTTTGCGAATTTGACGATGGGGAATCGGCTCAATTCGTAAGTGATCCGCAAATTTGGCATGCGAACCGGAGGCAGCGAAGTCGCGAGTAAATCACGAGTAAATAAGGTGTAAAAAGAAGTTATTATGAAGCGACCTTTGATCCTGCTTTCATTACCATGCCTTCGAGGCCGTTTGGGTCGGTCTGCCAGCTGAAACAGATCCTTCAGCCGGACGGCAAGGTAATGGTTTGGGGGCAAATATTGCAGAAAAATGCCTGACGAACGGCAAGATCAGCCAACGAATTATTGCGGTATTTCGACCTTCGTCAGGCGACTGGAAGTCGGACTTTTGCAGACCGCCGGCCATCGACCGACGTCGGGTAAATATTCGACAGAAGCGACGTGCTGACCGAGGGAGGATTCGTGCCGTAAATTAGACTGATCGCGGTGAATTCGAAACGCAGCAAGTATCTGCCATTCCATTTTTTGTATTCCGCCGAAGGTCGGGTCTTAATGCAAGATCTCTCATCCGGTCGCAAATTTTGAAACGGCATCCGGAAGTCGGCAATTCCGTGATATTATCTGGGCGGATAGAGATTATTTTCCCGAAATTTGTTTGATTTACCTGAGCGCAAAATATCGGCGGCGAACCGTCTGTTATTTGTGCCGCATCGTAACGAGCGGAAACATGCCAGATCTTCTGGAGAGGCAAAATATGAATATTATGAGCATTCGGCGAAACGCGATCCTGACAATGGCCCTTATTTTCACCTTCATTGTAGGAGGTGTTGCCCCGTCATTCGGACAGGATCTGGTGCCGGTCAGCGATATTGGCGGAGGATCGAGCATATTTGTCTTTCGAGCCAAGTCGGGAGCTTCGAGCCGGAAATTTACGACAAACGTTCGATCGAACCGCTCAAAGTCCCAGAGGCTTGAGACCGCTAAGAGGATCAAGAAACAGTACGACGTACTCGGTCAAACAGAGGCTCGCAGAGAGCGCAGCGCCGTTGTCACACCGGACAAAGTACCGCTCAGCATCAAGACAATGCCGACAGCCAAGGCCGCCGAGATCTTTGCCGGCGTCGGAGAATATTATACGGACAAGAAAGACATCGATAACGCGGTCAATTTTTTCCGCGAATCGGTGACGCTCGATCCCAAGAATGTGAAAGCACAAAAGGGATACAGTGAGGCACTTTCCGCGAAGGCAAATGAGTATTTGGTAAATGAAGACACCTCTAAGGCCAAATCGTTTTTCCTCGAATCGCTGAAATACGATTCGAATAATGCCGCCGCGTACTTTGGGCTTGGCGAGGTCTATACAGACCTAGACCAAACCGATGATGCGATCGCGAGCTATGAGAAAGCCCTTAAGAGTGACGGGAAGTTGTCCGAGATCTATTTCCCGCTCGGTATTCTCTACTATCAGAAGGGCGAGATCGCCAAAGCCGACGACCTGTTAACAAAATCGGCTGCTACCTCGGATGAAAACGCCGAGACCGAAGTGTTGATCGGCGTCATCCGGATCTCGCAGAACCGGACGGAAGAAGCAATGAAGGCATTCCAGCGTGCGAAGGCCCTCGATCCAAACAACGCTGAGGCATATTACTATAACGGAGCAGCACTTCTTCAGATCGATAAACCCGCAGACTCACTGGCTGAGTTTCAGAAGGCGATCGCGCTGAAGCCAAAATATTTTGAGGCTTACAGGGGCTTGGGACAGGCGTACTACGATCTCAAGAGGTTCCCTGAATCGGTCAACGCATACAAGGCTGCGGTCCGGCTCAAGAACGATGATGCTGATCTCTACGCTGAGCTCGGAGACGCAAACCGCGAGGCGGGGAATTTCTTTGACGCCGAATCCGCGTATGCGACGACTAAGGACCTGAAAATGAGGGCCAAAGAAGTCGACAAGATCGAGATCGCAAACCTCTGGAGCGAGATCGGATATTCGATCGGACGCCAATGTGAAATAAATATGAAGCAGGCGATCGCCTGCAGGTGGCCGATGGCGATCATCGCATTCCAGAAAGCAGTGGAAAATCGCGGTGACTCGATCGATTACGCCAACCTGGCCTGGGCCTACTACAATGCGGCCCGAGTCGACATCAACTCGCACCAGCCGGATGTCGCAAGGCCGAAGTTGGAAGCCGCCAAAGCGGCCCTCGAAAAGGCCCTGACAGGGAATGCCAAGATCTCGGACGGTGTTCTGCAGAATCTGGGCGGCGTCCAGATCGACCTCGGCGATTATCGCGGTGCGATCGAATCCCTTAAGCCGGTGGTCGCTCATCAGCCTACCTGGACATTCTCGAAATATGCTCTCGGAACTGCATATTTCAAACTTGACCAGTTCGACGATGCGGCAAAGATGTTCAACGCGGCGCTCAAAGACGATCCGGATAACGTCAACTTTTTGACGAGTCTCGGGATCACCCAGATCCGATTGCGGAACGGCAAGGAGATCAAGAAGATCGTCGACCGTTTAAGGAAGATCAACCCGACCGCTGCGAGCAACATCGAATCGCAAGCGAAATTCGCGGGTATCAAATAGGGCCCGAAATGCAGCTGGATCCGCATCCGAAATGGTGCGGATCTATTTTTCTGTCCGTCGCTATCAATGCCGGATAACTTGCTCGAGATCCAGGAAAATGTACCGCTCGCTCCGCTGACCACGTTAGGGGTCGGTGGGGCAGCGCGTTTTTTTGTGCGTGCGACTAGCGAAGATCAGGTCGCGGCGGGCGTGAAATATGCCCGCGAAAACGGTTTGCAGATCTTCGTGCTCGGCGGCGGGAGCAACATTCTTGTTTCGGACAGAGGATTTGGAGGGCTCGTGATCAGTGTCGAACTTTCGGGTGTCGAAATTGTCAACGACAGCGAATCTAACGTCGAATTGAACGTCGCGGCCGGAGAGGATTGGGACGCATTCGTCGACTTTTGTGTTCGGAGCGGTTACCACGGCGTCGAGTGTCTAAGCGGAATCCCAGGTCTCGTCGGTGGAACTCCGATCCAAAATGTCGGTGCCTATGGGCAAGAGGTCTCGAGCACGATCGACAGCCTCAGGGCGTACGACCGCCAAACGGATCAGATCGTTGAACTTTCGAACGGTGACTGCGGGTTTGCGTATCGCACAAGTATCTTCAATACCACTGTTCGTAACAGATACATCGTTCTGTCGGTGCGATTTACACTATCGAAAGCGGGAAGGCCTACGATAACCTATCGCGACCTGAAAGAGTATTTCAGCGGCCGCGAACCGACGCTTGACGAGGTGCGGAGGGCGGTGCTTTCGATCCGTCGAACTAAATCGATGGTGATAGACGAAACCGATCCGAACTCACGCAGTGCCGGTTCATTTTTCAAGAACCCGATCGTCGATCGCGCGGTTTACGAGCGGATCGCAGCGGAATTTGCAGACGCTCCTTACTTCGAAGTTGATGCTTCTCACGTTAAGATCCCGGCGGCGTGGCTGATCGCGCGGGCGGGCTTTGCAAAAGGCACGGTTCTCGGGAATGCAGGCATCTCGGCCAATCACACGCTCGCGATCATAAACCGCGGCAACGCCTCCGCGACCGATATCATCAACCTTAAAAACGCGGTCGAAGCCGGTGTACAGGAGAAGTTCGGCATAGATCTGTCGCCGGAACCGATCTTCGTCGGATTCAACAACGCGAACGCAAAAAACTAAATTTCGGCCGTTCACATTAGGTATAATCGAGTGTCTTAATGAGGTTCGATATGGCGCATAACAGAGTAATTACCAAATTCATTCTTGCCTACGTTATTGTCCTTTCACTGATGCCGCAAGGCATTTACGTACATGCCCAGGATCTGGTGCCGACCGACAGTGTCGGCGGCGGATCGAGTGCGTTCGTATTTCGCGAATCGCGCAAAAAACCTCAAGCCCATTTTGCCGTTGGTAACGCGTTTCTGGGTGAAGCGGGCGGACGCAAGGCGGCAGTTCGAAAAAGCAATTCCCAGATCTCCGCCGCCGCTAAAAGACGACGTGCGTCAGCCGCTCTCGCACGCAAGAAAGCGATAGCCGCCGCCGCAAATCGTAAGATCGCCCTCTCGAATTCACTCACGGCAAAGGCGGAAACCTCATTGGACGCCGACAAATTTGACCTTGCGATCGCGGATTTTCGAGCCGCATTGGTCCAAAACCCCAAAAACACGCGAGCCAAGCTCGGTTTGAGTGAAGCGTTGACCGAAAAGGGAATACAGGTTGCAGGCGATGATAACAACGATGCGTCGATACCGTATTTCGACGAGGCGATCTCCCTGGACGAGAACAACGCTGCCGCTTATGGCAAATTGGGAGCCGTTTACGATGCAAAAGGCACAAACGACAAGGCCGCCGCGAATTATCAGAAGGCGATCGCCCTCGACAAAGACCTCGTCGGCCTGAATGGGCCGCTCGGCTTGATCTACATAGAGACGGGCGAGATCGCGAAGGCTGAGGATTGCTCCCATAACCTCGACCTTGCCGGTATCGACACGATCGATTCGCGCAACCTCCGCGGGCTGATTCTATTCAAAAAGAACATGAATGCTGAGGCGTTGGCTGCATTTGACCGTTCGTTGCAGCTTGACGGCAGGAACGTCCTGGCGAATTTCTATCGCGGCCAGATCTATACGCGAATGGACCAGCCGTCCGAGACGATTGCTGCATATAAGCAGACGCTGGCGATCGCGCCGGGCTTTGCTCCTGCATCGTACGAACTTGGGGTGACCTATTACAATACCGGCGATTACAATGACGCCGCGGTCGCCTATCAGGAAACCCTTAAGAATGATCCTGATAATTCACAGGCACACGCCAATCTCGCCAGCACCTATCGACAGCTTGAACGTTATCCGGAAGCAAATGCGGAATATAAGGCGGCTTCGAATGGACTGAAAACACCTGATGTTTACAGCGAATGGGGCTATTGTCTCGGAAAGACCAACGACTGGGACCTCTCCGCTGAGCGTTTGATCACCGCTCACGAACTGAGTCCTTCCGCGATCGACAGTTCGAACGTAGGCTGGGCGTATTACAACGCTGCCGAAGTCGAAAAGGCAAACAAAAAGGACGCCGAAGCAAAAGCCGATCTTGAGAAAGCCAAGCCATACCTTCAGGACGCGGTCCAAAAAGATCCGAAACTCGACGCTGCGTACTTAAATCTTGGTTCGACGTACAACGGGTTAGGCGAATTCGAGTTGGCGGTTGCGGCACTCAACACTGCGCTAAACCTGCATCAAAACTGGGTAATCGCGATTAACCAGCTCGGTCTCGGCTATCGCGGCCTGAATGACCTGAACAACGCGATAGCGACATTCCAGCGTGCTGTTGATCTTGACGGTAACTATCGGTACGGCCTTTACAACCTGGGCGAGGCGTTCTACGCGAACGGCGACAAGAAGAACGCCAAGAAGGTCAATGACCGCCTCAAGAAGATCGATCCGGTACTTGCGAACCAACTCGACGGAGTGATCTCCGGCAAGATCGTCGTTGATAAGGCGAAACAGAAGATCGAGAACAAGATCAGGATTCCTCGAATACCGTATTAAATTAACATCACGGTCGAATCGGAGAAGTGCGGTTAGTAAGGCCGCACTTTTTTTGTATAATCGAGAGTTTAGAAATGCCAGCCCATGCCTAGAAGAGACGATATACACAAGATCCTTATCATCGGCTCCGGCCCGATCGTCATCGGTCAGGCCTGCGAATTTGACTATTCCGGAACGCAGGCTTGCCGTGCTCTCATGCAGGAAGGTTACGAGGTCGTCCTCGTTAACTCGAATCCGGCGACGATCATGACGGATCCGGAGATCGCCGACAAGACCTACGTCGAACCGCTGACGCTCGAAACCGCGACCGCCATTATTGAAAAGGAGCGCCCTGACGCTTTGTTGCCGACGGTTGGCGGGCAAACCGGCCTCAATCTGTCTGTCGCTTTGTTCGAGGCCGGCATACTTGATAAATACGGCGTCAAGCTGATCGGTGCCAACGTCGACGCGATCCGCGTCGGTGAGGACCGCGAGCTTTTTCGAGAGGCGATGGACGAGATCGGGGTCCAGAGTTGCAAAGGCGGTTTCGCCCACACGTGGGAAGAGGCCCGAGCCATCGTCGAGGAGATCGGTTATCCGACGATCATCCGTCCGAGTTTCACGCTTGGCGGCACCGGCGGCGGCACGGCTTATAACCCGGACGAATTCGAGGAGATCGCCAAAGGCGGTCTGGCTGCCTCGCCGAACTCACAGATCCTTGTCGAAGAATCGATCCTCGGCTGGAAAGAGTACGAGCTCGAGGTCATGCGTGACCTCAATGATAACGTCGTTATCATATGCTCGATCGAGAATTTCGACCCGATGGGCGTACACACCGGCGATTCGATCACGGTCGCTCCGGCACAGACCCTGACTGACGTCGAGTACCAACGTCTCCGTGATATGTCGATTGCCTGCATCCGTAAGGTCGGTGTCGAGACGGGTGGATCGAATATTCAGTTTGCCGTAAATCCCGAGAACGGCGACGTCCGCATCATCGAGATGAATCCGCGTGTCTCGCGTTCATCTGCCCTTGCGTCGAAGGCAACAGGTTTCCCGATCGCGAAGATTGCCGCGAAATTAGCCGTCGGCTACACCCTCGACGAGATCCCAAATGACATTACGAGAAAGACTCCGGCGTCCTTTGAGCCGACGATCGATTACGTCGTCACCAAGATCCCGAAGTGGGCGTTCGAAAAATTTCCTGGAGCCGAGGATGTACTCGGCACGCAGATGAAATCGGTCGGCGAAGTGATGGCGATCGGCCGGACATTTAAGGAATCTCTGTTTAAGGGGCTACGTTCACTTGAGGCTGTTAAACCGTTGCGTTTACAAGATGTTCCTGACGCTGAGCTGCAGCGGAAATTAGCTCGTCCAAATTCTCAGCGTTTCTCTTACGTTACCTATGCCCTGCGTAACGGATACTCGCTTGAGGAGGTCCATCGGCTGACCCGGATCGACCCGTGGTTCCTCGACCAGCTGCAGCAGGTGATGGACCTGCAGGCAGAGATCGAAGGGAAACGGCTGGAAGATATCTCCGACGAGACCTTGCGATTGGCAAAAGAATGGGGGCTATCGGATCGGCGCCTGTTCTTTTTGACTGGCACCGCGGAGACTGCGGTTCGCGAATACCGTAAATCGCACGATATCACCCCTGTGTATAAACGTGTGGATACTTGCGGCGCCGAGTTCGAGTCGTTCACTCCGTATCTCTATTCGACATATGAACAGGAGTGTGAAGCTGAGCCATCTAACCGAAAGAAAATAATGATCTTAGGCTCGGGACCCAATCGTATCGGCCAGGGCATCGAATTTGACTACTGCTGCTGTCACGCAAGTTTTGCTTTGCAGGAAGCTGATTTCGAAACGATCATGGTCAACTGTAACCCGGAGACGGTCTCGACAGACTACGACACTTCGGATCGGCTATATTTTGAACCGCTGACATTTGAAGACGTGATGAACATCGTGGATGTTGAGCGACCGGACGGCGTCATTGTGCAGTTTGGCGGCCAGACGCCGCTCAACTTGGCGGACCGTCTTCACGAGGCTGGCGTGCCGATCATCGGCACATCGCCCGATTCGATCGATCTCGCCGAGGACCGCAAGCGGTTCGGAGCACTTCTAGCAGAACTTAAGATCCCTTGTCCCGAGAACTCGAGTGTCACTTCAGCTGATGAGGCTAAAGTAGTTGCAAATAAGATAGGTTACCCGATCGTCGTGCGGCCAAGTTTTGTCCTCGGCGGCCGGGCAATGGCAATAGTCTATGATGAACCGAGCCTCGACGAATATATGCGTTCGGCCGTCGACGCGTCGCCGGAAAAACCGATCCTTATCGACAAGTTTCTGGAACGTGCGGCCGAGATCGACGTCGATGCTCTCGCCGATGAGGACACGGTCGTGATCGCGGGAATTCAGGGGCACATCGAGGAAGCAGGGATCCATTCCGGCGACTCATCGAGCGTCCTTCCGGCACAGAAGATCGCGGCTGAACATCTCGAGACGATCCAACATTACACCCGTCTGCTTGCCCGTGCCCTGAAAGTCGTCGGTCTGATGAACATCCAGTTCGCGATCAAGGACGACCGCGTTTACGTGATCGAGGTCAATCCGCGTGCGTCGCGGACCGTACCATTCCTGGCAAAGGCGACGGGCGTTCCGATCGCAAAGATCGCTTCGGTCGTTATGGCCGGACACAAGAAACTTGCGGATTTCAATTTGCCGAATGTTTTGCCGGTGCCGAATATTTTCGTTAAATCACCGGTCTTTCCGTTCAAAAAGTTTGCAGGCGTTGACCCGATCCTCGGACCCGAAATGCATTCGACCGGCGAGGTGATGGGCGTCGGCGCGACATTCGGCGAGGCGTACGGCAAAGCGATGGAAGGAGCGGGCCTGACGCTGCCGCGGAAAGGGAAGGCGTTCATCTCGGTCAACAACGACGACAAGGGTCAGGCCGTCGTCCTCGCCCGTCGGTTGAGCAAGCTCGGATTCAGCCTGGTCGCGACCTACGGCACGGCGATGCGTCTGCACGAGGTCGGTTTGGAATGTGAGTCGGTGTTTAAGGTCAACGAAGGCCGGCCGAACATCGCCGATCTTATTAAACAAGGCGAGATCGCCCTCATTATCAATACGCCGCTCGGCAAGACGTCGCACTTCGACGAAAAGGCGATTCGCAAGGCTGCTCTTCAATTCAACGTTCCGTGCGTTACGACTATCACCGGAGCCGAAGCCCTGATCGAGGCCATTGGAACGAAACTCTCAGAAAGCGGCGTGATCGTCCGCAGCTTGCAGGATATACACGGCGGGCGGCACGTGACAGCGGAAAATGTCGCTTAGTCGCGGTTGAAAACAAGGGGAACGCAATCTTGACCAGCCAATGACTTTACTCTAAGTTAGTGTAAAGTTTTCCGAAATTTAGCAGTAACAAAACAATCAATGAATGAATCGCACGACCGCGAGATCATCGGCGGACATCTTTTGGTGATCGGCGGAGCAGAGGACAAATATAACGAACGGCGTATCCTGAAGAAGTTTCTCGAACTTGCCGGTGGTGAAAAGGCCGAGATACTGATATTACCGGTCGCTTCGGATTTTCCTGAATTTGCAGCGGATGTTTACACGCAGGCGTTCCGCAATCTTGGGATCGCGAATCCGCGTGTTTTGCGAGCGACGTCAAGACAGGACATTGTTCAGGCCGATGCCGAAAGCCTCACGGACGGCGTAACCGGCGTATTTATGACGGGCGGCGACCAGATGCGGCTCGTGTCGCTGCTTGGCGGGACGAAACTCGCCGAAAAGCTGCGTAAAATGGTTCGCGAAACAGACGTCGTCATGGCAGGCACGAGCGCTGGGGCGGCAGCGATGAGCACGTCGATGATCGTTCGCGGCGAACCGAGTTCGCATCCGCACAAGAACGCCGTCAAGCTCAGTCCCGGCCTCGGGTTCCTGAAGAACATCATCATTGACCAGCATTTCAGCGAACGCGGGCGCATCAGCCGCCTGATCACTGCGGTCTCATACAATCCGTACAATCTCGGCATCGGTATCGACGAGAATACTGCCATCATTTTGAATGGTAATGGAGTACTTGAGGTATTTGGCCAGGGCTCGACGACTATCGTCGATGGCTCACAAATTAGTTTTAATGAGATAGCTGAAGTTGCTGATAACGAAGCATTTAGTATCTGCGGCGTCCAGTTTCATGTATTACGTGATGGTTTGGTTTACAACTATCTCGAACGTCATCCGATCCAACCGGCGGTCGAATTTCTTTTGCCCGATCTTGGTTGACGATGGTTCTAAATTCCAGATTCCAAATTCCAGGTCAAAGCTGCTAATTTATGTCGCAGAAGATTGAAAAATTTGAAGATCTCGAAGTATGGAAATCTGCAGTCGGGTGTGCGAATCTGATCTTTTCGGTGACTTCCGTTGGGCCGTTTAGCAAAGATTTTGTACTTCGGGACCAAATTCGTCGTGCCGGGGTTTCGATCTTCTCGAACATTGCCGAGGGATTTGAGCGTGACGGCAACAAGGAATTTTGCAACTTCTTGACTATCGCAAAGGGATCGTGCGGAGAGGCTCGTGCCCAAGCATTGTTTGCTCTACATCAAGGGTATATTTCGCAAGCTCAGTTTGACGAACTTGCCGATAGGCTCACACGAACGAATCGGCAGTTATCGGCTTTTCGAAGTTACTTGACGCGATCAGACCTTAAGGGACGCAAATTCACCTAAATTTGGAATTTGGAATCTGGAACCTTGGAATATGGAAATCCTCGAAACACGCACACTTCGCGGGCCGAACTACTGGAGCGGCTACTGGAAAAAGCTGATCATAATGCGCCTCGATATCGGCGATTATGAGGAGAAACCTACGAATCTGATCCAGGGTTTTTACGAGCGAATGGTCGAGGTTATTCCGACGCTTCATTCGCACGGCTGCAGCTACGGCGAGGATGGTGGATTTCTAAAGCGCGTTCAGGAAGGTACGTGGGCCGGACACGCGATCGAGCATTTCGCGCTTGAGCTGCAAACTTTGGCCGGCATGGATACGGGTTACGGCCGGACACGCGAGACCGACGAAAAGGGAATATACAACGTCGTTTTCAGCTATGTCGAGGAAGAGGTGGGGCGATATGCCGGCCGGCACGCAGTCCAGTTGTGGCTCGACCTTGCAGAGGGTAAAGACCTGAATGAGATCAAGGAAGGCCTCGCCAATAGCATTCAGGAAATGCGTGAGATCCGAGACGAGGTACGGTTCGGCCCATCGACGGGATCGCTGGTCGAGGAAGCCGAGAACCGCGACATTCCCTACATCCGGCTCAACGACCAGTCGCTTGTCCAACTTGGCTACGGCGTTCATCAGAAACGCATCCAGGCGACGACCACGGTCAATACGAATATGATCGCCGTCGATATCGCAGGCAACAAGCATGCGACAAAAAAGCTGCTCGGCGACATGGGCGTCCCGGTTCCGAAAGGTTATCGGATACGTGACGTTGAGGAGTTAGAAAGCACTATAAGTAACGTCGGCTATCCTTTTGTGATTAAACCACTTGACGGCAATCACGGCAAAGGTGCGACGGTCGGTATCACGACGCTTGAGGATGCTCTCACGGCGTTTGAAAAGGCCAAGGAATACTCACGTTGGATCATCGTTGAAAAGCAGCTGATCGGCTCCGATTTTCGGGCATTGGTCGTCAACAACCGTCTCATTGCGGTCGCCGAGCGCATTCCGGCACACGTCGTTGGTGACGGAAAGAGTTCAATTCAGGCCCTGATCGACAAGGAAAACGAAGATCCGCGCCGCGGCTATGGACACGAGAACGTATTGACACAGATCGATATCGACGGCCAGACGATGCGTTGCATCCACAATGCGGGTTACGAACTCGATAGCGTCCTTGAGAAAGGAAAGATCCTGCATCTCAAAACGACCGCGAATATCTCTACCGGCGGCACGGCGATCGACTGTACCGACGAAGTTCACCCGGAGAACGTGTTTCTTTTCGAACGGATAGCCCGCATTATCGGGCTGGATGTCGCGGGCGTCGACGTCATCGCTCCGAATGTGAGCGAACCGCTGCATGAGAATGGCGGCGGTATCATCGAGGTCAACGCGGCCCCTGGGTTCCGGATGCATCTCAGCCCAAGTGAAGGCATCGGCCGTAACGTCGCGGAATACGTGATCGATATGCTGTTCCCGCCCGGAGCACCTGCGCGAATACCGATATTTTCGATCACCGGCACCAACGGGAAAACGACGACCACGCGACTGATCTCTCATATTCTCAAAAACAGCGGCCGAACAGTTGGATTTACGACGACCGATGGAACCTATATCGGCAACCAGCAGATCGTTGCCGGCGACAACACGGGGCCGGTTTCGGCGCAGTTGGTGCTAAAAGACCCGACCGTCGACGTCGCTGTGCTTGAAACGGCACGCGGCGGAATCATCCGTTCGGGGCTCGGGTTCGATTACTGCGATGTCGGTGTGGTGTTGAACGTCGCGGCCGATCATCTCGGCCTAAAGGACGTCAACACGCTGGAGGACCTCGCCCGCGTCAAATCGGTCGTGCCGCGTGCGGTCTCGTCAAAGGGTTACGCTGTTTTGAACGCCGAGGACGACCTCGTTTACAAAATGCGCGAATTGACTGACGGCCACGTCGTGCTTTTCTCAATGGATGAGAACAACAAGAATATTCAGCGGCAGGCAAAACGTGGCCGCATCTCGTGCGTTTACGAGAATAACTACGTCACGATCTTGAAAGGCAAGTGGAAGGTGCGTGTCGAGCGAGTGCAAAACATCCCGCTGACCTACGACGGCCGTGCGGAATTCATGGTGCAGAACGTGCTTGCGGCGACGCTCGCGTGCTTTGTGCACGGTGTGTCGCTTGAGGACCTTCGTGTGGGACTGACGACCTTCAACGCGGGAACGGCACAGACGCCGGGACGATTGAATTTCGTCGAGGTCGGCGATGTAACGGTTCTGATGGATTATGCTCATAACCCCGCCGGACTCAGAGGTTTAACAGACTTTATCTCGAAACTACCTAATAAATATCGCACGGTCGTTATCAACGGCACTGGCGACCGCCGCGATGACGATATTCGCGAATTCGGAAAGATCGCGGCCGATTCGTTTGACCGCATTGTCATCCGAACCGGCAACTATCTGCGAGGCCGCGAACCCGAAGAACTTCACAAATTGCTGCAGGAGGGGATCGCCCAAAGTGAGCACGAGCCACAGGTCCGCATCATCCCTGACGGCCGCGACGCGATCCACCACGCCATCAAGCACGGCCGCAAAGGTGAACTCGTGGTCACCCTCGCCGACCTAGTGCCGAAGGACATTTCTTACGTGCAGGAGTATCGGGATATGCTGAGCGAGAAAATGGCGGATCAATAGTGAGTAGTGATTGAGGTCTTTCCACTTTCTAGGGAGGGTAGGTCGTGATTGGAAAACTCGTAAGTTGGGTCAAAGAATCTTTCGGCGGTAGCTCCGAGATGAGTGACGCTGAGCGAGCTGAAGAGCTATCGAGGATCGCCGCCAGACGGGAAGTCGACGTTGTTATTAAAAAGGAAGGCGAGTACGTTGGCAAATCACACGATGATTTGGGCGAATTGATCTCGACTGTCTACTACCAAGTGCGAGCAACGGAAGAAGAAAAGCTCGATTTTGATGACGGGGTCGTGCCCTGGATTAACATTGAAGAAAGAACACAGGGGAAGGATCGGCTGATCGATCCTGACGAAATTGTTCTTAGAGCGAAATCGGTGAACCTAATAATTGACTATCCATTAGACCACCCATTTAAGTGCGTCTTGCACTCAGAGTCAGGAGCGTTTTCACGCTGGCAGTTGATCGATGAGATCGGGACAAAGTATGAAGAGATCTATCTCGAAGAGGAGCGATCGGCGCAAACTAAGACTCTTCCCATGAATGAACGAAGAATAATGAATCGGAACCAAACAGACGGGGTCTATGGAATCTGGGGCCACGACCTCGGCGATTTAGCGATCAGCGGTATCGAAGTTCGGAAAGATGCTCATGGTGAACTCAATCTTTGGTTACGAATGGAATCATGACCGATAGATTGTGATCTCTGTTCCTTTGTTTTCGGAAATGCTTCCCCGATACATCCCCTCGGAGTTGAACGGCAGCGTGACGTTACCGTTGCCGTCGACCGCGATCAGGCCGCCTTCGCCATTCATGGTTCTAATGTTGTCGATCGTCTCGCGGGCTGCATCTTCGAGGCTCAAACCCTTGTATTTCATACGTGCCGCAACGTCATATGCCGCAACTCCAAGCATGAAATACTCACCATGGCCGGTGCATGACACCGCGCATTTATCGTCAGCATAGGTGCCCGCTCCTACGATCGGCGTGTCGCCGATACGGCCGAATTTCTTGTTGGTCATACCGCCCGTCGAGGTTGCGGCAGCCAAATAGCCTTTTTTGTCGCAGGCGACGGCACCGACCGTCCCGATCGGCCTGACCAGCGGCCCGGTCGTGAATCTATCGGACCCTGAAAGCGAATGATCTAGAGTTACCCGCCCTGACGAGATCGCCCGCTGAAGCTGCAGCCAGCGGTGTTCGGTGAAAAAGTACTCGTCCGACTCGGTCTCAACACCCATTTCCTCGGCAAACTGATTCGCTCCCTCGCCGGCAAGCAGGATGTGCTCGGTACGTTCCATAACGAGGCGGGCGAGTTTGACCGGATTCTTGACGTTTTTAACAAATGTCACCGCCCCTGCCTTCAGTGAGTGGCCGTCCATGATCGCCGCATCAAGCTCGACCTTGCCCTCGTGCGTAAACACGGCGCCACGGCCGGCGTTGAACAGCGGATAATTCTCGAGCTCGCAAACGGCGGCCTCGACCGCGTCGAGCGAACTGCCGCCCGCCTCGAGGATCTCCCATCCTGACTTGAGTGCAATTTCAAGCCCGCTCCGATACTCGGCCTCGAGTGCCGGCGTCATTTGTGATCGTAAAATCGTTCCGGCCCCACCGTGGACAGCCAGTGCAGTTTGGTTCATAGTTTAATATTAGCAGACAGAGCAACAACGCGGGCAAACGTCAGCGAAATTTGTGTCTAATGTCCGATGTCGACATTGAATCATGAGGATTCGAATGTCGTTTGGTTACTTGAAATAGGGCCGCCTGCATCCCTATTATTCTAACGAGAAGAGAGAAGAAATGAGATCCTGGTCACTGCCGGTTGGGAAATTCTTCGGTATTCAGGTTTACATCCACTGGACGTTCTGGATACTGATAGTCTGGGTATTTTTGATGCATGCTGGGTCCCCGCAGGGCGTCAACCAGGGCATTTGGGGCGTCCTATTTATCCTCGCGCTATTTGCGTGCGTTGTCCTTCACGAATTCGGTCATGCACTGACGGCGAAGCGATTCGGAGTCGTGACGCGTGACATAACGCTTTACCCGATCGGCGGCATTTCGAGCTTTGAGTCGATGCCCGAAAAGCCTGCTCACGAATTGCTGATATCGCTCGCCGGCCCGTCCGTGAACGTTGTCATTGCGACCGGGCTCTGGATATATTTGAGTTCAACGGGGCAAGTGCCGGATCTCTCAACGCTGAACGCCGCCCAGGTTGCCAATCTGCCGTTTCTATACAGTTTGTTCATCGCCAATGCGATGCTCGCCGTTTTTAATCTGATCCCGGCATTCCCGATGGACGGTGGGCGTGTGTTTCGGGCGTTGCTGGGATTTGCAATGAGCCGGACGACGGCGACGCGGATCGCGGCTGCGTTGGGACAGATCCTTGCAATTGGATTTGTCTTTCTCGGGTTCTTTTACAATTTCTGGCTCGTATTTATCGGCTTGTTCATTTATCTTGGAGCCGGCGGCGAAGCGGTGTTTGAGCAGACGAAGTCGGCCCTCGCGGGCTTGACGGTTCGCGATGCGCTTATGCATAGATTCACGGTCCTCGGCCCTGACGCCACGATCGGCGAGGCTGTTGACGCTCTCCTCAACAGCCAGGAAACGGAATTCGTGGTCGCCGACGCCGGCAAACCGATCGGGCTGCTGACCCGAAATGAGATCGTTAAAGGCTTGTCGAGCGGCGGAAACGAGGCTGCGGTGTCCGCTTTCATGAATACCGAGTTTTTTATCGTGAGCCCGGACGCAAAACTCTTCGAGTTTTTTGAGCAGAGCTCTGCGAAACAGCAGTCGGTTGCATTGGTCATGGACGGCGATAAATTTGAGGGGCTGATCGACCTCGAAAACGTGCAAGAAAAAATGATGATCCAGGAGGCGTTGGCGAGTCGCCGAATATTGCATTCGACGGGACATTAAGCCTCGGTGGGAGCTGATAAAGTTGTCGCCACCAAGTCTCTGTAGATCCTGATCCACTCGATCAATACCCAAAACTGTAAATGAGCAAAGCGAAAAACGGCCGTGTCGGCAAGAATCATTGGTACGTCATAACCGGTGGGCCCTGTTCGGGCAAGACGACGGTCGTCAACATGCTAAGCGAGTTGGGCTACAAGACGACCGTTGAGGACGCCCGGTACTATATCGACATGCAGCTCGCCGACGGTAAGACCGTTGAGCAGATACGAAAGAATCAGAGAGAATTTCAGTTAAAGGTACTTGAGATCCAGATCGCACAGGAAAGATCTCTCTCGACCGAGGATGTAGTTTTCCTTGACCGGGCGATACCCGACGCACTCGCCTACTATCGTTTTCTGGACCTTTCGCCGGACCAGGTATTAACGAAAGCTATGGAACATCTGTCGTACAGGAAGATCTTCATTCTTGACCCTCTTCCTTTGATCGACGACTACGCACGGCGAGAGGATCCGGCCGCACAGATAAAGATCCATCAACTGATCTGGGAAGTCTATCGTTCATTGCCATTCCCAATTGTTGAGGTTCCGGTACTGCCAGCCGATGAGCGGATAAGTTTCATTCTTTCAGAGCTTTAGATCGTTCTACTTAAACTATATTCTAGTCTCTTCGGCGGAGATCCAGGTTGCGCAGACGCAGTGCGTTTGTTATCACCGAGACCGAGCTGAACGTCATCGCCGCGCTCGCGATCATCGGTGAAAGTAATATCCCAAAAACAGGGTAAAGCAGGCCCGCCGCGACCGGAATTCCGATGACATTGTAGGCGAAAGCAAAGAACAAATTTTGCCGAATATTTCGCATTGTCCCGCGACTCAGGTTTCGTGCTTTTACGATTCCATCTAGATCGGGTTTGAGCAGCGTGATATCGGCCGATTCGATCGCGACGTCCGTTCCGCTCGCGAAAGCTATTCCAACATTCGCCTGCGCCAGGGCCGGAGCATCGTTGACACCGTCTCCGGCCATCGCGACGATCTTGCCTTGTGATTGCAACTCCTTGACCTTGGCAGCTTTGTCCTCGGGCATTACCTCGGCAAACACCTGATCGACGCCCAGCCGCTTTGCGACAGAGTCGGCGGTCGCCCGATTGTCGCCGGTCATCATAACCACTTCGATCTTTTGGCGGTGAAGCTCGGCGATCGCGGCCTTCGCAGATGGTTTGATCGCGTCCGCAACGCTGATCAGGCCAGCCGCTCTGCCGTCCAATCCGACAAAAACCACGGTGTGGCCCCTCTCCCGCAAGGTCTCAGCGGCCGAACTTAGCGGTTCATTACCCTCCGAAAGCCCGGCGGCGTTACCGACATACACCTTCCTACCATCGACCTTTCCTCTGATTCCTTGACCCGTGATCGATTCGAAGTCCGTCACCTCGGAGGTCTTCACACGCCGAGCTTCCGCCTCGTCAACGATCGCTCCTGCCAACGGATGCTCACTGTGTCGTTCCAGACTCGCAGCGAGTCGCATTACATCTTCCTGTTTCAATCCATCAGGCGAGACAGGCGGTACGTAATCCTCGTCTATCCGCAGCTGGGCCGCGAGCGATAGATACGGGCCTTCGCCAAGTGGTTTATCGTCACCATTGACGAGGTAAATGCGTTCGATCGAAGGTTTGCCCTCGGTTAGCGTGCCGGTTTTGTCGACAACGATAGCCGTGACTTTTTCGAATGTTTCGAGGGCCTCGGCTTTTTTGATAAGTACGCCATTCTTTGCTCCGTGGCCTGTTCCAACCATGATCGACATTGGCGTTGCGAGGCCTAGGGCGCAAGGGCAGGCGATGATGAGAACGGAGACGGAGGCAACTATCGCGTACGGAAGGCTCCCAAGGATCAGCCAAACGGCAAACGCGATGACTGCGGCGATTATTACCGCAGGAACAAAATATGCAGAGACCACGTCAGCGAGCCGCTGGATCGGTGCCCGGCTTCGCTGTGCCTCGCCGACCATCTTGACGATCTGAGCGAGGAGCGTATCGCTGCCGACCTTTTCCGCACGCATCGTGAATGAGCGGTTGCCGTTGATGGTGCCGCCTATCACCTTGGCTCCGGCGTGTTTTTCGACGGGCATTGACTCGCCCGTGACCATTGATTCGTCGACGGACGTTTGTCCCTCGATAACACTGCCGTCAGTCGGGACCTTTTCATTCGCCTTTACCCGAAGCGTCTGCCCGACTGCAACGTGGCGTAGGTCAATGGTTTCTTCGGTGCCGTCATCGTGAATTACCGTCGCATTCTCAGGGGCCAGCCTTAGAAGTTCCTTGATAGCGCTCGACGTCTGCGATCGGGCTCGCAGTTCGAGGACCTGGCCGAGCAGGACGAGGGTCGTTATAACAGCCGCCGATTCAAAATATCCGGGAACCAGGCCGGTGTGTGCGTCGATCATCGCAGATGGGAACAACCCCGGAGCGAATAACGCAGCGAGGCTTAGAAAATACGCCGCTCCCGTGCCGATCGCGATCAGCGTGAACATATTCGGGCTGACATTCTTGATCGACTGGACTGCCCGTTTAAAGAACGGCCAACCGCCCCACCAGACAACCGGTGTCGCCAGCAAAAACTGGATCCAGATCGAGACCCGCGGCGGGACGAGAGAGTGAAACGCCGTGAACATCTCACCCATTGCCAGGACGAATACCGGAAGTGTGAGTACTGCCGAGATCGCGAACCGCCGCTTCATATCGATATATTCCGGATCCGGTTTGTCGTCGAGCGAAATTTCCTTCGGTTCGAGCGCCATTCCGCAGATCGGACAGCTTCCGGGACCGATCTGGACGATCTCGGGATGCATCGGGCACGTGTATTCGACGTCCATCGGCTGATCCTGGGATCCAACCGGATTCAGATATTTGCCAGGATCCACCTTGAATTTGTTCAGGCATCCGGTCGAGCAAAAATAGTAGTTGTCTCCGCCATGCTCGTGCTTACCATCAGCGGTCTCAGCGTCTACGGTCATGCCGCATACAGGATCAACGTGTCCGCCGGAGGATGATCCTTCGGCTTCGGTGATGGCTTCCGGGGCCGATAAATATTTCTCTGGTTCCGCCGCGAAACGGTCCTTGCAGCCGACCGCACAGAAATAATATGTCGTTCCATCGTATTCGAATTTGGCAGCAGCCGACTGCGGCGTCACGATCATCTTGCAAACGGGATCAGTATGAGGTTCGAGGTGACTGTCGTCGACCTTCTTCCGCCCCAATGAAACAAGTTGTTCAGGCATATTTTGATTTTAACGCATCGCTGCGAATATTGTGGTAATTTCCGTTGATTACGACTATGATTAATTAAGCAGGTTCCTCTGATCTGCCACCTTAACCGAAAAGGCAATCGCTCGTCAGAGCGAACGCAAAGCCGAGAGTCGTTGTAAAACAGACCGTCCGGCTGCCGAAGTGAGGTCAAATGAAAAGATCCGCAATATTGATCCTTTGCCTTGTTGCCGCTTTTGCGTCGACGGCCTTTGCACAACGCGACACATTTCAGATACTACGAGCCGTTAAGACGACGTCAACCAAAGACGACGATGCCGAAAGTCGTCCGCGCGTCGTTGGTGCCCGCTCTGCTCCGGCAACTAACACCGCATCGCTCGAGCGAACAGCATTTAATCTCTTGAATCAAAAACGTGCTGAGAATGGTCTAAGAGCGCTGGTTTGGAGCGACGAGCTCGAGGCTCTTGCGAGGCGCCATTCGGAAGACATGGCGGACTATAAATATTTCAGCCACCGCGGGCGGGACGGTTCGATGGTCAGCGACCGGGCCGACCGCTCGGGTTTGACGCAATGGCGTTCGATCGGTGAGAACATCGCGTTTAACCGCGGCTACAAGGACCCGATCGACGTGGCTGTCAAACTGTGGCTCGAATCGCCTTCGCACCGGCACAATCTGCTTAGTACCGAATGGCGCGAGTCCGCGGTCGGAATCGCCGTCGCCGAGGATGGGTCATATTACCTGACGCAGGTATTCTTGCTTAGGAAATAACGTACTCAATCAAATTGGAATTACGGGCATTCGCGTTACGCCAGCTTACGCGGGTGCCCGGTTAGCGCTTGATCCCGATCACCTTGCCGTAACGCGGGCGTTTCACTATCCTAGAGCGATGCCGTCGTCGTTTACATTTCCGTCATTTGCCAAGGTAAATCTATACCTTCGCGTCATCGGCAAACGTGCGGACGGATTTCACGAGATCTGTACCGTATTTCAGACGATCTCTCTCCACGATCGGATCACTTTTGCCGAATCAGACGGGATAACACTGACTTGTCGGAATCCGCGGATCCCGGTCGGCGGCCGCAACCTTATCGTTCGGGCCGCCGAAATACTGCGGGAGCGGTATTCGGTCAGGCAAGGGGCGAAGATCCGACTGGAAAAGAAAATTCCCTCGCCCGGCGGCCTCGGCGGTGGTTCGTCGAATGCTGCTGTTGCACTTATTGGCTTGCAGCGGCTGTGGGATCTCGACATTTCCGACGACGATCTGAGTTCGATCGCGTCGGAACTCGGGTCTGATGTTCCATTCTTTTTATATGGCGGCACAGCGATCGGCACCGGACGCGGCGAGGCTGTCGAGCCGCTAGCCGACAAGACCCTGAGGCCAATGATCGTAATAACGCCGAAAATACGCGTCTCGACCGCCAAAGCCTACGCCGCTATCGGCGCCTCAAACTTGACAAAAGAGGCCTCGAATCGTATTCTTCGAGTTTGCCGCAATGAAGCCGAATCACTCGATCCGCTCCATTCGGTATTGATAAACGATTTTGAGAGCTCGGTTTTTGCCGCGTATCCGGAGATCGGTGAAGTAAAACGCACTCTTCTGGATCTCGGCGCCGTGAGTGCCGTATTGAGCGGCAGCGGGGCGAGCGTAGTTGGAATGTTTGACAAAGAAGAGACACGGCAAGCTGCTATAAAAGCCCTTGATATCAGATCAACCTGGCGAAAGTTTGCCGTAGCAGCCATCTCGCGTGACGAATATCGCGAGGCGCTTCGGCGTTAGGCTGTTTCCGATCAGTTTCTGTAATAGCATTGGGGCGTAGCCAAGTGGTAAGGCACCGGTCTTTGGATCCGGCATTCGTAGGTTCGAGTCCTCCCGCCCCAGCCATTTATGATGTTGAAACGGTCAGTCTCTAATTTGAGTTGGCCGTTTTTATTTTTTAATGAGCGTCACGGGAAAAATCAAGGTCTTTACCGGAAATGCCCATCCGCTGCTCGCGGAGGAGATCTGCCGTGAGCTCGACTGCGAGTTGGGAAAGGCGAGCACGGACCACTTTTCGGATGGTGAGTTCAACTTTCAGATCGGCGAGAATGTCCGCGGCTCCGACGTATTCATCGTCCAGCCGACGTGTCCGCCGAGCGACAAGCATCTGATGGAACTGCTCATCATGATCGACACGTTCGTTCGTGCTTCGGCAGAACGTGTGACGGCGGTCATCCCGTACTTCGGATACGCCCGCTCGGACAAAAAGGACCGTCCGCGTGTGCCGATCGCGGCAAAACTCGTCGCTAATTTGCTCACGACCGCTGGTGCCCAACGCATTTTGACGATCGACATGCACGCGGCACAGATCCAGGGTTTCTTTGATATTCCGGTGGACCATCTCTACGCGGCCCCGATCGTGGTCGATTATTTCAGAAATAATCCGATCGACAATCTCATCGTTGTCGCCCCGGACACTGGCGGCGCTGAGAGGGCTCGAGCCTACGCGAAACGTCTGGACGCCGGCCTTGCACTTTGCGACAAACGCCGCGAGCGTGCAAATGAGGCGGATGTGATGAACATCGTCGGCGACGTCGCAGACAAGAATTGCCTGATCATCGACGATATGTGCGATACAGGCGGCACGATCTGTAAAGTGGCCGAGGCATTGCACAAGGCGGGTGCGAATGAGATCTCGGCGTGTTTCACACACGGAGTGCTTTCGGGTAAAGCGGTTGAGAACATAAGCAACTCGTATTTGAAGAAAGTGATCGTGACGAACACCATTCCGATCCAGGATAACGGCCGGCCGCTTGTCGAAGGCGGCAAAATTGAAGTTTTGAGCGTCGCGAAGCTATTGGCTTCAGCGATCAAATCGATCCACGACGAAACCAGCGTTTCGTCATTGTTCATATAAACGGTAGGTAATAGTTATGGCAGAAAAAATTGTAATTAAGGCAACAAAGCGTGACACGCGCGGAAAGAACGAGAACCGACGCCTTCGTGCGGCCGGAAAGATCCCGGTCGTTGTGTACGGCGGAGGTTCCACCGCTCTCGCGGCAACCGCTGAACTGAAGGACCTGGCTGCGGTCATCCGTACGGATTCCGGCGTCAACACCGTTTTCGCACTGGATATCGAGGGCGAAGGTGTTAACGACGTTATTTTTCAGGACCGTCAGATCGATCCGATCAAGGGCCGTCTGGTTCACGCCGATCTTCGCCGCTTCGCCAAGGGCGAGAAGATCGAAATGACCGTTCCGATCCACTTGATCGGACATCCGGAAAGCCTTAACGAAGAAGGTGCCGTTCTTACACAGGCGCTTCGCGAGATCAAGGTCCTTTGCGAACCGGCCAACACGCCGGACTCGATCGACGTAGATATCAGTGATCTCAATTCGGGACATGCTATCCACGTTTCGGACCTCAAGGTACCTGCAGGCGTTGAGATCGTCGAATCGCCTGAATCGGTTGTCGCAGCGATCGCAAGCATCAAGGAAGCAGTTCTTGAGCCGCAACTTGAGGAGGGCGTCGAGCCGGAAGTTGTTGGTGAAGAGACTGCCGAGGACGGCGGCGAAGGCGAAACTGAATAGGGAAGTTGCCGGCTTTCGGCCGACCCTTGAAAACGATGGAATCGCCGGATAGCAATTGGCTCATCGTCGGGCTCGGAAATCCGGGCCCGGAATACGAAAGGACGCGGCACAACGTCGGCTTTATGCTGATCGATCTGCTCGCAGGACAGTGCCAAACGCAGATCAGACGTGAGGAGTGCCGGGCACTTGTAGGACGTGCGGAAATTGCCGGCCAAAAGTCCGAGTTGGCAAAACCGCAGACCTATATGAACCTGAGCGGCGAAGCGGTCAGCTGCCTCGTAGCAAAGCCGGTCAGGTCGGTTGAAAAGCTGATAATCATCTCGGACGACCTGGCTTTGCCGTACGGCACGATCAGGATCCGGCCGAGAGGCAGCCACGGCGGGCAAAACGGCCTGAGATCGATCATCGATCGTTTGAAAACGCAGGAGTTCATTCGCTTGCGGATCGGGATCGGCCCGGAACACGAGGTTCGTGACGCCGCAAACTTTGTACTGGACAGGTTTACCAAGACCGAGTTCGGAACGCTTGAAAAGATATTGGAGAATGCCGCAGACGCGGTGCGTTCGATCGTCAGCGATGGCGTCGACGCGGCAATGGGAAAATTTAATTGAGATCCTTACTTCATCTCAACGAGGATGAGGTTGGCAACCCGAAAGGAGATAGTAAATAAATGGCAAATAGAACATACGAAGTAATGTATATCGTCAATCCCGACACGGATGGCGACAAGATAGAAAAGCTTAACGAGGCGGTCGGCAAGCTCATTGAAAAGGAAGGCGGCGAAGTAGTCCGAATGGACAACGTCGGCATCCGAAACCTGGCTTATCCGATCCAGAAAAAGCACGAAGGACACTACGTGCTCTTCGAGATCAACGGCTCCGGGCAGGAGATCCTCGAGCTTGAACGCCGTATGCGCGTTAACGATCTGATCATGCGCTACATCACCGTCCGCGTCGACGAAGACCGAAAGGCGGCCGACAAACGAATGGCGAAGCGCGAGGCGAAGGCTGAAAAACGTGCGAAATTCCGCCCGTCACCCGAACAAACGGAGGCACAGGCCGAAGCCTAATTTCAGGCGACGGATAAGGAGAAAGATATGGCAGATAATGATTTGGAAATGATGGATGACAGAGGTGGCTTGGGCGTTGGCGAAGACGTCATTGGCGATCGTCCGCGTCGGTATCAACGCCGCCGCCCGCGACAGGTCGTGCCGGACTATGTCGATTGGAAAGATGTGGATTTTTTGAGGCAGTTCGTGCCTGAACGCGGCAAGATCATGCCGCGCCGCATTTCGGGCATAACCGCCAAGGATCAGCGCCGTATCGCCAAGGCGATCAAGCGTGCACGCTCAATGGCAATGTTGCCGTTCGTCGCGGACTAGGACCAGAGGGAGATTTTTATCATGGCAAATACTACTATTTTATTGCGCGAGGACGTTGAGCACGTCGGTGGACGCGGCGAGATCGTCAAGGTCAAGGCCGGCTATGCCCGCAACTACCTGTTGCCGCACGGTTTTGCGACGCTCGCGACCAAAGGCAACGTCAAGCAGATCGAACAGGAGCGTGCAGCTCTGCTCAAAAAGGCCGCGATCGAAAGGGCTACGGCCGAGGCTCAGCGTGAGCAGATGGAGAATATCTCGCTGGCATTCGAACGCAAATCGGGCGAGCAGGGACACCTATTCGGTTCGGTCACATCGATGGACATCGCCGACGCTCTCAAGGCCAAAGGCTATGAGATCGACCGTCGAAAGATCGTTCTCAAGGATGCGATCAAGGAAACGGGCGAATTCACGGTTAACGTCAAGCTTCACCGTGAAGTGACGCTCGTCGTTCCCGTGACCGTTACCGCCGAAGGCGGCGAGGTCGCCCCGAAGGAAGAGAAGAAAGCCAAGGCCGAAGAGGTCAAGGTGGAGGCTCCGGTGGTGGAAGAAACTGTTGAAGAAAGCGTCGAAACCACCGAAGAAGCTGAGGAAGAAGCGGCCTAACCTCCGACTTTTTCGACAGAAAAAAATCGCTTCCGATTCTTTGAAAGGGAATCCGGTTGAGAGTAATATTAGAGACTGCAAATTCACATTTGCGGTCTCTTTTTTTCCTCAAGATCGGTAATTTGGTCGGCTCCGATTTTGACGAGTCCCGCGGTTTTCGGAGCATATTTTTACGATGGCGAGTGTTTTTCCCGATTCACGACGAGAGCAGTACCTCGAAAAGGCGCTTCCGAGCAGCGAGGAGAGCGAGCGCGTCATTTTGGGGGCGATCATCCTCGATAACTCGGTGATCGCCCAGGCTGTCGAACACCTCAAGCCCGAGGATTTCTACTCGCCCCTCAATCGCCGCGTTTTCGCCGCGATGATCGCCCTTTTTGAGAAGCAGAAGCAGATCGACCCGATCCTGATCGGCGAAGAGCTGAAAAAAGAAGGTGCTCTTGAATCGATCGGCGGAACCTCGACTATCACAAATCTTACCTTCGGCCTGCCGCACTTCTCGAACGTTCAGGAATACATCACGGTCGTTCGTGACAAGGCGGTCATCCGCAACCTGATCCGAACGTGCAATTCGATAACCGGTGAGGCGCTTGCCGAGGAAGACGACGCCGAAAATATCCTCGACAACGCCGAACGAATGATCTTCGCTCTGGCCGAGGCACGGACACGTGAGGGATTTTCGCGGATCGCTCCGATCGCTGACAGCGTCCTGACCCGCGTCAAAAAGCATGCAGCCGGCGACGCCTCGGGCATAACGGGCCTTTCGACCGGATTTTTTGAGCTCGACGAGATGACCTCCGGCCTGCAGCGAACCGACCTCGTCATTATCGCCGGCCGGCCGTCGATGGGAAAAACGGCGCTGTGCCTAACGCTGGCGCAGAATGCGGCATTGCAGTCGAACGCGATCGTCGCCGTTTTCTCGCTCGAAATGTCGAAGGAGCAGCTCGTCACACGTATGCTCAGTTCCGAGGCACACATCAACGCCCATCGTTTTCGCACCGGGCATCTGATGAGCAACGAATGGGAACGGCTTGCTCAGGCGATCGGCACGCTCTCGGATGCGAGATTATTTATTGACGACACGCCCGGCATTTCGGTGCTCGAGATGCGTGCCAAATGCCGTCGCCTCGCTGCCGAGCAAAAGGGACTCGACCTGATCGTAGTCGATTACCTGCAGCTAATGAGCGGCGGAAAGCGAACGGAATCACGTCAGCAGGAAGTCTCGCAGATCTCGCGCGAATTGAAAGGCCTCGCCAAGGAATTGAATGTTCCCGTGGTTGCCTTGTCGCAGCTCTCGCGTGCACCTGAGGCACGTAATCCGCCGAAGCCTTTGATGTCCGACCTTCGCGAATCGGGCAGCATCGAGCAGGACGCTGATGTCGTCGGTTTCATTTACCGCGAGGATTACTACAAGCCCGACGAAACCAACCAGGGCCTCGCCGAGCTGATCATAGCCAAACAGCGAAACGGCCCTACGGGAACGGTAAAACTCGCTTTTCTCAAGGAATTCACGCGTTTCGAGAATTTTTACAGCGGTTAATTGTGGGAGCCACCTGCGGTAGCGGGTGGTTACATAAAACCAATTGAGACGTTTATGAGCCAAGATCTTCGCTACCCGATCGGGGAATTTGATATGGGCTTTGCGGTCACGCCGGCGGCCCGTAAGGAACGGATTGAAACGATTACCGCACTTCCGGCAAAGATACGCGCGGCAGTCGCCGGTCTCGACGAATCACAACTCGACACCGAATATCGTTCCGGCGGATGGACCGTTCGCCAAACCGTGCACCACGTTGCGGACAGCCATATGAACTCGATCATTCGGTTCAAGCTGGCGCTTACGGAAGATTCGGCGCCGACGATCAGGCCGTATTATGAGGACCGTTGGGCCGAACTCGGCGACAGCAAATTGCCGGTCGATGTCTCGCTGAACCTGATAGACGGCATCCACGCACGCTGGGTGAGCCTTCTCGAGTCTATGTCCGAGGCGGATTTCGCAAAGCAATTCGTCCATCCCGAAACCGGACCGTGGTCGCTCGACGGTGCGCTGGCGCTTTATTCGTGGCATTCTCTGCACCACACCGCGCACATCACAAAATTGCGCGAGCGAAACGGTTGGTGAAGGCGGCCGGATTCTCCTGTGTTTATTGGCTGACTTTGTGGTAAAACATCTGCATGGCTGACGACACACCAAAAGATCGCTTGGTTTCGCTCGACGTTTTCCGCGGAATGACCATCGCCGGAATGACGCTGGTCAATAATCCGGGAACGTGGGAGCACATCTACAGCCCGCTCGAGCACGCGGATTGGCACGGGCTGACGCCGACCGACTGGATATTCCCGTTCTTCTTGTTCATCGTCGGCGTATCGATCTTCATCTCGATGGGACGCCGCGTCGTCGAAAAGCCCGTCGCGAAGGACTACTGGAAAATAGTTACGCGGGCCGCGTCGATCTATCTGCTTGGGGCCGCCGTTTCGGTCGTGCCGTTCTTTCGATTTCAGGCGACAGACGCTCCCGACCCCCTAAAACTGGTCATTTGGCTCGCATTTTGCGCCTCGCTTTACTTTCTGCTGCTGCGTAATTTCAAGGTCGCGGGCATCCTGTTCGCGGTCGGCCTGCTCGGCATTGCCGGCATGAATCTCGCGGGCTACAACGTCGTACCATACGATTATGGACATTTCCGCATACTGGGCGTGCTGCAGCGGATCTCGATATGCTATCTGGTAGTGTCGCTGATATTCCTGCACACGAATTGGAAGCAGCAGGTCGGAATTTCCGTGTTCCTGCTGCTCGGATATTGGTTGATAATGACGACGATCCCGGTGCCGGGTTGCGACGTGACGAGCTTCAGCGACAAGGCCTGCAACCTTGCCGCCTATATCGACCGCACCATCCTCGGCGTTGACCACATCTGGCGGCAAGCCAAGGTCTACGATCCGGAAGGCATCCTGTCGACATTCCCGGCGCTCGTCACGACGATCGCCGGTGCCCTGACCGGAACGTGGCTCACTAAGAAGTCAGAATTTAGAATATCGAATGTCGAAAGTGAAGTATCGGCAGCAGAAGTGACGAATTCGGATCAGGAAGATCGGAATTCGATATTTGATATTCGATATTCTGAATTGAATAAGGTCTCAGGCATGTTCTTTTTCGGCGTCGTTCTGCTCGCGACGGGATTGATCTGGAACAGCTATTTCCCGATGAACAAGGCGCTATGGACGAGTTCGTTCGTCCTGTCGACCTCTGGGCTTGCCTTGCTCCTGCTCGGGTCTTGCTACTGGCTGATCGACATCAAGGGATACAAGACGTGGGCGAAACCGTTCGTGATCTTCGGCGTTAACGCGATCGCGCTCTACGTATTTTCCGACTATTTCACCCGCATTATCGAGGCATATCGAGTGACCGGTGCCGACGGCGAACCGGTTAGCATACAGACGTATGTAATGGACAATTTCTTCTTCAAATTGTTCCAACCGATCGACGCCTCGCTCGCCTTCGCGATCAGCTTTGTCCTGATATGGTTGTTTCTGATGTGGCTGCTGTACAGGAAACGGATCTATATTAAGGTGTGACGAGATTTGAATAGGTCGTTTCTATGATTTTGATCCACCGCGGAAAAGGTGCAGCCGTTGTATTGATAGGCGGCGTTCTTTCTGCACTGGCAATGAATTTCATCACAACTCGTCTGTTCGGAGACGAGTATTATTCGTCTCACATGTGGCCCAAGTTCGGGACCCTTTGGCTTTCGGGCGCTGTATTCACATTCGCAGGCGCATACCTCCGAAAAAGACCCACGAAAGTAAAGGACAAGGACTGGGTAAATAACGAGTCGGCCGATCACCTATTCTTCATCCCTGTCATTTACTGGGGGCCAATATTCTTCGCCCTTGGCATTGTCTACGTCGTATATTCCCTTACGAAGAGTTGAAACAGTCGTGGTTTCACTCATTCCAGGAATTGATCAACTAATCAGGAATACTATTTGATCTCGAAATTGCGTATCTCCGTCGCCAGTTCAAGCTCGAGGCTGTCTTTCTCCGCGAGCATACTCTGCCGATCCTTGTTGATCTGCTCTAACCTCGATTCCTGATCGTTGGCCTTGGCGATATATCGAACGATCAGCTGCTTTGCGTCCGGTGTTTTTGCCAGTGACTCGATATTTTCGCGAAATCGTGCCTGGTCCTTGGTGATATCTTCGGTTTCTTTATCGTTTGCGGCGAGTTTTGTGTTGATCTGATTGATCTGCATCCTGAGGTTGATCAGCTTCGACATTTTCGCCCGGGTGGCCTCGTCGATAACGCGGGTCGATACAAACATGTCCATATCCTTTGGCGATAGCGACGTGAGGCTATATTTATCCATCATTCCGAGGTTTTCGGCGACAGTAATATCGCGGGTCTCAAATGGTTTCAGCTCGACGCGAAAGCGATAGAATCTAGCGGTCGTATAGTCGGGTTTCGCGAAATTCTCGGACAGGACCCAATCTTTGCGGACCGGATGTTCGATATACACGACCTTTGTTCGATCGGTCTGATTCGAGAGTTTGTAAAGCATCTTTTCCGTCTTGAAAAAGTGGATCTGAAAGACGCCGCCGACCACCTTGACGAGTCTCGCGGGTTCGCGGTCTTCGCTTTTAGTTGTCCTAACGAGTGTTCCAAGATCGAGTGCGAAAGATATCAGCCGCTGTTCTTTGGGTTTTAGCCGCTCCATCAAGGCTTCACCGGCGTAGGCATCGCGGTCGAGCACCGTCATAGATCCGCCCTCAAACGTCATGGCGGTAATATTCTTGAGCAAAAGGCCGCTCATCGGTCGCGGGTTGGCCTTTTTGACGGCTTCCTGTTCGTCGTCATCATCGCTAGTCGGTTCGGCAGACGGTTCGCGGTATATCGAGACGCGTTCGCCTTCCATCTTGGTCTGAATTATCGGAATTAGTGCTGAGCGGTTCTTTTCGACGGTGATCGGCTGCTCGATCCTGTATTCGAAAAGGTCGCCGAGCTCCTCGCCGGTCGCAGCCGTGTCTACGCCCGACTTTTCCGTCACGATCGCATCGCTGACGCTCGTTCCGACCAGGCCGCTGGAGATCATGAAATTGTTATTTGCATTCTCAAAAAGCTTTTTTGCTGGCGGCGGCGATATGCCGTTGTCGCCGTCGCCAATGCCGTTTCCGTTTCCGTTTCCGTTGCCGAATCCAGAACCATCACCATTTCCGGCTCCGACACCGGCCTCCGGATCGTATATCTGCGGCTTGAGGTTCAGATCGTCGGGAATCGGGACGATCGGACGATAGCGATAGAGAGGCTTTTGTAGATTCTGGATGAACGAAACGGGCGATCCCGAAATTAGCGATAACTGGACATCACGCCAGTCTTCGTCGCTGACGTTGTCGACGATCGCCCAACCTTGAAAGAAAGGCTTGCCTTCGGCGTCGAGTACTACACGGTAAGTCGTTTTCCATATCGGAGCGGCGATCGTGTAGCTGACTACCATTTCACGCTGGCCCGTACCGTTAGAAGTAACGCTGATGGTCTTGGCGTCGCGGCGGCGGGTCGAGGCGGTGGCGTTGGCAAATTCGTTCAGGTCCTTTCGCGTGCCGTCCTCAAGTAATTTCACGCTGCGGATATCCGAGAGGTCAAAATTTGTTATCTCGCCGGATTCCGAAGCGATCACGAGCGAATACGCGACCATCGGCTGAGAATCCCCGTCTGATTTCCTCTCGGTCAATATATTGCGTTTTTCGACCGTAAGTATCGATCCTGAAGCCGTACCCTTGGCGGAAGCTACCATCACCTTTGCCCCCTGAAGCTGCGAAAGCACGCCCGCAAGTCCGCCGCCTTCGCTGTCCGACTCCTCAGATTGCGAGGATACGCTGAACGGTATCTCCGCCGTGCGGGCCGACGCCGGCATCGACGAATTGTAGCTGACCGCGCCGATCTTGCCTTGGCCGAGGTCGAGGACGACCATTGATTTGAGGACGTCGTCGACTTGCGACTGTTTGAACGCGAGATTGACCTCGGCATTGCCGTTGACGAAGCCGCGGCGTTCGATGTAGGCGACACCGTTCGAATACAGAATGACGCGTCGGATAGGCAGTTTGTTGACCTCGTCGGTCACAGCGGCAGGCGTCACGGTGGTAGCAACTGTCCGCCGAGCGCCGCGCGACTGAGCAAAGGTTGAAATTGAACACACGAGTACTAATAGGGAAATGAGCTGTTTTCGCATTGTTTGAAACGTCCTTGTCTTAAAATATATCGGGTAGATCTGGCTAAAGGATGAGGTGAGCGCCCGATTTGGTTGCTTTTGCGGCAGATCCGGGTTCGGAACGGACCCTGATCATCTGTTTCACAAATAAAAAATTGAGCAATATATAGAACGCCATGGTAAAATTAGAGTAAAGATCTTTGAAAAATGTGCATTTTTCCCCGGACGATGAAACCACCGGCGGCCGAATATGTCGATCGATCTGCCTATCCCAGCCGAGACGCGCAAGCTTCCGGCGGCCTCAAGCAGCACAGGAAACACACCTTTCCGCGACGTCAGATCCCCAAAAAGTGGAAATCTAAAAATCGTGGGACAGTGGGACAAATCGCTTAACGGCCAATGTATGCAAACAGATAGCCTGTCCCACTTTCTGTCCCACTTTAAGTACTCGTGGGACAAAAAAGGCAGCCGTCCGACTGCCTTTGGTTGCATTGACTGTCTTTCGGCGATCAGCCGGCCGCGGCTACGACCTTTGCGGCGGCGTCGGCCATTCCGGTTGCGGGGATGATGCCGATGCCTGATTCGGAAAGCACACGACGGCCCTCTTCGACGTTAGTGCCCTCAAGACGGGCGACGATCGGGATCGAGACGCCGAGATTCTTGGCAGCCGCGACAACGCCGTTGGCGACCATATCACATCGGACGATGCCGCCGAAAATGTTGATCAGCACGGCTTTGACGTTCTGGTCGGCGAGCAGTATCTTGAACGCCTGTTCGACGCGTTCCTGCGAGGCACCTCCGCCGACATCGAGGAAGTTGGCGGGTTCGCCGCCCGCGAGTTTGATGATGTCCATCGTCGCCATCGCGAGGCCGGCACCGTTGACCATACAGCCGATGTTGCCGTCAAGCTTGATATAATTGAGGTCGTGCTTCGACGCCTCGATCTCAAGCGGCTCCTCTTCGTTCAGGTCGCGAAGGTCGATAAACCCTTTGTGCCGGAACAGGGCGTTGTCGTCGAACGTCAGTTTGGCGTCAAGCGCGATAAGACGGCCGTCGGTCGTAAGCAGGAACGGGTTGATCTCAACAAGCGAAGCGTCCGACCCTACATACGCCTCATAAAGGGCAAGCATGAATTTCGACGCCTGGCCGATCAACTCATTAGGAATGCCGAGGCCGAAAGCGAGCTTACGCGCCTGAAACCCGCGAAGCCCGACCGCCGGGTCGATGGTCTCCTTGAGGATCAGCTCGGGCGTCTCTTCGGCGACCTTTTCGATATCCATTCCACCGGCGGACGAAGCCATCATCACGTTACGCCCAGTGACGCGGTCGAGCGTGATGCCGAGGTAGAACTCCTTATCGATCGGCAGCCCTTCTTCGATCAAAAGCGTCTGGACCAAGCGGCCTTCGGGCCCGGTCTGATGCGTGACAAGCGTCATCCCGAGGATCTGCGACGCGAGTTCCTTCGCCTCATCCGGCGATTTGGCGAGCTTTACGCCGCCGCCCTTTCCGCGGCCTCCGGCGTGGATCTGTGCCTTGACGACGACAATGTCGGTGCCGAGTTCCTTCGCCGCTGCCTCAGCCTCTTCCGGCGAGCGTGCTACGATGCCGCGAGGCACCGGTACACCGTATTCCTTGAGGATGTTCTTGCCCTGATATTCGTGAATTTTCATATATTTGCGAAATATTGAGTTTATCTTTCCTGTGGTGCAAAATGCAAAGGCCGGACGATTGCCCGGCCCTGCGAGATCGCCGCACGGTTAGCGTAACTAGTTGGCCGTGTGGATGTCGATGCTGATAAGCTTCCAGACGCCGTCTTCCATTGCGTATTTCAAGACGAAGGTGGTCCGCTCCGGTTTAGTTGGGTAGGAGCCTTTGACGGTGAGAGCATCAAGGCCTGCAACCTTCTCGATCGCGGGAGCCGGTGAAAATGTGGCTTCAAGCGGCGAGACCGCTTTCTTGAAGTTGTAATTCTCTTTGTGGTCAATAAAGACCTTAAAAGCTTTGTTAAGTTCCTCAGGTGATGACGAATCACGCCAAACCTTGGCTACCTTCTTATGAAAGTCAGTGAAGTCACCCGCCTGGACCGCGTCGCCGAAATCAAGAAATGTGGCTTTCACAAGGCTCTGGAGTTTGTCATCGCTGGGGATCTCAGCCTTTGTGTCCGAGTTCGTGCTCGAACCTCCGCCCGAACGTTTGAAAACGATACCGTCGAGCGTCATCTCGCCGCCGGATGGAGCTTTGTCGATCTTGAAGGACGGGCCGAGTGAGGCAAATGCGATCTTGAATGACTTGCCGTCTTCACTCAATTCGAAGCTGCCACCGCTGACCGTCGAATTTCCGTTGCCGGACTTATAATCGGCTCCTCCATCAGACCTAATGGTCATGGTCGTGCCGTCAGCTCCGGTCCAGAATCCGACATATTCGGGCGGTGCCGGTTTAGTGGGGCCGCCGGTGAGGCCGCCACAAGCGAGACCGATGAAAAGCAGGGAGGCGATAGCGATTGTAAGTGTCGTTAGGTTCTTTTTCATTATTACCTCTAATGGCAGCACCTGGGCGAGCCATTGCTCGCGTGGATCGGGCGATCCAACGAATTTACTTGATCTTAATAACAAGCTTGAGCATTTTCCAGTTTCCCCCGCGACTGACGAATTCGTATTCGAACTGCACGTTAGTAGGACTGGTGTCAAATTTTCCGTTAAGTACCAGAATCTTCAAATTCTTTTCAGTTCTGATCGAAGGTGCTGGCGAGAATTCCGGATCAATGTCCAGAGCCTTCTTCAGGATCGGAACGACACTGGATCTATTGTCAGTGAATGTCTTGAAGGCGTTCGCAACGTCTTCGACCTTATAGCTGCTTTGAAAGTCGGTCGAAGCACTATCATACAGGTCCGAAAAATCGCCGCTGTCGATGGCCTCCTCGAACAGCCGGGTCGTGTCTTTCACCAGTCCCTGACAGACCGAAGCCGCGGGAACATCACCATCGCTGCCGGTCTTGAACGGGTCATCCGAACGACGGTTAGAATTATCTGATTTGGAGAGATTCCCCAGGTCGAAGTTCTTGGCACAGGTGCAGCCAAGGGCAACGGAGGAGATAATTGTCAGGGCAATGAGCCCGCTGATAAGGTTGCCGCGGCCGAAAATGAACTGATGAAAAACGTCTTTCATGATCCTCTCTCTTAAAGAATTTCAGCTTAGTTCTTTCGCCAAGGAGCGAGCAGGTTACGCCAGCTATCTGAGGTGCGCTGGTACTCGGATTCGCACCTCACAGCCCGTTCCTTCGGCAGATATCCGTCGGTAAAAATGTTGCTGTATTTTGACGGATTTGATCCGTAGATCATGCAAAGCGAATTGTAAAACCGCTGCTCCTGAAGCAGATGTTCATCCGCCATATCACGCCGGTCAGTTGAACCTTGTTTCGACTCAATTTGAAATGCCTCAGCGGCCGCGAAGACCGCCCTGACACCATCGTCCCCAAGCTCTTCCAGGTTAACATACGCCGAACAGCGGTCTGCGGCGTCCTCTTCGTTGCCGGTGACAGGCAATTTGTAAGTGTCGATCAGGGCGTGGCCGATCTCGTGAAGAAACACGAAACGGACGGCATCGAACATCTTATCGTACGCCTTGTCGCTCGAGGCACCGCCGCTTCGGAACACTTTGTAGAAATGTTCCATCAGTTCGTAGCAGACAGTAACGGACGGGTCAGCCGGATCGTAAAACGCGTTAACCTCGCCACATACCTTCGTTCGAAGTTCAATGTCGTGAGGTAAGACAAGCGATCTATTTAGCTGATCCGCCGCCTTCTCGAGCAACTGTTCATTACGAACCTCGCGGTCGATCTCAGTATATTTTGGGTCGGTCACGGCTATGTGGCTGACTGTGAAATCGCCTTCGTCTTTGATCTTGGTCGTTGAGGTCGATGGAGTTGGGCTTTCAGCGGGACGACCCATGTTCGAAACCGGGATGTCGTCGTCTTTTGACGACGGTGGAGCTTTGTCGCGATCAGATCTGCAAACACACGCAGTAATGACGAATAGCAGCCCGATCACGAACATCAGATTGACCAAGTTCCGGTTCATAAGTTGCTTAAAGCGGATGAGATATCTGGATTAAACAAGATTGCAATGAGGGTGTCAATCGAATAGCACAAAAAAAGCCGGTGAATGTCGAATTCACCGGCTTTGAGCGTCGTTTGGCTGTCAGGTTACTGAGACTTTTCGACAAACTTGAGAAGCGTACGAACCGCAACGCCTGTCGGACCTTTCGACTGATGAGATTTCGCACTGTCCATCCACGCCGTGCCGGCGATGTCCAGATGTGCCCACTTTGCTTTGTCGATAAATTCCTGAATGAAGACCGCTCCCATGATCGTTCCGGCCTTACCACGCGGACCAATATTTTTAACGTCAGCGATATCGGATTTGATCATCTTGCTGTATTCCTCACTGACAGGTAGCTGCCAAAAACCTTCGCCGACTTCTTTGCTGGTCGCGATCAACGAATCGACCAGGTCCTGATCGTTCCCCATGATACCTGTGTTTTGGTCGCCCAAAGCAACGATCACGGCTCCGGTCAAGGTCGCCATGTCGATGATCTTGGTAGCTCCCATCTTCTCGGCGTAGGCTACGGCGTCGGCCAGGACAAGGCGTCCCTCGGCATCGGTATTCAGGATCTCGACGGTTTTGCCGTTCATCGCGGTCACGACATCGCTCGGACGCGACGCAGCGCCATCGGGCATATTCTCGACTGCTGCAACAATGCCGATCACCGGAATCGTCGGTTTGAGTAAGCCGATCGCACGCATGGTTCCGAGCACTGTAGCGCCGCCCGACATGTCGTACTTCATCGCATCCATGCCTTCGCCCGGTTTCAGTGAGATTCCGCCGGTGTCGAAGGTAATGCCCTTACCCACAAGTGCTAGCAGTTCACCTTTTTTGGCGGTGCTTTTCGCCGGCGTGTATTTGACGATGATCATTTTGGCCGGCTGAGCCGAACCGATCGAGACGCTCATCAGCGAGCCCATCCCGAGCTTGATCATTTTCTCTTCGTCGAGGATCTCGCATTTCATGCCGGTTTCCTTCGCCATCGCCTGGGCACGTTTTGCGAACTCGGTCGGCTGAAGGATGTTAGGCGGTTCGTTTGCCAGATCTCGAGTGAAATTCATCGATTCGCCGATAATCTGGCCCCGAGTAAGGCCGTTTTTTAGATCGGCGGCCTTCGCACCATCGATGCAAAGCGTAAGTCCCGCAACGGCCTTTTCGTTCTTGTCCTTCGTCTTGTATTTGTCGAGCTCGAACTGGCTCGTAACGAAACCCTGTGCGGCTGCTTGGGCTATCTCAACTGCATCGCCCTCGGCTCTTGGCAGTAATGCAAAGCTCTTCACGTTTCGCGAACGTAAAAATCTCGTTGCCGTGCCCGAGACACCGGAGACATCAGAAGCCTTGTATTTTGCCTTTTCACCGACGCCCACGAGCAAAAGGCGACCGGCTTTAACGGCTCCCGACGGACTGAATCGCAATAATGCAGTTTCGCCCTTGTCGCCTTTGAATTCCTCGTTCTTAATGACCGACGCGATCAGCCCGCCGGTTAAGGCGTCAAATTGCTTTAGATCGCTGCCCGTCGCTTTCTCGCCTTTGAAAACGGCGATCGCGAGTGCGTCGACGTTAGCTTCCGTAAATTTTCCGGTTATTCCCTGAAACTTCATTCACACCTCTATAAATTTTTGTGATATCGTCAAAAACCCTTGTAATATCTATAACTTATCTCAGCTGTTCTTTCAACTGAGCCTGTGTTTCTTTCTCGATCGTTCGCTTCATTTCGGTCTCACGTTTGTCGTAAAGTTTCTTTCCCTTTGCAACGCCGATCTCAAATTTCAAACGGCCATTTTTCCAATAAATGCTAGTGATCACCAACGTCATCCCCTTGATGGTCGTCTCCTTCTGCAATTTTTCGATCTCCCGGCGATGAAGCAACAGCTTTCTTGGACGAAGCGGATCGTGATTATTGATGTTGCCGTGCGAGTAATGCGAAATATGAGCGTTCAGCAGCCAGACCTCGTTATCCTTGATCGACACGAACGATTCCTTCAGCTGGATACGGCCCGCCATTATGCTCTTGACCTCGGTGCCGACGAGAGCAATACCTGCCTCGTACTTATCGAGGATGTGGTATTCGTGGTACGCCTGCCGGTTATTTATTATCTGATCGTCCGCGGACATAAACCTCTATTTTGCATCCCGGGGCACCGATTAGCAAAGCGAGTTGACAGACCGGCGGTACGCCACGTAAATTATTACGTACGCTGGGAGATCGTCTAATGGTAGGACTGCAGTCTCTGGATCTGCCTATCGGGGTTCGAATCCCTGTCTCCCAGCCAACATTTTATGGACGGCTGGCATGAAACCGAGATTCGGGTACGCTACGCCGAGACGGATCAGATGGGCGTAGTTCACCATTCGAACTACCTGGTTTGGTTCGAACTAGGCCGCAGCGAACTTTGCCGCTCTCGGGGCTTTTCCTACAAGCAGATGGAGGAAGAGTCAAATGCCTTACTTGTAGTCGCCGAGTGCTACATTCGCTTTAAGTCTCCTGCCTACTACGAAGACATAATTACTGTGCGGACCAAAGTGATCGAGGTCCGTAGCCGGAGTCTGCGGTTCTTCTACGAAGTTCATAGATCGTCCGACGACAAATTGATCGCTGAAGGGGAGACGCTCCACGTCGTGACCGACACAAAGAAGAAAGTTCGTAAACTTCCGGAATTTTATCGTGACCTGTTGATGGATCAAGAAGATTTGCTCGTCCCTTCGATCGCACCCCCGCACTAGCCTCCAATTCCGTCGAACTTGAATATGACGACCGTGCGACCTACACTAGACATATGTCCGGTGCAGCTTGGTCCGAGATCTATTTCATAACCGCGATGATGATACTGATCCTCATCATCGGTTTCGTCGCCGTCTACTACTTTGTTAAGACCTACAAGAAAGAAATGCGCGAGAGGGAAGAGGAGCGGATGAAAAAGAAGGCCGCTGCCGAGCTAAAGAACGCCGCCGAGTGACGGCCGGAGCATTTCGAAAATGATACATCCAAATACCCTTAGTCCTGGCAAGGCCGCGTTGGTAGTGGTCGATATTCAGGAAGCGTTTCGGCACGTCATTCCCGAGTTTACTGAACTCGCGGCAAGGGCGCTGACGGCCATCTGGGGCTTTCAGGCACTCGACTTGCCATTCCTTATCACCGAACAGTACCCAAAGGGCCTTGGCCGGACCGCCGAAGAGATCCGGTTCGCTCTTCCGGATGATTTTGAAGTATTTGAAAAGACATCGTTTAGTTCGTGCGGATCGCAGGCGTTCTTGTCTGCACTTGATGATCTTGCCGTTTCGCAGATCGTACTCTGCGGCCTCGAGACCCACGTCTGCGTGAACCAAACAGCACACGACCTCTTGCACCGTGGATTCCAGGTTCACATTCTAACTGACTGTGTTCGTTCGCGGTTTGAATCCGACAGGGAAGCGGGTCTTGCGAAAATGAGCTCCAGCGGCGTCATTCCATCGTCGGTAGAGATGGCATTGTTCGAACTCATGGGCGACTCCGCTCACCCCAAATTTAAGGAAATACAGGCGCTTATCAAATAGTTGTTTGCATCAGTATCGCATCTGAGAACGGAATATTAATGGATCTATTCACATCCCTAAACCCACAACAGATCGAAGCTGTTAAAACCACAGAAGGCCCGCTGCTAATTCTCGCCGGAGCCGGATCGGGTAAGACGCGTGTGATCACCGTTCGCATCGCCTACCTCATTTCCGAAAAAGGTGTGGCTCCGCACAATATTCTGGCGGTGACCTTCACAAATAAGGCGGCGGGCGAAATGCGGGCTCGTGTCGAAGAACTGCTCAAAGGGCAGAAACTCCAGTCGGCACCGCTAATTTCGACCTTTCATAGTCTTTGCGTGCGGATCTTGCGACAGGACATCGAAAAACTCGAAGAGGGTTACAACAGATCGTTCACGATCTACGACACCGACGACTCGCAGAAGGTCGTGAAGGCGTGCATCAAAGACCTCGGCTTCGTCGACAAGTCGATCGCTCCTCGATACGTGCGAAACGCGATCAGTTCGGCAAAGAATCGCGGCGAAGATCGCGAACTTTTTGCGTCGAAGGTCGAATACGGCGACGACAAGAAAGCCGCCGTCGCGAAGGTCTTCAAGATGTATGACGAGCGGCTAAATACCGCAAACGCCCTCGATTTTGACGACCTCCTTATCAAGACCGTCACGCTCTTGCGAAAATCTCCGGAAACCCGCGAGAAATACAACGACCGGTTCAAGTACATCCTTGTCGATGAATATCAGGACACGAATGCACTGCAGTTCGCACTCATCAGCTTTTTGACTGAGAAGCAGCAGAATATTTGCGTGGTAGGTGACGATGCTCAAAGTATTTACGGCTTTCGGCAGGCCGACATACGAAACATCCTGGAGTTCGAGACGCATTTCCCGACTGCTAAGGTGATCCTGCTCGAACAGAACTATCGTTCGACGCAAACGATCCTCGATGTTGCGCACGCGATAATCGAGAACAATGTTAATCAAAAGAAGAAAAGGCTCTGGACCGCCAACCTCGGCGGCGAGCGGATCAATTATTTTCAAGCCTATGACGCCGACGGGGAAGCCCGGTTCGTTGCCGCCAAGATCGAGGAGCACCGCCGCCGCGAGCCCGGTTCAAGGGTTGCCATTCTTTACCGGACAAACGCGCAGTCACGCCTATTCGAAGAGGCATTGCGCAGGATGCGGATCGAGTACAACATCGTCGGCGGATTTTCGTTCTACGAGCGGGCCGAGGTAAAGGACGTTATCGCTTACCTGAAATTGGCGATGAATCCGTTCGATGACATAGCTCTGCTTCGCGTTATCAATATGCCTGCGCGCGGACTCGGTAAGACGAGTTTGGACGAACTGCAGCGGCACGCCAAAAAGAATGGAGCATCACTCTGGATGACGATCGCCACAGTAACGGATCAGTATGTTGCTGCGGACGTTAATCTTACTCCAAGGGCGAAAGAGGCGATGCGGGCTTTCCGGAAGGTCATTGAAAATCTGATCAAAAGATCGACCGAGTCGGCCGGCTCCGATCGTCCTGTTTCTGACGTTGTGATCGCCGCGATCGAGGACACCGGATATGCGAATGCCTTGCGTACGGAAAACACTGACGAATCCGCTGCCCGGCTTGAAAATCTTGAGGAATTGGTTAATGCAGCCGTCGACTACGACCGTCAGGAAGAGAACGGGCTGCGTGATTTCATCGACCATGCCGCATTGACGTCTGATACAGATAAGTACGACCGGACGGCGGCAGTCACGATGATGACGGTTCACGCGGCAAAGGGACTCGAGTTTCCGATCGTCTTTCTTGTCGGGCTCGAGGACGGGATATTTCCGCATTCGAGGTCGATCAGCGATCCGAAGGAGCTTGAAGAGGAACGGCGGCTGGCCTATGTCGCCATAACCAGGGCGGAAAGGATACTTTACGTTACACATTCGATGCGGCGACGGGTTTACGGCGAAGAGATCGCCGCCGAACCTTCGCAGTTCCTAAACGAAATGCCGCTTGAAATGATAGACGACCTGTCGCAGGGAGCGTCCTGGCTCTCGTATGCCCGCAGTTCTGGAGCAAAGACGTCACGAGACGCGGTCAGTGCCCTTCGCGGTGAGAGAGAGCCCGCGAAGCCCAAGAACGTGTATACGGGAAAGACGTACAATAGTGCCGATGCGATCGCCGAGTTTTTCAAGAAAAAGGACGTGGCCACTCCGTCAGGACCGGAATTGCCAAAGCAGGACCAACCACCATTTGCCTCATCGACTGCGGTCGATCGATTGAAGGCCGCGTCCTCTGCTGCAAAGAATATTCCGGCCCCTAAAGCCGACTCAAATCAGCTTGTTCCCGGCTCACACGTAAAGCACGATAAGTACGGCCGCGGCCTCGTTCTCAGGCGAGAAGGTTCGGGCGACAACGCGAAACTGACAGTCAGTTTCGCCGGATTCGGGCAGAAAAAATTGATCGAAAAATACGCCAACCTGCAAAAGATCTGAATGCCGGACGTCAATTAGGTGAGGTGTTTGCTGGTCTGAAGAAAATCGCCATGAAGAATCGATCTGTGGTCGTCCTAGTCCTGTTTATGTTGTTGTTAACCGTGCTCGGATGCAGCTCGCTGAATCCGCTTTCCGGGAAGTCCGAGAAAACGCCGACACCAACGCCTGCTGCATCTCCGGTCGACAAGACTCTTACCGATAAGACCGTTGACTCGACTGTCGGAGACGTAAAGATCGGGGTCCCTGAATGTGACGAGGTTATGGACATGATCACTGCTGAGGCCAACAATCCGGATGATAATTACATCGTGAAAGCCGGCAAAGCTCTCTTTTTCAATAAGATAAAAGAGTCGATCCGGGAAAGCGTTGATAAGAACAAGAACGATCGCGAAGAACTTGCCAAAAACTGTCGCGACTATAAGGTCCAGTTGGAAAAGTATAAGGCTGAGGAGGACCAAAAGAAGAAGAACGAAAAATAGCGGTATTGGCTATTTCTCTTCAGGCTCTTCCGTCAGCTTTTTTGTCCAGGGGCTGTCAGGGTAATTCTTGTTCATCAAATCGCCGATCTTCTTTTGTAATTCCTCATTATTCCCGCAACCGTATTTTGTCCATCCGTTTGCCTGATGAACTATATACAAAGCCTCAGGTATCCGTTTATCGGCCGGCGAACGGGCCGCCCACGCGACTACCTTACTCGCAAGGAACGCGGGGGCATCGCCTAGTGCAACGATCTTCTTTCTTTCAGTTGCCGCAGCTTGTTTTTGTGCCGAGGTAAGGAACTTTGGCGGGACCACCGGGGGCTGTGACGTGTCCTGAACATCATTGGTTTCGCTATCCTCCATATAGGACGAGCACCACCAATCATTTGAATCCCATTCACCAAAATCGTTGTCCGTCTTGCCTATGCCGTCTTCGAGGAATGGGCTCAGCATCGGATTTTTGAGGACGAAAAACAGGATCGCATTCTGTCTGGCAACCGGCGTCTTGGCCTCGGTTATCAACCGGAGCGGATCGGCAAACTCCGGGTAACCTTGGGCGACGGTGGGCGTTACCTGTAGGAGCGTCGCATAATCGTCAAGGAGATACGCACGCATCCATATCGCCATGGCGAACCGCGGCCGGAAATAGTCTGGCAATGCCGGCGACTGGAGCGTCTGAAGCATGACAGATTGCGAAAAGCTCGTGTTCATCATACCGATCGTCGCCGTGTCGAACATTAGGCGGTCCTGCCACAGACGTTCTTGCTTAAAATTGTCCTCGATCTCGCGGTCGAACGCCTCCCGGCCATCTTTGTTATATTCCGGATCGTAGTAAGATTTTTGCTCGGCGATAAGTTCATCGATCGAACCGATGGAGCCGCTGAAATCATAAGCGTACGCTTTTCGAAGTGAATCGGTCAGATAGTCGTCGAGCGTTTGAGCAAGCCGGAGCCGGAGGCCGACAAACTGATTTCGAACAGAGATAGGTATTTCGCCGCCGGCAGAAAGCATCGGTTCAATGATACGGCGAGCGTCCGCGTTCTTGCCGAGTTCAAGATAAAGACGCGCGGTGTGAAAAGCAATGGTCAAGTATCCGGGTGCAGTACGATTTGCCCGCTCGGCTGAATCGAGCAGCCTTTTCAGTTCGGGAGAATTCTTGTCCGCTTTAGACAGGGCTGACATCAGCCAGAGGTCAGAATTGGTCTCGACGAATCGCGCAAGCGAATACGCGTACGCCTCAGGCCCTTTCATTTGGTAAACGAATAGCCAATTCGTCAGATCGTCCTTTTTGAGAAAATCGGGCAGGAGTGCCGGGGTCATTGATTCGTCGCCCTCGATATAACCGCCTTCGTAATCCGACTGACGACCGGTTGTGAACCGTTCGGAGTAGGCATTTTGCCGCATCTCTCTAACACGTTTTTTTTCGTCTTCGGTCAGCGGACGACCGACCACCTTTTCACCTTCGGCGATAGCATCCTCGTCGGTCGCATCAGTGCTCACGTTGATGACCCAGCTCTTCGTATAATCCTCAGAATAAAGCGTGATCTGAAGCCGGTCGCTGTCAGCATCAGGCGCGCGGTCGACCGGGTTCATGTTGTTTTGGACCTTTACCGGTTTCGCTTCTACGGCGGCCCTCATTATCGCAGCGACCTTATCCTTATCGACGTCGCCAGACAATGTCACTTCGCCATTTGATACGCTTACCGTTACGTTGACTCCGAGACGATCGAGTGCCTTGAGCACGCTGGTCTCAATCGCCGCGTCGTCAAAGCCGGCCTTGGCCGCCTCGGCACGTGCCTTTCGCTTGGCTTCCGCTGAAAGGGTTTCGGTCTCAAATTTGTCGAGCAGCCAGGTATAATCGACCAGATCCTGCTTAAAGTTGTCATCTCCACTTTGAAACGCAAGCTTTTTCGCAAGCTCGCTGACACGTTCCTGGGGACGTAGACGATAGCTGATCAGGCCCTCCATTCGTTCCGCTGACGCCGCAAATTTGCTGCTTCCGCCGATAAATTTTCTCAGCCTGGCCTCGGCCTCCTCGTAGAGCGGTTTTGTCGACTTCGCGGATTTTGTCAGGCTCGCCTGACGGATCAGCGTTCTGGCGACGAGGTAATCGGCCGTCTCGCGCCACGGTGAATCGCTGTCCTCGGCGATCTCCGAGAACCGGCGTTTGGCGTCAGTATAGTCAAGTGAGTAGAAGGATGCCGCGGCCTTCTGATAGGCGCGATCTTTCTGGAGCCAATCCGGAGCACCAACCGGCGCGTCCGGCGGCGTACGTTTTCCACTTGAGCAGTTGGAGAACACATCGTCTTGTGCCTTCACCCAGTCCTGCACACCCGAATCGCTTGGTCCGTGCGTCGATGCCCGATCGTCAAGTGTTTCTGTCGCGGTCTCAAAGGCATTCTTGGTGCAATTCGGGAAAAAGTCGTAGCCGCCGTATGACCGTTCGGCATAGATGTCAGGAACCTTTTCGTCCTTGCCGACGACCTCTGCCCGCTTATCCACCCAAGCCTTGATCGTGTCCGACATATCGTCAGTTGCCGTGTAATTGCGGTCAATGTCCGATTTCCAAAGCGTGACCAGGGCTTTCTGTTCGTCCGGAGTAAAGCTGCCGCCATTTACATATCGATAGGCGACGTAGAGCAGGGAACGGCGATATCCGGGGCTGACGATGCCGAGTTGTCCGGCGGCATAACCTGAATACGGATTTTCGGGCGCCGATGAAGTGACGAATACCGGCGTCACGTATCCGGGGCCGCATGGCAAGGCACTTGAGAGAAACGCAGAGATCAGGACTAGCGCGACGATGATACGTGATATCGTTTTCATATTTTCCCCGGTAGATAATAGATGATAGCCATCCAAATATAGCCGATTTTCGGGGCCAAATAAAGACCGGTATTCCGGCAAAAAAATACCCGCTCCAACGTATTAGGAACGGGTATCGCTTTTCGGTTGGATCGCATCAGACGATCATTATCTCGTGTTCTTTGTTTTTTGAGAGTTCGTCGATCTTGGCGATATAGGTATTGGTGAATTTCTGCACCTCTTCGAGGCCGTTGCGTTCCTCGTCCTCCGAGATCTCCTTATCCTTCAACATCTTCTTGAGCGAATCGTTCGAACGCTGGCGGACATTTCGGACCGCGACCCGATGTTCTTCGGCGACCTCGTGGACCTGTTTGACGAACTGCTTGCGCCGTTCCTCGTTCAACGCTGGCACCGAAAGACGAATGATCTTGCCGTCATTCGACGGATTCAGGCCGAGATTGGCGGCGATTATCGCTTTTTCGATCGCTGCCATTGCGGACGCGTCCCATGGCTGAACAGTCATCATCTGCGGTTCCGGAACGGCGATCGACGCCATCTGGCTGAGCGGCGTCATGGTGCCGTAATAATCGACAACTACGGGATCCAGCAGTCCAACTGTCGCCCGGCCCGTGCGAATGTTGGCCAATTTGCGCTTGAAATCCTCGACGACAAGGTCCATTTTCGGACCGGTCTCCTTTATTATTTCTTGTGAACTCATATGCTGTTTGTGACAAGCGTGCCGATCGAAAGGTCCCCGCACACCGCCTTTATGATATTTTCCGACCGGCGCATATTGAACACCATTATCGGAAGGTCGTTATCCATACACAGTGAGATCGCCGACGCGTCCATTACCTTCAGCTGTTTTTCGAGGACCTCCTGATAGGTCACTTTGTCGTATTTTACAGCATTCGGATCCTTAAATGGATCGGCCGAGTAGATCCCGTCAACCTTGGTACCCTTGAAAATCACCTCGGCCTCGATCTCGAGTGCCCGGAGAGCCGCGGCGGAGTCCGTAGTGAAATAGGGATTTCCGGTGCCGGCCGCAAAGATCACGACGCGTTGTTTTTCGAGGTGGCGAACCGCCCGACGTCTTATGAACGGCTCGGCAAGCTGCGGTATATCGATAGCCGACATGACGCGGGTGAAAACGTCCAGTTGTTCCAGTGCGTCCTGCAGAACGACCGCGTTCATAACGGTGGCCAGCATACCAATGTAATCGGCAGCCGCCCGGTCCATATTCCCGGCAGATTCGGACACACCGCGAAAGATATTTCCGCCGCCGACAACGATCGCGATCTCTATACCGAGGTCGTGGACCGTCTTTATCTCCTTGGCGACCGCCTCCGCAACCAGCGTATCAATACCGTAGTTCTGCGTACCCATCAGGGCCTCGCCGGAGAGTTTTAGAAGAATACGGTTGAATGCTGGCTTCATAAATTGCTGTTTGTTAGTGGTTCGTCGTTCGTTGCACTTCCTGACGACGAACAACGAACCACCAACTATGAACACTAACCGACCATCGAGGCCACTTCGGCGGCGAAATCGTCGATCTTTTTCTCGATACCTTCGCCCATCTTAAAGCGTGCAAATCTGCGCACTGAAATGTTTTCTTTGATCGAGCCGATCTTTTCGGCGACTAGTTCGCCAATGGTCTTCGACGGGTCTTTCACAAATGGCTGATCGAGCAGCACATTGTCCTCGTAGAACTTGTTCAAACGGCCTTCGATGATCTTTTCGAGAACGTCGTGCGGCTTGTTCGCGTTTTTCGGATCGTTCTTGAGCTGTTCCATCAGGATCTCGCGCTCTTTGCCGAGAACCTCAGCCGGGACCTCGTCGCGTGTTGCATAGCGGGGATCGACGGCGGCGATATGCATCGCCACGTCTTTGACAAGCTGCTGAAATTCCTCGCCGCGGGCGACGAAATCGCTTTCGCAGTTGATCTCGACCAATACGCCGACCTTGCCGCCCATGTGGATGTAGGAACCGACCGCGCCTTCAGCGGTAACCCGACCGGCTTTTTTCCCGGCGGTTGCCATTCCTTTTTTGCGAAGCAGTTCCATTGCCTCGTTCTCGTCGCCATTTGCTTCGACGAGAGCGTTCTTGCAATCGATCATGCCCGCACCCGATTTTTCCCGCAGTGATTTCACCGCACTTGCTGTAACTTCTGCCATTTCTAACTCCTGTGTATTTTGTGCCGGTATCGGCCGGCATCGTTTCCGTAACGGCCGCCAATTGGTCGGGCCTTTGAACTTATCAAAAAAAGCGTAGCCATTTCGTCGTAAACGGGAAACAAGCTACGCTTTCAAAAATAAAGATTTTAACTAGCTTGCTGTCGCTTCTGTGCTCTCTTCGGCCTTGGGTTCCTCTGACTCTGCCGGAACTTCCTCAGCGGCCGCAGCCTCTGCGACCGGAGCCTCGGTTTCTGCCGTTTCGTCGGCCGCCGCCTCAGGCGTTTCCTCGACGACGTCATCTTCTTCGACCTCGTCGACGATCTCGGCGTCGTCATCGTCGTCTTCGCCACGAAATTCCTTGGGGATCGCGATCAGCGAACCGATCTCGGCGACCGGCGGATTGGCGTCTTCACCCATATCCTCGGCTTCGGCCTCGACGGCGGCTACGCCACCTTCGGTAGCGACCTGGCGGCCTTCGATGATCGCATCGGCGATACGTGATGCGAACAAGCGGATCGCACGCAGGGCGTCATCGTTACCGGGGATCACGAGATCGATGCCTTCCGGTGAACAGTTGGTGTCCACCACGGCGACGATCGGGATATCGAGGCGATTTGCTTCCTTGACGGCGATATCTTCTTTACGGACGTCGATGATGAACATCATATCCGGCGGTCCGCCCATATCCTTGATACCGGCGAGATTCTTCATCAGGCCTTCGTGCTCGCGGTCGAGTTTGAGACGCTCTTTCTTGGTGAGCATCTCGAAGCGGCCGTCCTCACGCATCGTTTCGATGTCTTTGAGCTTCTGGATCGATTTCTGGACCGTTTGATAGTTGGTCAAGAGGCCGCCGAGCCAGCGGTTGTTGACGTAATACTGCCCGCAGCGTTCAGCTTCTTCCTTGATCGCATCCTGAGCCTGACGCTTGGTGCCGACGAACAAGATCTTCTGGTTCGGGCGTTCGGTGACCGACTCGGTCACATAATTTAACGCGTCACGGAATAATTTCTGCGTTTTCTGCAGATCAATAATATAAATGCCGTTGCGTTCGCCAAAGATGTATTCCTTCATCTTGGGATTCCAACGGCGAACCTGGTGACCAAAATGAACTCCTGCTTCGAGGAGTTCTTTCATCGTTACTGTAGCCAAAACTTTATATCTCCTGACCTTATTGGTTTATGTACTCGCGGCGGATGTTGATAACCAATGAACCGCCGCAATGGATTTGATCTTTGAACTTGGAACTTTGACCTTCGAAAGATCAAAGTTCAAAGACCCAAGATCGTCTTTCTATCGTTTCGAGAACTGGAATCGCTTACGGGCACCTTTCTGTCCGTATTTCTTACGCTCTTTCTGGCGTGGGTCGCGAGTAACGAAACCGGCTTTCTTCAACGATCCGCGAAGATCAGCGTTATATTCCATCAACGCTCGCGTGATGCCATGACGGACCGCACCTGCCTGGCCGGCCGTTCCTCCGCCCTCGACGTTGACCAAAATATCGAACTTATCGACAGACTCGGTAAGTTCGAGCGGCTGGCGAATGATCATTTGAAGCGCTTCGTTAGGAAAGTAGTTCACAAATTCGCGCTTGTTGACAACGATCTTTCCGCTGCCCGGTCTAAGGTAAACGCGAGCGGTCGAGGTTTTTCTGCGGCCGGTGCCGTAATACTGGATATCTGCCATAACTATAATTCTCTAGCCTCAGGTTTTTGAGCCATATGACGATGCTCGGCATCGGCGTAAACCTTTAATTTCTTGAACATCGCTTTGCCGAGTTTGGTCTTCGGCAGCATACCCTTGACCGCGAGTTCGATGACCTTTTCAGGCTTCTTCTCGAACATTTCCTTGACGGTCGTCTCACGCAAACCGCCCGGATAAAGGGTGTGGCGGTAATAGATCTTTTGGTCGTCCTTGGAGCCGGTAAACAGGGCGTGACGGGCGTTGATAACAACGCAGTGGTCACCCATATCCATGAATGGCGTCCACGCGGGGTTATTCTTTCCAGACAGAATTCTCGCGACTTCGGTGGCGAGGCGGCCGACGGTCTTGCCTTTAGCATCGACTACCAGCCATTTGCGATTTTCCGCCAATCCCTTTCCACTAGGAAAATAAGTACTCATATTCACACACACTAAGACAAACATCCGCAAAAATGCGAACGCATAGAATATCGAAGTAGCTCAGAAACGTCAAGCCCCAAAGGGGAGTTCCAGGGGGCCGCCCTTGTCCGTCGCTGCAATTGATCTGCTCGAGCTAACACCAAAAAGCAGTTGAGTGCCGGATACGACATCGCTGAGCCGGGCCACGTCTTGCCTCAAAACGCGGAGCGAACCGACCAAAACTAGGTTTTTGAATCAAACGTTGACAACGCGGAGAGCCAAGCTCATACGACCGGTCGTTGACTGCGATTGTTCCATGATGTCGGACCAACCGCCGAGAATGTTGAAGTATTGCCTTGGTAAGCCGCTGAGTAACAACGGCCTATTTGCAGGTTGCCGCGGAAATCTTGTCCCGCTTGTCCCACGCTTGTCCCGCTGGTCAGCGGGACAAATAAATATCTGTATTTGCAACAGTTACGCGGAAATCGCCCTCTTTTTTCGCTGTTTTTTAAAAAAATATTTCAAAGTGCTTTTTTGGGGTCGCGAAAAGCTGTTTCAGGGCGAGACACTGAGGTCTGTTTCTGCGTATCATCTCGCTCGTTGAGGCGAACGCGGAAATTTTCAAAGATCGGGGAGCATGACTCCTACTCTATTCAATCTTATCACAAAATGCCGTTGATAAAACCATCTATCATATGTGAAACACGGCCGTAGTTTGCTGTGTTGATCGATGTGAGATAGAAATGGGTCTTTTTAGCGATCAATCAGCAAGCGAAAAACCAAAGCGTGAAGCGGCAAGCGTAATAGCTACGATAGTTTTGGCGTCGTGAACCTCATTGTCGCGGACCATTTCGAGAGCTTTTTTCAACGGCAGACGCTCGACATCGATTATTTCGTCGGGGTCGAGATTTTGCTCAGTTTCAGTCAGTTCGGTTGCGAGGTAGAGATGCATTTTCTCGCTCAGAAAGCCGGGAGATACGTAAAACTCGCATAGCTTTTCGATCTTAGCGGCACGGACTCCGATCTCTTCCTCAAGCTCGCGAAGCGCTCCGGCAGACGGGTCTTCGCCTGTTTCAAGAGAGCCAGCCGGTATCTCGAGCAAATACTGACCGGCCGGATGACGGTATTGCCGCACCAGGGCGATCGACAGGTCGTCGAAAACAGGGATGACCACCGCACTACCCCTGTGTACGACGATCTCACGCTTGTACTCGATCTCGCCCTCGCGGATCTCATCGACGCGGATGTCGAAAATACGGCCTTTGTAGATGGTTTCGGTGGAAATTGTTTCAGGCTCTTGTACCATCGGATTTTAGTGTGGCTTAATCCGCCCGCGCTGAGCAACCCTGCCGAACCTGAATCTCTATGAGAGTTGAATATTTTGGAGAAACTCGAAATCTACACCACGTTTTTGTCGGAGATTCTAGGGATCCAGGTTTACGGATTGAGGAGGGCCCATCAGCACCCGCCATTTGGCACCGATTTACCTTATGGGTTCAGAGGTTATCGTGTATGTGCCATTGGTTCCCACGGGCAACCTTCCATATCGCCGCCATCGTTGACTCATTTTTTCCAAAAGGTCTGGATCCGCTACATACGGCATAAACGAGAATTCGTAGACCATTTTGAATGAACTTGGCGTTTCGCGTTGAGTCGAAGTCTCGATGGAGTGTATATCTCTTCCCGTTACTTTGTCTTTTTGACTTCGAATGTTCTCCCATGATGAATAACGGAAAACCTTTTCCACTTCGAAAGATTCTTCAAAGGTGTATGATTCGATCGGCTGCAAAATGATGGTCATATTTTCGGGCGGCCGATCGCCCCCAAAGAACTGGGCCATTTCCTTGAAATTTGCGACCTTATTCGGATCGGTGACAACCGGCTGTGGGACATCCACAACATGATGGACGAAGCCCTTTCTTAGCTCGTACGAATTGTAGTCGAAATGGTAAATGATCTCTTTTAGGCCGGTACCGTACGCCAGGGAAGGATTGATTAGGATCACTGGCTCACTGCCTTGGTTCTCTATCGTCATCCTTAGTGTGTAGCAGTCGACATCAGCCTCTTTACGTTCTGGTTCGCGACAGTGCTCGGATTTACCTTCTAATCTAAGCCCAAGTTCGGACGCTGACTGACAAATGGCCGAAATCGGAGCGATAACAAAAAGTAAGAATATTGCTATCGTAACTTCACGTTTCATGCTCGGCGACCAAAATTAATTTCGTTTGAGAACGCAATCAGTCTAACACACATGTCTATGCCTTTTTGTTGTAAGATACTCGTTGGATATAGCGGAATTATCTACTTTTACTGAGAAAACATGAAAACTATTTTTGACGAGGTGACGCGCGTTGAACTCAATCATCGACTCGACCATTTAACGTCTGAGTCGGAGCGGAAATGGGGCAAGATGACGCCGGCGCAGATGATGGAGCATGCGGCCCGTGCTCTTGAGATGGCGACCGGGCGAAAGCCGATGCGGCAGGCGTTTTTGGGAAAGGCGATCGGCTGGATCTTCAAGGGCAGTTTTCTTGGCGAAAAGCCGTTTCCGCAAAATTCACCGACCGGCCCGACGCTGATCATCAAGGACGAGCCCGATTTCGAATCGACCCGCGAAAGGCTAAAGGAGCTGATCGACGAGTTTCACGGCCTGGGCGAGACGGGAACCGAAGGCAATATCCACGGCTTCTTCGGCCCGCTAACCGGCAAACAATGGGGCGAAACGCAGTATAAGCATGTCGATCATCATCTGCGGCAGTTTGGGCTTTAAGAAGAGAATCCCACGAAAGGCACGAAAAGAACGATAATTTAAGAGGGCAACCAATCTCTCACGCATGGCGAATATAATATATCCCGAAGAGTCCTATAAAATAATTGGTGCTTGCTTCGAGGTTTACAAGTCAAGGAGCTCTGGGTTCACCGAGCCCATTTATCAGGAATGTCTGGAGTTAGAATTTCAGCTCCAAGATATTCCGTTTGTCCCTCAGGCACTAATGGAACTTGAATATAAAGGCACGAAACTTCGGCAGCACTTTCGAGTTGACTTCATTTGTTATGATTCGATCGTCGTGGAGATAAAAGCACTCTCGAAACTCACCGATGTGTGCCGATCGCAGGTCCTAAATTACCTGAACGCAAGTGGGTTTCGGCTTGGGCTTCTGGTAAATTTTGGACACCACCCGCGAATCGAGTATGAGCGTATAGTACGTTGAGATATCACATTTTACTTTTAGTGCCTTTTGTGTCTTTCGTGGGAAAATAAGTCATGGCGAATTTTCGCGTTGGATTGGGAGTTAGCGGCGGGATCGCGGCGTATAAGGCTGTTGAGGTCTTGCGGCTTTTGCAAAAGGCGGGTTGCGAAGTGAGCGTGGCGATGACGCGGCATGCGACGGAGTTTGTCCACCCGTTGACTTTCAAGGCACTGACCGAACGCCACGTGATCGTTGACGACTACGCGGCGGACAATCCTGATCCGATCGCTCATATCAATTTTTCGCAGAATATCGACCTGCTGCTGATCGTTCCCGCGACCGCTAATATCATCGCCAAATTCGCGAACGGCGTTGCGGACGACTTTCTTTCCTCGACCTATCTGGCCACGACTGCTCCAGTGATGATCGCTCCGGCTATGAACACGACGATGTGGGAACAGCCCGCAACGCAGCGGAATGTCGCTCAGCTCAAGAATGACGGCGTTCACTTTGTCGAGCCGGTGGCCGGCGAACTGGCGTGCAAAACAGTTGGGACGGGGAAGCTCGAGGACGTCGAAAATATAGTTGCTCAGGCAATGGCGTTGTTAGCCGCTGAGACGCAGGGACGCAGAGAGTCAGAACCATCGGCGGTAGCGGGTGGCTCAGCGCCGCACTCACTCGACCTAAAAAATGAGCATATCCTTATCACTGTCGGCGGTACGCGCGAGGCGATCGATCCTGTGCGATTCATTTCCAATCATTCGTCAGGGAAAATGGGTTTTGCGGTCGCCGAGGCCGCTGCCGCGCGAGGTGCGAACGTGACTGTCGTTGCGGGTGCAACCACGGTCGAGTCGCCCCGGAACGTCAGGGTCATTCGCGGCATCACGGCTGACGAGATGTTCGCTGCGGTCAAAAATGAACTCGCGAACACGACCGTATTTATCGGAGCGGCTGCTGTTGCCGATTACGCCCCGGCGAACGCCGCGGATGCCAAGATCAAAAAAGAAGGCCGCGACACGATGACGCTTGAACTCAAAAAGACGCCCGACATCCTGGCCGAAGTGTCCAGATCGCGTCATGACGGGATGCTCGTCGTAGGATTTGCCGCCGAGACAAACGACGTTGTCGGTTATGCTCGTTCGAAAATGGAAAAAAAGGGCCTCGACCTCGTCATCGCGAACGACATCACCAAGGCCGGAGCAGGTTTTAACACCGACACCAACATTGCGACGATCGTTTCGCATACCTCCGAGACCGAACTTCCGCTGATGTCCAAAAGGGAGCTGGCTGACAAGATACTCGACGAAGTAGTAAGATTAAGGCACTCAACCTAAGGTGATGCCACAATCTTTCGAGAAATCCGAGCTGATCGCTGATCTGCGGGAACAGATCTTGTTCCTTCAGGAACTCGGCGTCGATGCCCTTTCCGCGGACCTGTTGGGAGACAGATGTACCGAACCTATCGCTGCGGAATCGCAGGTCCGACTCGCTCCGAAACCCGCGACGCCGCGAATTCAACCAAAAATTGAGCCGAAAAAGGCTGACGAGCCGCGTCCCGCGGGGCATTCTCGACTGTCATCTCTGCCGACACTATCCGACCGGCCGCTCGCGTCAGCGAGGCTTGGCCGTCCCGGTGAAACGCCTGAAACTGCTGAAGCACCTGAAACACGGGTGACAAATGAACCACAGCGGAACTCTGAAACAATGAAACAACCGAGCAACGCCCTCGAGACCAGCGAAAATGAGGCTGCAATTCTCCGGATCCGGGCAGAGATCGGGCCGAACTGCACTCGCTGCAAACTCTCAACGCTTGGCCGCAGCCAGGTCGTAAACAGCGTCGGCAATTTCAATGCAAGATTGATGTTCGTCGGCGAAGCTCCCGGAGCGGATGAGGACCAAAAGGGCGAACCATTTGTCGGGCGTGCCGGCCAATTGCTGACGGATATCATCGAAAAGGGGTTGCAGATCCCGCGGAAAGACGTGTTCATTGGGAACATCAATCGATGCCGTCCACCCGGCAACCGTGCCCCTGAGCCCGACGAAACCGTTGCCTGCAAACCGTTCCTCCTCCGCGAGATCGCCGTCATTGAGCCCAGAGTGATCGTGGTCCTCGGTGCGACCGCGGCCCACAATCTGCTAGAGACCAAAGTTCCGATAGGTAAGCTCCGCGGCCATTTTCACGATTACCAAGGCTGCAAAGTAATGCCGACATTTCACCCCGCCTACCTTCTTCGCGACCCGCACAAGAAACGCGAAGTTTGGGAAGATATGAAACTGGTTCGCGACTTTTTGAGGAGCGGCCAATAAATATCTATCTTTTTTGAATCCAAACAAGCTAAGATAACGAACATCCTTTCATCACGACTTTGCACGGGTTGTCAGCCCGGCGTTCTAATGCTGTTCGCGAGGCTTCTTAGAGGGTAATGCGAGAATTACGAGATAATAACGACCTGATCGCAACGGGACTCCTGGAGTGCCGCGAGATAACGCGGCGGTACGGAACGAGTTTCTACTTCGCAACGCAGTTCTTCCCGCGAGAGACGCGCGATGGTATTTATGCGGTCTATGCTTTCGCCCGCATCCCGGACGAGATCGTCGATGATCCCGGAACGACGACGCGTGCCGAGCGTGTCGCCCAGCTTGAGGAATGGCGTCAGCAGTGGTTAGCGGCAATGGACGAGGGCGGTTCGGACGATCCGGTGATGGCGGCGATCGTTCACGCATTTAAGAAATATGACATACCGGTTGAGGACGGCGAGGCGTTTCTCAAATCCATGTTCATGGACGAGGACAAGAAGTCGTATGCGAACTACGCCGAGCTCGAAGAATATATGTACGGCTCGGCCGGCGTCATTGGTCTGATGGTCACCCGTATCGTCGGCTTCTCGACGCCCGATGCGTTCCCACACGCGATCAAATTAGGCTACGCCTTTCAACTCACCAACTTCCTCCGCGATATAAAAGAGGACTGGGACGAGCTCGGGCGGGTTTACATGCCCGAGGACGAGCTTGCGAGATTTGGCCTGGAGATCACGGACCTCGGAAGGAAGAGATACGATGACCGGTTCGTCGATTTTATGAAGTTTCAGATCGAGCGCAACAAGCAGATCTACCGCGAGGCATTCCCAGGGATCAAAATGCTAAATTGGCGAGGCCGTCTAGCGGTCAAGATATCCTACGTCCTGTACAAAGCAATATTGGGCGAGATCGAGCGTGCGGGATACAATGTTTATCGCGGCCGAGTGCGGACCGGACTGAGGAAAAAGATAAGGTTGTCGATATGGGCCCTGGCGGGCGTCTATGAATAAGAAGGTTATCATTATCGGAGCAGGAATTGGCGGGCTGGGAACAGCCGGCCTTTTTGCTAAAAAGGGCTACGACGTAACGGTTTTTGAGAAGAACGGCAACCTTGGCGGAAGAGCGAATATCTTCGAAGAGAACGGTTTTACGTTTGATATGGGTCCGTCGTGGTATCTTGCCCCGGACCTGTTCCGGCATTTTTTTGAATTGATGGGTGAGAAGATCGAGGATCATCTCGACCTGGTCCAGCTCTCGCCTTCGTACCGGATATTTTTTCGCGAAGGCTCGGACCAGCTCGATATCCATTCAGACATCGACCGTGACGCTGCGTCGTTCGACACTATTGAACCTGGTGCGGGCGACAAACTGCGTACGTACCTGAAACAGTCTGAGTATCAATACGGCGTTGCGACCCAGCATTTCATGTATAAGAACTACGACACGGTATTCGATTTTCTGAACAAACGTGTCGCGACCGAGGGGCAGAAACTGTCGGTGTTTTCGAAAATGCACACCTTCGTCTCCCGGTTCTTCAAATCGCAGAAGTTGCGGCAGGTGATGGAATACACGATGGTATTCCTCGGAACGTCGCCGTACGAGGCCCCTGCACTCTACAACCTGATGTCGCACATGGACTTTAATCAGGGTGTGTTTTATCCGCAGGGCGGTTTTTACGAGCTGATCAGGGCGTTGGTCCGGGTAGCCGAAAAGAACGGTGCGGTCATGAACACTGATGCTCCCGTCGCCGAGATCATCGTCGAAAATGGCGTCGCGAAAGGAGTTCGGCTGGAGAATGGCGAGAGCCACAATGCCGATATCGTTATCTCGAACGCGGATATGTGGTTCACCGAGACGAAAATGCTCAAGGAAAAGGACCGGACCTTTTCAGAACGTTACTGGAAAAAACGAGTGATGGCACCGTCGGCGTTTATTATGTATCTCGGTGTCAGCGAGAAGCTGCCGAGTCTGATCCATCACAATTTACTTTTCTCGGAAGACTGGCGAAAGAACTTCGACGACATATATAAGGACCCGACGCTGCCTGATGAGCCATCGCTGTACATTTGTGCACCAAGCGTCACTGATCCGAACGTGGCTCCTGACGGCAAAGAGAATTTGTTCGTTCTCGTCCCGATCGCCTCCGGGCTTGAGATCTCTGAAGAGCGGCAAGAACAGTACGCCGACCATGTCCTATCATTAATGGAAAAGGAGATGGGATTGCCAGGCTTACGCGAAAAGATCGAATACAAGCGCATATACACGGTCGAGAATTTTGCCGCGGATTACAATGCGTTTAAGGGCTCAGCGCTCGGATTAGCCCACACGCTAATGCAGACAGCGATCTTCCGCCCGAAGAATTTTTCAAAGAAAGTTAAGGGTTTATACTTCGTGGGTGCGGGAACAAATCCGGGAATAGGTACGCAGATCTGCCTGATCTCAGCGGAGCTTGCGTACAAGCGTGTGCACGGCATCACATCGGCGGGACCGCTGGCGACACTTTAGAAGAGCCGTCTATTTGGGGGTCGCCTCGCGCTTTGGCTCAGCGGAACCTAGAGGAATTTGGGGATCGCGATGTACCAAAATAGGACGAATCCAACCAGTGCGTTGACCAACGGAAAGTACCGGTAAACACGAAAGACGCCCTCGCGGCTACCAGTCAGCATCGATGCCGTCATCATCACCACATACACAGCCGTGACTGCCACGCTGAAAAAGGAAAGGTACTGATACGACAGAAGCCCCGCACCAACGTATGCTGCAAGGCAAAAGAGATGAGTACCGGTTGTGCCTAATGTTGTGGCAATAGTTGATAATTTGGCTTCGCGATCGGCGTAGATGTCGGGTATCGCCGAAAATGCGTGCATCGCGGCGGTCCACAGGCCGCCGGCAATTACTAGTAACGCGGGCGGGAAGGTTCCGGTGACGAGCGAATAGGAAAAGATCCCGGGCAAAACATAGAGAATGTTGAAAGCCGAATCGAGAAAGGGTTTGGTTTTGGCTCTTATCGGCGGTGCGGAATAGAAGATCGAAAAAAACAGAAATGCCAACCCGGATGCGATCACAGGTGTCGAACCGAGCCAGAAAATATCGACAAATGCGAAATTCGTGATGAATATCGCCAGCCAAAGTCCGGAACGACGCTCCGGCGTCACCAAAGTTTCGTAATCGGCCTTCTTTTCGTTTAGTCGATCCGTTTCGAAGTCGAAGATGTCATTTACGCCGTATATCAGCAAATTTGCCGGATAAAGGAAATAGACCCCGAAAAGTAGGAAAGTGAGACTGATAAGTTCATTCCGATTATCGACAGCGGCGACCAGCCCGACGATGTACGGGCCAAAGATATAGATCCAGAATCGTGGTCGGCTGACCTTTAGCAAAAACCGAAAATCGGGCATAGTTTAATTATACCTTTCGTAAGATGTTTAGCTCCAGACAGTTGATAGCGATTACTTTGTTGCTGCTCGGTCTCTCGACAGTTGCGATCTTCATGGTCAACGTTGAGCTTCCGCCGTGGTCGCACTACGTCTCCGGCCTAAACGTCGTGCTTTTTGCAATTCCATCGTTTTGGGCGACCAGACGCTGGCTCGGCTGGCGTGATGCGATTGTTTTGTGGTCACTTTTGGGCATATACGCTTTGCTGATCGAGAGCCTGGCGATCTTTACTGGCTTCCCATACGGACATTTCGGCTATTCTGAACTTTTGGGTGCAAAATTATTCGGGGTGACGCCGTGGACAGTCTTTCTCGCGTGGACACCGCTGATCATTGGAGCAAATGCCATTGCGAGGACGGTGATTCGAAATTTGTTTGTTCGAATACTGGCTACCGCGGCAATAGCGACCGCGTTCGACCTGGTTCTCGACCCCGGGGCGGTGAAACTCGGATTCTGGCAATATGCCGGTGAGCACTGGTATTACGGCGTTCCTGTATCGAATTTTGTTGGATGGCTGATCAGCGGCTCGATCGCAGCCGTCGTGATCGAGATCTTTATTCACCGGGCCAAACCACTGCTGCCGACGCCGGTACAGCTTGCCTCCAGTGCCGTTTTGATCGTTTATTTTTGGTTTGCGATCGCCCTTGCCGGCGGTATTGTTTGGCCGAGCCTGATCGGGATCGTGCTGATGATGGGCCTAGAAGGCTGGTATCGCCGATATGGATACCGATTTGACGACATGTTAGTGTACGTGTCCGAACGCGGTTTCCCCCTGGCGACGGCACAAAAGCAGTTCGTTCACGACAAGGAAACAAAACTCCATCTCGCATTTTCGATCTTTCTCTTCAATTCCCGCGGCGAACTTCTGCTCCAGCAAAGGGCGTTGTCGAAAAAGACGTGGCCAGGTGTATGGTCGAACTCCTGCTGCGGGCACGTGATGCTGCACGAAGAAACGCACGCGGCGGCGAAACGAAGGCTGAAATTCGAGCTCGGAATTCGGGGCGTCGAACTTCAATGTTTGCTGCCCGATTTTCGTTATCGGGCAGAAAAAGACGGCGTGGTCGAAAACGAAATATGTCCTGTTTTTGTCGGTTTCACTGATAAACTCCCTCGTCCCAATTCGGCGGAAGTCGCCGAGACCCGATGGGTCGGATGGGATGAATTTTTGGCGATGGCCCGAGATCCTGAGTCCGGGATTTCGCCGTGGGCGATCGAAGAGGCCGAATTGCTGAATGACAATGTCGAGTTTCAGAGGCTTTTCGCGGCCGCTGTGTCCGCCCGGTAAGCAGCGTCGTTTTGCTGTGCTAATCTATTAACATTTCGAAGTGCCGCCGGAGAAATTCTTTATGAAAAAAGCCATTTCCACCGTTCTATTGGCTCTATTTATTGTCTTTCCGTTAAGTTCGTTCCCACAAAAAGGCGGCTTTCCTGAGATCAAACAGCTGCAGTCGCCGCAAAACCCAAAGCTCGGTTTTATGATCCACGCCAGAGGCAGCGTGATACCAAAGGCGTCGATCACGCCGGCAAATGAAAAGGAACTTCGAGCAAAGCTCGAGGAGGTCGTCCTTGCCGGCTATAAAGCACTTCAGGCTGGGAGATCGAGCGTCGAGGCCGTTGAGATCGCGATCCGGATGATGGAGGATTCACCCCTATTTAACGCCGGAAAGGGCTCAGCCTTTGACCACGACGGAAAGAATGAGCTTGGCTCATCGATTATGGACGGCAAGACGCTCGCGGCCGGATCCGTGGCAGGTCTTCGTCGCGTCAAAAACCCGATCTCATTGGCTCGCGCATTGATGGAAGGTGCGCCGCAGGCCATGATGATCGGCGACGGTGCCGAGCAATTTGCGAAGGAGCGGAAGCTGGAGATCGTCGACGAAAAATACTTCTGGACGCAGAAACGATGGGACGAGCTGCAGCAAGCACTTAGGCTGGACAAGCAAGCGCTAGTGCCGCCGGCAAACAAGGCCGGTTCCACTGAAGCGCCCGCTTCGCCGCCCTTCAAGCTCTTTGACACTGTCGGAGCGGTGGCCCTCGATAGCAAGGGGAATCTCGCTTCGGGTACCTCGACCGGAGGCGTCACGAACATGTCCCCCGGAAGCGTCTCTGATGCCGCAATCATCGGAGCTGGAACTTACGCGAACAATGATACTTGTGCGGTTGCGGCCACGGATTCCGGGGGATTTCTTGTCAGATTGAGTGCGGCACGCGACATCGCCTCGTTGATGGAATATCGGACATTCACGGTTCAAAAGGCAGCTGATCTCGTGATCAAACAAAAACTCGCGAAACTCGGCGGCAAGGGCGGCGTTGTGGCGATGGACAAGTTCGGCAATATGGCGATCTCGTTCAATACTGACGGGATGTATCGCGCGTACATCGGCCCTGATGGCAAGCCCGTGGTCGAGATCTACTGAGACGTAAAAGTGAATAAGTCGAATGCAGATCGCCTCGGGACGTTCACTTTTCAACCAACACTTTTTCACTTTTGACCTTTTTCCCTTTTCCACTTTCATATGCTTTCAGCAGAAATAATCGCCATCGGATCGGAGCTTTTGACGCCGACCAAAACGGACACGAACAGCCTGTGGCTGACCGAAAAGCTCAATGATATCGGCATCGAAGTGATGTTAAAGACGATCGTCGGCGACGACGGTGCACGGCTCGAGGAGGCGGTTCGCGATGCGATGAAACGGTCGGATGTCGTGATCACGACGGGCGGTTTGGGGCCGACCGAAGACGATATCACCCGCGAATTTACTGCACGAGCGGTCGATCGACAGCTTGTTTACCACGACGAAATCGAGGCCCGGCTCCGCGAGCGGTTCCGGTCGTGGGGACGTGAAATGCCGGACATCAACAAACGTCAGGCATATGTGATCGAAGGTGCGGAAATACTGCCTAATCCCAACGGTTCGGCGGTCGGGATGCTGGCCGAGATCGATGGCAAGTTGCTGATCGTACTGCCCGGGCCGCCGCGGGAGAACCAGCCGATGTTCCTCGACCACGTATTTTCGACGCTCAAGGCGATCGCCGGCGAGGTTTATGTAAACCGCCGTATCCTAAAGGTTTCCGGGCTCGGCGAGTCTGCCGTTGACGAGGTCGCGGCACCGATATACAAGGCATATCCGACCGTTCAAACTTCGATATTGTTCAATAAAAGCGAGGTCGAGATCCACATCGCGGCCCGCGCTTCGGATCCGGACGAAGCCAAGCGGACGACCGATGAACTTGCCGGAAAACTGGCTGAGGCTCTTGGGACCGCCGTATTTTCTACGTCCGGTGAGACTTTGGAGGCCGTGATCGGCCGGCTTTTGCTGGACCGCGGGCAGACGGTGGCGGTCGCCGAGAGCTGCACGGGCGGTCTGATCGGCCAGCGGATCACCAGCGTGCCCGGGTCGTCCTCCTACTTTATGGAAGGCGCCATAACGTACTCAAATGCCGCAAAAATAAGGACTCTGGGCGTCTCCAGCGAGATCATCGAGGCTCACGGTGCGGTCAGTTCCGAGTGTGCCGAGGCGATGGCGGCCGGGATACGGACGTACGCGGCGACGGACCATGCGATCTCGGTAACGGGAATTGCGGGGCCCGACGGCGGCACTCCGGAAAAGCCGGTCGGCACCGTCTTCATCGGGTACGCGGGTCCGGGCGGCGTGCGATCGATCAAGATCGTCGTGCCGGGTGACCGTTATCTTGTCCGGTGGCGGGCGAGCTCGGCGGCCCTCGACCTGCTTCGCCGGCAGATCCTCCGCTAAGCAAGAGCGGGGGAATGCCAGGCGCACTGAAAATAGGCCCCAGGCGCTATGTTTACCCCACTCAGGCGCACTCGAAATGGGCCTCAGGCGCTATGTTTACCCCTCTCAGGCGCTATGTTTTTTGTCGAAAATTTAGGGCTGAAATGCCGATTTGTTGCATACGATCCGCGGATGCTCATTTAGTGGCGCATGTTCATGCGCTCTTCGTAGCGCATTAACCTACGAAAAATTCGCTTTTCCGGTGCGCGACATGGCCGGCATCTCGGCAGGGATCTGAGCCGAAAATGGCGTTTGTTATGGGCGGAGAAATGATCCTGGGTTTCTGCGTGGTTGTCGTCGGTCGAATCGTTGCTTCCGGGCATCTGCGGAATTTTTAACACAAAGAACACAAAGGGAAGACACGAAGGTCACAGAGCGGGGACAAAGGTGAAAAGTGAAAAAGGGAAAATGTGAAAAAGGGGGAATGGCCTGACTTTGCGGTCTTTGCGGGTTTCCTTGGCGTACTTTGCGGTTAAAGCGGTTTTTTTACCGCAAAGCTCGCGAAGTTGAGGACGCAAAGGTCGCAAAGGGTAGAAATCGTAGAATGCGGTGAGTGTTCCGCCCTTACTTACGTGCGGGCTTGTGCAATTCGGGTCTGAGAAAGCCCGGATCATGTCGAGGGCTGCGGACGCCCTTACTTCGTGCGGGCTTCTGCAGCGTGCGGGCTTTGGAAACTGGCGGGCGGGTTGATGAGACGCGTGTTGCGGTTGCTTTTTTTGTGGTTTACGCCGAAAATTGTTCGGGCGGGTGTTTCGCCCGTTAAAATTGCGTCTTAACCGGCAAATTGCGTCAAAAAGTGGAACTTACCGCATCCAAGAGCGTGACTAGCTTTTGATTACCGGCGGACTACCCGTCGCCGAGCCGATCCTCCGAACAAAATGCGTATGAAACGACCAAATTACTTACACGTGTTCCTGAGCTTTTTGCTCGTTTTCGCGATACTTTCGCCGCCTGTGGCCCTTGCGGCGATCGGCGACAACGGCAAAAAGCATTTCAAGCTTGGGATGAAGTACGAGAGTTCCGAGGATTGGGACAAGGCGGCGGAGGAATTTGCGCTCGCGTCGTCTGCCGACCCGAAAAATCCTGAATACCGGCTTCATCTTACGCGTGCCTTGTTCAACGCGTCGCAGATGTACATTAAGAAGGGAACGCTCGCCGCCAACGAAAAGGACTACAACAATGCTTACGGTTTCTTTCGGAGGGCATACGCATTTGACCCGACCAATGAGCTGGCCCATTCGGAAATGGAGCGAATGATCCGTCTCCAGAAAGAGGCGAACGGTGAACCTGACGACAAGACGACCGACCCGCTGAAGGTCGTCAAGACGGCGTATTCAGGGACCAACGCCTCGCCGCCGCCGCCGCAGCAGATCCCGCAAAAGCTCGAAAAATTGCGTGACCTGCCGTTCCCGAACGGCGTCGACCTGCAATTTATCATTAAGGAACTTGCCCGCGAGCTCGACCTCAACGTGCTGTTCGACAACACGTCGTTTCGCCAGCCGCGAAAGACCACCATCGACCTTAAGAACGTGACCGCAGCGTTTGCGCTCGACTGCATCTTTTTGCAGGAGGGCCTGTTTTTTCAACGGGTCGGGCCGCGAACGATCCTCGTAGCCAATTCCGAGCAGCGAACCAAATTCCAGCAACTCGTGCTGCGGACGTTCTATTTGCAGAACGCCGCACCGAAAGATATTGCAAAGGTCGTGCAGACCGCCATTCCGGCTCAGCCCGGACGCAGCCAGACGATCGTTTTGACAGACGACGCGACCAACTCGGTCACGATCCGCGACACGGCTGAGAACATCCGCCTGATCGGCGACCTGATCGCCTCGCTCGACAAGGACCGTGCCGAGGTCGTGATGGACGTCGCGATCTACGAGGTCAACAAGAGTGATCTGCTGCAGTTCGGCAATCAATTGGGTACGACGGGAACCAACGGAACACTGAATAACCTCGGCGGCGTCGGCTTTCCGCTTGCGCTTTCGGGGCAGACATCATCGATCACGCAGGGAATGCTCTTTGGCGGGCTGAGAAATGCCAGCATCGCATTCGGGCTGCCTATCAGCAACATCACCGCTCTGCAGTCTCGTTCAAACACGAAGTTGATCGCATCGACGCAGATACACGCATTTAATAACGAAGATTCGTCGGCGCGGATCGGCCAGCGAGTTCCGGTGCAGAGTGCCCAGTTCGTCGGCGTCGGTTCGACTACGCCCGGCGGCAACGGCGTAGTTTCGAACGTTATTAATTACGAACAGGTCGGTTTGACGCTCAAATTCAAGCCGCTCGTGTTCCCGAACCAGGACGTGCAGGTTGCAATGGAGATCGAATCGAAGGACGTGGCCGGAGCATCAACGCTGACGCCGACGTTTACAGAACGCACGATCAAGGGCACTGCACGCGTACAGAACAATAAGACATTGCTGCTCGCCAGCGTCGCCCAGGGCGTCGAGACCAAGAGCCGTTCGGGGCTGCCGCTGCTCGGGCTGATCCCGATCCTGGGCCGTTTGTTCACAGCTCCGGTCGATGATAACCGGCAGGTCGATATCGTTATCGCGGTCACGCCGCGTGTCATTAGGGCTCCGGCCATTCTGCCTAGCGATGAGATCGAACGGCCGACAGGCAGCTTGGCGGTACCGACGCAAAATTCGCTCGAGGCGATGATCATGCAGGAAGAGCAGGACGAAATGCTCGCTCTTGCCCGCAAAACGCCGAAGGACGTGACCGTCCAGCTTCCCGACCAGAAGGCCGAAGCTCCGGCGTACGTCAAAACGTCGACGACGGACCCGAACGTAGTTTCCAAACAGGTTGAAAATACCGACGTGCCGACGCTCAAGCCGATCGACTCGGGTATGAAAACGCTGCAGCTCAATCAGACGGCGAACTTCGTCAGCGGAAATCCGCCAACTGCTTCACCGGCCGCCGCTACCGTAGCTGACCCGGTCGCACCAGTTGCCGAACTCGCCATGCAGGAGTCGACCGAGATAAAGGCAGGAACACGAGCGAAACTCGCGGTAATGGTCCGCGGCACTGCCGGATTCCACTCTGCCGTGCTCGGGCTCAAATTTGACGATAAGAAATTCGCGATCCGCTCGATCAGCCTCGGAAATGCCTTCGGCGCGGCCGAGAATACGGTCGTGCAGCCGTTCCTCAATCAGAACGGCAAGGTCTTTGTCTCGCTGTCATCGAAGGATGTCGAAACCGCGTCAGCCGAAGGCACGCTTGCGTACATCGAGATCGAAGCCATCTCCGACGGCAGGCCGGTCATCACATTTGAACGCGACGTGATGAACATGCTGACGCCCGAAGGTAAGAATTTCGTGATCAGCCTGGTTGAGTAGTAAATGCAACGACCGCTCACAAATAATGGTTCATCGGCGGGCTATAGCTTGCTCGAGCTGGTGACGACGCTCGCCGTGCTGGCGATCCTCGTCGTCGGCACCATTCCGATCGCACAGAACGCAGTCAAACGGCAAAAGGAGATGCGGCTCCGCGAAGACCTGCGGATGATGCGCAACGCGATCGACGAATTCAAGCGCGATACATACGGCGCGTGCCCGCAGGGAGCTGTGGTCACCGGCAATCCAACGGCAGTTGGGCAAGGCGGCGGTGTGCCGGCCGATCCGCGTTCGCGGGTGGTGATCGACGACTGCAAGATCTTTGAAACGGACAACCTGGACCGGTACCCGCCGACGCTCGACACTCTGGTCGACGGCGTCAGGGTCAAGGCCCGCGGCATAAACGTCACCGGCGGCAGCGGACTGAACGACAATACAAAGCAGGCGACCGAACTGAACCAGGAAAAGGAACTCAAAAAAGTTTACCTGCGGGAATTGCCGGTCGATCCGATGACCGGAAAGAAGGACTGGAAAATACGCTCGTCGTATCAGGATAAAGACTCGGACAACTGGGACGAGATCAACGTTTTCGATGTGCGGTCGGCATCTGACGAAGAGGCCCTGAATGGAGAAAAATACAGTGACTGGTAAGACGATCGCAATACGCCGAATACGATCCGCGATCGGTGGTCACCGGGGCTTTTCGCTGCTCGAGCTGATGATCGCGATGCTGATAATGATCATCCTGCTGTCGGTCGCGATACCGACCTATCAGCGGAGCGTACAGCACGCACGCGAGGTCGTCCTGCAGGAAAACCTGTGGCAGATGCGAAAGGCGATCGACCAATATTACGCCGACAAGGGCAAACTGCCCGGCTCGATCGACGATCTGGTCAAGGAAAAGTACCTCCGAGAGAAACCGATGGACCCGATCCTCGAGAAAACTGATTGGGACGAGGTCCAGGGCGAAGACACGGCAAATCCCGACGGCAAGTCGGGGATGAAAGACGTCAAGAGCCTCGCCGAAGGCGAGGACAGCGAGGGCAAGGCCTACTCAAAATACTGATAAAATGTTTTCGTCTCTATCAAAACCAGGTTATCCAAACGCGGCGATCGGCCTCGAACGCTCGAGTGTGACCGCGATCTCGCTGCAGCGGCAGGGCGGCGGAAATTTCGGCATCAAGCAGGCGGCGACCATCCCGCTGCAGGCTGGCGTGCTCGAACCGAGCTTTTTTGACCGTAATATTATCGATGTCCGCGAATTTGCCGCAACGCTCCGTGACGCAGTGCAGCGTTCCGGGTTGATGAGCCAGAAACGCTGGTCGATCGCATTGCCGAGCAGCACTGCCCGTACGGCGATCCTTACGCTCGATGCCGAGCCCGTTGCGAAAAAAGAGACCGAGGAGATCCTCGACTGGAAAGCCGAGCAGAGTTTTGGCTGTCCGGCGGCGGAACTACGGGTCCTAAGGAAAAAGATCACGCCGAACCGCGACGGCCGGCCCAGATTTTTCGCGGCCGCGGTAAAACTATCGGTCATCGATGAGTACGAGACGGTTTTCGAAGACCTCGGCTGGAAAGCGGGCCTGATCCTGCCGCGGGCGATCGGCGAGGCCAATTGGCTCTCGGGCGGCGCTAAAGACACGGATTCGCTGTTGATCAGTTCGCAGCCTGATGGTTTCACGGCATTGCTGCTTCGCGGCGAGTCGCCGTACGTCGTCAGGTCCGTCACCTGCCTGCCGAACGAGATCGACGACGAAGTGTATCGGCTGTTGATGTTCTACAAGGATCGAGTAAGCGCGGAGAGCGGCGGTTATCTCGAAAAAATGCTGCTTGTCGGCCGTGATCTCGTACCTGCGAAGATCCTCGAAATTGCGTCCGAGGCTCTCGGCCGTTCGCTCAGGATACTTCGTCCGGACGACGTCGGCCTTTACCTGCCGGATGCAAACCTCAATTTTGACGACATTGCGGCCCCTGCCGGCCTCGCGGCCCTAAGTTAATTTTCCATAGATCGGCCCGCTTGCGGATTGAAACCTTTTGGAACACAATACCGTAATCAGGTAGAGCTTATGTCGAGCGACGCGCTTACATTGGACGGGATTCGCGGATTGACGGATGGGGAACTGATCGTTTCCGCCGTTGCCGGCCGCACTGACGGATTCGAGGAACTTGTCCGCCGCTACCAGCGGCCCATCACGAGCTACGTTTACCGAATGCTCGGCGACCACGAATCGGCCCTCGACGTCACGCAGGAAGTCTTCATCAAAGTTTACAATTCGCTCACCAAATACAGCTCGGATTACAAGTTTTCGACGTGGCTTTACCGTATCGCCCACAATGCGGCGATCGACCACATGCGACGGAACTCGATCAATGCGATGAGCATTGAGGCAGAGAATGCCGACGGGACGTATCAGATCCAGATCGAAAGCAGCCGGCCGAGCCCGGAGCAGGACCACGAACGCCGCGAATGGCGAACCGAGATCGACGCTGTCGTTCGGTGCCTGCCCGCGGCATACCGCGACCTGATCCTGCTGCGGCACGCACGCGACCTGAGCTACGACGAGATCGCCGAAGTTACAGGCTTGCCGCTCGGGACGGTCAAGAACCGCCTCTTTCGTGCCCGGGAAATGATGCGGCTGATGTTTATCGAGCGAGGTTTTTCGGGTTTTTAAGCAATGGAGCACGTAGCCCAAAATTACGACCGAGACGAATGCCCGTCATTCGAGATCGCCGCTTACATTGACGGCGAACTGGACCCGGTGCGTGAGTCCGAGCTTGAGCTGCATCTTGCATCATGTCCCGAGTGTGCTGAGGAGATGAATCTGCAAAAGCAATTCCTCTGCTCGCTGAATTCGTCGCTCAAGAACGATACCGAGATCGAACTGCCGGTCAATTTCACCAAGACGATCGTTGCTAATGCCGAGGGAAGCGTGAGCGGGCTTCGGCGGCCGCGGGAGCGTTTTAACGCTATCTTTATCTGCTCGACGCTGCTGTTGTTCGGGCTCTTCGCATTGGGCGCCGGTGCCGGAGGATTTCTCGACACGATGCTCGGCGTCGCCGAGAAGTCGGTCGCGGTCGTCTCGTTTGTCGGGCGTATCGCTTACTCGGTGCTGATCGGCGTAAACGTTTTGCTGAGGGCTTTCAGCTCTCAAACGCAGATTCCATCATTTGTCTCGGTCATCGCCGTGGCACTTTCCTGTGTCCTTTTCATCGTCGTCTCACGCAGGTTTTTGCGCTTTCCGCGAACGTGACCATCTGAACCGTGAATACTTCGATCCTCAGGTCAATTCTTCGTGTGAAGCCCGCCGGAATTGGCGGGAAGTTAATTTGCGTTGCGCTGACGGTTCTGTTTTTTTCTGCATTCGCGAGCGCGAGCCCGGAAATTTCAACCAGTGACGACAATAAAACGGTAATCGTCCAGGACGCTCCCGAGGAGACGGTCTTTGCGTTCGGCAAGTCGATCGAGGTCAAGAAACACGCGAAAGGCGTGCTCGCGATCGGCGGCGACGTCATTGTCGAGGGCGATGTCGACGGCGATGTCGGAGCCATCGGCGGAAACGTCATTCAACGGGAAGCCGGCCGTATCGGCGGGGACATTATCGTTTTCGGCGGCACGTACAAGCCCGACAGCCAGAATCCGATCCGCGAGGCGGGCAAGCAGACGGTCGTCTTTGGCGTATTTGAGGACGAGGTCCGTGATCTGGTGCAGAACCCGTCGCAGCTGTTGGCACCTGCCATTACATGGGAGTTTCTGGCCCTTCGGCTTCTGCTCACGCTTTTCTGGTTCATCATATCGCTTGCGTTTACGACGATCGCCCCCGGCGCGGTCGGAAGGGCGGTCGCACGGACAAATCTCTCCCCGCTGAAGGTAGCGGCGTTCGGTTCAGTGGCATTCGTTCTGACCATGGTCGCGATCATCGGCGGCGTCAGTGTGCTGCCGGATTTCCTAAGTTTGACCTTCGGACTGATGGGCATCGCACTGCTGTTTTTCGGGTATGTTTTCGGCCGCGTCACGCTGCAGGTCGGTTTCGGGAAATTTATCCAAAAGCACCTCCTCTCTGAAAAGAACCGCTCCGAAACCCTCGCCACGCTGCTCGGAGTGGTCGCCTGGACCGTCCTGCTTTCGGTCCCTTATCTATGGCTCGCCGCCCTGTTTGCGGTCTTTGCTGTCGGCATCGGACTCATACTCACCGCCAGGTCCCCAAAAAGCTGGCAAAAAGCGTAAGTCGAAAGCTTGCACACTTTTACATTTCTTTACAAAACGCCTCGAACCTAGCTGATAGAATTTACGTCATAGTAGTTGTTAATTGTGACAACACTTGCGCGTTGGCCGTTTCAAACGCACGACGGAAATTATTTATATGCTGCAGAATGTTCTAATTACCATTTTGATATTCGTACTCTCGGGGATCTTCGGCCATATTTTCGGCCAGACACCCGACGCACTGAAACCGTCCGTAATTACGGGCGATGTTGCGGTCATCGATGCATCCAAGATCGTCGTAACGACGAAAGACGGTGAGGTGCAAGCAAACCTGACCGAGAAAACTCAGTTCAAACGTGTGCCGGCCGAGAATCCGAGCCTCGCGGCGGCGGTTGCTGCAACAGCGAGCGAGATCGCAGTCGGTGACCGTGTTGTGATCACCGGAATTCTTGCGGCGGACAAACTTTCGCTTCCTGCCCGCACTGTTTATCTGATGACGCGTTCGGACATCGAAAAGAAGCATGCCGCCGAGGCGGCCGCGTGGAGAACGCGAGGGATCGCGGGCCGTGTTACCGCGGTGAATACGCAGGCCGGTCAAATAACGGTCGAAGTGCGAAGCCTGATGGGGACGACCTCGACGGTCATCACGCCGAAGGAGAACGCCGTTTTCCGCCGATACGCACCGGACTCGGTCAAGTTTGACGAAGCGAAGATGAGTTCGCTCGCAGAGATCAAGACCGGCGATATGATCAGAGCGCTCGGCGATAAGAGTTCCGACGGGACAAGCTTTACAGCCGAAGAGGTCGTCAGCGGAGCGTTTCAGACGGTCGCCGGTACGGTGAAAAGCGTTGACGTTGAAAAGAAAGAGATCGTCGTCACGAACCTGCAGACCAAGAAAGACGTGACCATCTCGCTCGGCGGAGCGTCGGTCCTCAAGAAATTTCCGGCCGAAATGGCCGAGCGTCTCGCCGGTTTTCAGTCAGGCGTCAGGCCTCCGTCAGCCGGAGGCGGCCAGCCGCCCGCGGCCGGCGGCCAACCCGGTGGAGCTCCGGGCGGACAGGGTCGCCCGGGATTCGGCGGCAGGGCCGGCGGCATCGATGATATGCTCGACCGCTTTCCGAACATTACGGCAGCGGACCTCAAGCCGGGCGATATGATCGCGGTCTCGAGTTCGAAGAACGGCAACGCGGACCGAATAAACGCAATTAAACTGCTTGCAGGCGTCGAGCCATTCCTGCGGATGGCTCAGGCATCGGGCGGTCGAGGACGCGGACAAGGGCAGGGCGTCAGCGGCGATTTCACGATCCCCGGACTCGACGGGATCGGTTTCCCCTAAAGAATATTTGATAGATATCGGCGGCCGGGCCAAGGTTAATTACCGGCCGACTAAATACGAACTTTAATAAGAAGGGCAATCATGAAATTTATAAAATCAGTTTTAATATCCGCGATCTTTTCGCTGGCTGTGGCCGGAACGGCTGCGGCACAGTCGACCGGCGGCATTAGCGGTTCGGTGACGGACACGCTTGGTGCGGTCGTGGTCGGAGCGTCGGTGACGGTCGTCGGTGCGAATGGTTCGCAGAAGATAGTTGTGACCAATGCACGCGGCGAATATTCGATCACGGGACTTCCCGCGGGAAAATACACCGTAAAGGCGATCGCACCTAACTTCGGGCTCTACGAGAACACCGAAGTAGAGGTCACGGCAGGCGAAAAGACCGACCTCATAGTCGTGCTTTCCGTTGCCGAAGTGCAGGCGAATGTCGATGTTTCGAACGACAACAAGGTCTCGACCGATCCGGATGCTACCGCCGGTGCGACGGTCATCAAGGACAAGGACCTCGACGCACTGCCGGACGATCCGGACGAACTTGCCGCTGCCTTGCAGGCACTGGCCGGACCATCGGCAGGCCCGAACGGCGGACAGATCTACATCGACGGATTTACGGGCGGCAACCTGCCGCCGAAGGATTCGATCCGTGAGATCCGCATCAATTCGAACCCGTTCTCGGCGGAATACGACCGGCTCGGATTCGGCCGCATCGAGATCCTGACCAAGCCCGGCTCGGACAAGTTCCACGGCTCGGCGTTCGGCAATTTCAACGATGAGAGCCTGAATTCCCGAAACCCGTTCTCGGCAAATCGTGCCCCGAGCCAGACGCGGTTCTTCGGCGGGAATTTCTCGGGCCCGATCGTAAAGAAAAAAGCGTCGTTCTTTTTCGACATCAGCAACCGCGATATCGACAACAATGCGATCATTAATGCGATCGTGCTCGATCCTTCGCTGAATCCGATCAATATCAATCAAGAGGTCAAGGTCCCGAGCCGGCGATTTGAGGTCGGGCCGAGGATCGACTACGCGATCAACGACAAAAACACACTGGTCGCCCGCTACGAATACGGCCGTAATACCAACTCAAATCAGGGTGTCGGCGACACGTCGTTGCCGTCCCGAGCGTACGACACGACGACCATCAGCCACGAACTCCGTCTCACCGAGACGGCCATCCTGAACGCCAAAACGGTCAACGAAACGCGGTTCGAGTACAGCTTCGACAAACGGTCGCAGAACGGCGATAACTCGATCCCGACGATCTCAGTTCCGTCGGCATTCACCGGCGGCGGTGCATCGATCGGCAACAGCTATAACACGAACAAGACGTGGGAACTGAACAACTTCACGACCACTTCGTTCGGAAAGGCGAATCAGCACACGATCAAGTTCGGCGGACGTCTCCGCCACACGAGCATCGCCGACCAATCGGAGAACAATTATGCCGGAACGTTCACGTTCCCGGGCTTCTTCGGTTCAGACCCGGCCGATACCAACGGTGACGGAGTGGTTTCGCCGCTCGAGCAGTATCGTGCCAAACTTTTGGGACTTCCCGGAGCACAATACAATCCGACGCAGTATACCGTCACTGCCGGCAACCCGCTGGCGACCGTTTCGCAAACCAGCGTCGGTTTATTTATCACAGACGACTGGCGTATCTCGCCCGCGTTTCTGTTGAGTGCGGGCCTGCGTTACGAGAACCAAACGAATATCAGCAGCAACTTTAACTTTGCACCGCGATTGAGCTTTGCGTGGTCACCGGGCGCTGGCGGTGCCAAAGCACCGAAAACCGTCATTCGCGGAGGTGCTGGCATTTTTTACGATCGGTTCAGTGAAAATTACACGCTGACGGCGAACCGTTTCAATGGCGTTAATCAGCTCAGCCTGCTCGTCAGTGCGAACGAGACGGATCCGACAAGGCTCGCGGCGGCACTAGCCCTGCTCGCTCAGCCGATCTTTACCCCGACGGGCGTGACGAACGTGCCGACGGCCGCTCAGATCCAGGCGGTGCTGCCTGTTTCCAGCACCATTCGCGACGTCGCACCGGGACTGAACGCTCCGTACGTGATCCAGGCGACGATCGGCGTCGAACGGCAACTGCCGCTGAAGACGACGTTCGCTGCGTACTTTATCTCGACACGGTCGTTGTACCAGCTCCGTGTCCGGAACATCAACGCCCCGATATGTCCGGATCAGGTCAACTGCCTGAACGCTCCGCGGCCGTTCCCGACACAGGGCAACATTTACGAATACGAGTCGAGCGGTACCGGGCGTTCGCAGCAGATGATCCTGAACTTCCGGTCCACGATCAATTCAAAGATCTCGCTGTTCGGCAACTATCGCCTCGGCTTTTCTAAGAGCGATACCGACGGTGCTGGAAGCTTTCCGGCGTACACCTACGATCTCTCAGGTGAATACGGCCGATCGAGCGGCGATATTCGCCACTTCTTCGTGGTCGGCGGAAACATTTCGGCTCCGTACGGCTTTACGTTCAATCCGTTCATTCTGGCGAATTCCGGACGTCCGTTTAATATCACGCGAGGCACCGATCCCAACGGCGATTCGATCTTCAACGAGCGTCCGACATTCGGTGAGCTCAGTGCCCGCTGCACGGAACTGCATCTGACGAATTCGTTCTGCAATATCGGCTCGAACGACCCGAACGCGATCATTCCTCGGAATTATGCTTCGGGTCCTAAATCGTTTACGGTCAATCTCCGTGTGAGCAGGAACTTCGGCTTTGGCAAGTCAGCCGCTCAGGCGGCGACCGGGGACTCGGGCCGGCCCGGCGGTCCTCCTCCGGGAGCGATGATGGGTGCCGGCGGACGCGGCGGCGGCGGACGAGGTGGATTTTTCGGTGGAGGGGATAACCGAAAGCCGTATAACCTGAATCTGGGGATTAACTTCAACAACCTGTTCAATAACGTCAATTTCGGAACTCCGGTGGGTAACCTTAGCTCCGGCCGATTTGGACAGTCGACGTCGACGGCAGGAGGCTTTGGCGGATTCGGCGGAGGCGGCGGCGGTACGGCGAACCGACGTATCGAGCTGCAGGCACGATTCAGCTGGTAAGGTTGGTTCTCAATACCGGCTGTCTCCTATAGTTGAGGTGAAATGCGAATGCGTATTTCACCTCCTTTTCTTTTCATTTTTTGACGGTTTGGTCATAATGAAGTCTATGAAATTTTCGGCGCTGACCGTCATCGTAATATTCGTTATTTGCTCCGCTACCTACGGACAAACTCCACCGAACGGGCCGGCTCAGACAAAGGCACCGACCGCTGCTGTCACGGAAAAAAGCCCGACGGATCTCGCGAACGCGGCTTTACTCGCACACGGCGGCGACAAGCTGAAACAGATGAAAACGCTGGTGATGCGCGGCACGGTCGATATCACGACCTCCGCGTTCAATCAGGCGATACCGTCAACCTTTTACACCGTCATCGCGGGCGACAAGTATAACTACGAGCTGAACAATCCGTTCCAGCCGCTCAAGCAGGTATTCGACGGGCGCCAAACCTTTTCGACGATCCAGGGTTTTTCACTGCCGCCGATAACGAGTCTCGGGTTTCCGCTCCTGCCGAAGATCGGAGACGCGGGATATGTAATTTCGGCAGTTGCCGACACTAAAAAGAAGAAGACCGGATTTCGGATAACGACGCCGGAGGGCTATTACACGGACTTTTTTGTGGATGAAAAGACGGGCCAGATCAAGGGGTACGAGTCAAGCTATGACTTCAACGGCCGTTCGATAACGACCTCGGCGGTGATCGACAAATGCCTGATGGTCGACGGCGTGCTTGTGCCGGAGAAATATTCGCAGAGGTTCGATCTCGGACAGATCACGGCATACGCCGACTTCAAATCGAAGTCGATACTTGTGAATTCGACGGTTGACGATAGCGTTTTTGCGATCCCGAAGTAGGGAGGTTACTGACGGGCGAAACGGCTGGTTTTCCACCAGTCAATCGTTCGGCGAAGGCCCTCTTCCAGGCCCACAAGCTCCTGATACCCCAACAATTCGACTGCGAGCCGGTTGTCCGCCTGTGAGTGTTTGACGTCGCCGGTGCGGGCCGGCAGATGCTCTGCTTCGACCTCGGGTTTATCCGTGATCTGCTTCAAAACATCAAGCAGACGGTTCAGCGTGATCTGGTCGCCATTGGCGACGTTGAGGGTTCGTCCGAGGCCTTCGGTCGCCTGCGCGGCTCGGATATTGGCGTCGACGACGTTGGCGATGTAGGTGAAATCGCGTGACTGTTCGCCGTCGCCGTAGATGACGGGAGTCGTGCCCTTCATCAATGCGTCGATGAACCGCGAAATGACGCCGGAATATGTCGAGGACGGATTTTGCCGCGGACCGAAGACGTTGAAGTACCGCAGGGCAAACGTTTCGAGGCCGTAGACATTATTAAATGCGCGGCAGTAAAATTCGCCGGTGAGTTTTGCCACCGCGTACGGCGACAGCGGGTCGGGCTGCATCGTTTCGACCTTCGGCAGGATCGGCTGATCGCCGTATGCCGAGCTGGAAGCCGCGTAGACGAAACGCCGGACACCGTTCTCCTTTGCCTTGACCAGCAGATTGAAGGTGCCGTCCACGCATGCAACGTGCGTCTCGGTCGGGTTCTCGACCGAACGCGGGACGCTCGGTAACGCCGCCTCGTGAAAGACGACCTCGACACCGTCGATCGCCTTCAGCAGGGCTGCGTCGTCGTTGATGTCGCCCTCGATGAAGTCGAACGGACCGTTAATTTCGTCCAGATTATGACGGCTGCCGGTCGAGAAATTGTCGATGATCATGACACGGGCACCCTGTCGGATGAGTTCGTCCGCAAGGTTCGATCCGATGAATCCGGCACCGCCGGTTACAAGAACATTTAAGCCTGAATGCATTTCGTTGATAGAGATCGATCGACTTCAAACCTGTCTAACTATTTCATCATTTCTGCCAGAAGTTCGGGGTCGGAACGCAGCACCGTTTTGAAGTTGTGAGCGGCGAGGGCTTTGGCTTTCTGAACCTGTGCGGCGTCCCCTTTATTCTTGCCGTCGATATAGAACAAGAGCGGCATTCCGGAAAACGTGAGCAGGGCGTTGTAAAGAGTTTGCTTGTCCTTATTTGAGGCCGATGCAAACTCGGGCGCGGTATTGTAAGCGTCAAACAACGCGATTTGAAGCGCTTCGCTTGGCTCTTTGTCAAAGTAGACGGTCAGCATCGAAGTCGCGAAGTAAGCCAACGCTCCGGCCACGTTATTTTTCCAGCCTTTTGCACTGTAGCCATCCTCAAGCGTGGACTTCATTATATTCGCAGTCTTAGCGATCAATTCCTTTTCCTGCGGAACGCTGGAAATGCTGGCCGCGATCTGCTCGAAAGACTCAGCATTTGAAACCGGCGAGAACTTTGCGGTGACCGCCGCCGGAGCCGCGTTAGCCGGAGCATTAGAAGCACGACTTCGATCGGCGCTGGTTTTGCAGTTATCCGGGACTGCGCGATGAGCCTTGATGGCGTTTTCGCGAATACTGTTGCAGAGGTTGTTCATGGCGATATTGTTCATATTCACCATACGCCAATAGCCCATCGACTGGGCATAAGCGGGAACTGCCAGGCACAACGAGATCAAGCCGACGAGCAAAATTAATCTGAACATAAGCATTCCTCCAATATTGAACAGAACTCTAGTATTTCCAGCAAATTTACCTGAGACGATCAGCGACCGACGCCGACATATTCAAAGCCCATCTCACGCATTTCCGCAGGCTCGTAAATATTACGCAGATCCGCAATTCGCGGGGAATTAAGCAGGCCCTTGAGCCGCTCCATATCGAGCGCCCGGAACTGGTTCCATTCGGTCACGATGACCAGCACGTCGGCACCGCTGGCGGCGTCGTATTCGTCGGTCGCGTATTCGATGTCCTCAATGTAGTGACGCGATTCATCCATTGCGACGGGGTCGAATGCCTTAACAGTCGCCCCCTTTTTGATCAAGGATTTCACGATGTTGATGGCCGGCGATTCGCGCATGTCGTCGGTCTCGGGTTTGAACGAGAGGCCGAGCATGCCGATCCGTTTTCCGGCAAGGTCACCGACGAGCTTTTCGATCTTCGGGATCATCGCGTCGCGTTGCCGTTCGTTCGCCTCGATCACCGCGTCAACAATGCGGGTCTCGACGCCGAATTGATCGGCGACGGTGGTCAACGCCCGAGTGTCTTTTGGAAAACACGAACCTCCGTAGCCCGGTCCCGGATGAAGGAACTTTCGGCCAATGCGGTTGTCCATTCCCATACCTCTCGCCACGTCGTGCACGTCACAGCCGATCGCGTCGCACAGGTTGGCGACCTCATTGATGAACGTGATCTTGGTAGCTAGAAAGGCGTTGGCTGCGTATTTGGTCAACTCGGCCGCTTCGAGCGACGTGATAACGATCGGCGTCTCGATCAGATAGAGCGGGCGATAGAGCTCTTTCATTATCTCGATCGAGCGTTCGTCGTTGGTGCCGATGACGACACGGTCCGGACGCATGAAGTCAGTGATCGCGGCTCCCTCGCGAAGAAACTCGGGGTTAGACGCAACGCCGAACTCGGTCCCGGCGGGAGCGTTCTCGGTGACAAATTCACGAAGCCACTTGCCGGTTCCGACCGGGACGGTGGATTTTGTGACAAGCACGGTATATCCGTCCAGTGCGAGGGCGACATCGAGGGCTGCCTGGCGGTAATAGCTCATGTCGGGCGTCCCGTCGGGCCGCGGCGGTGTGCCGACGGCGAGAAACACAACCGAAGCCTGTTTGACCGCCGAAATTATATCGGTCGTGAAATGCAATCGACCGGCTGCTTCATTCTTCTTAACGATGGTGTCGAGTCCGGGTTCATAGATGGGAATGATGCCGGAATTCAGCTTTTCGATCTTACTTTCGTCGACGTCTACACAGGTGACATCAACACCGAATTCGGCAAAGCACGCACCTGATACCAGTCCAACATAACCTGTTCCAATAACCGCGATATGCATATAAAAACAACTACCTTATTAAACTTATTAAATAATTCACAAACCTAAAACAAATGAATGCGGGTCACATATAAATACATGACCCGCATTTTAAGATGAGAACTTACGAGAAGAACCTAGCGAGTGGAACTAACGATGATGACGCCGCCGCCCAACGTTGTGTCATTCTTCTTGGTTCCGAAGAGAATACCTGCCCCTGCGACTCCGCCTGCAACGAGGATCAACCATGGCCAACCGGCGATCGCAACCGGAGGTGCAGAACCGGGACGCAAGCACGGTTTGCAACCGGTCTGCGTCAAGTCGCCTGCCGTTGCAGTCGTTCCGGCAGCGACCATTTTGTCGTCGGTGCCTTCACGCATCGTTACCACGCCGGACGTGGTGTCGACGTGGATGTGCGAACATTCCACCTCGATCGTAAAGTTATCAGCCTGGCTTGAATCAGCGATGATCGTGGCATTCTTGGTTGCCATCGTTGCCGCGACGCCCGCGGCGTTCGAGATACGATATTTACCTTCGGAGAGAGTGCCGACAATGCTGGTATCGGAGAAGCTCAACGTGAGATTCGAATTCGCCAGCACTTCGATCCTTCCGGTCTTGCCGAGGCTAATGACCGCGCTTGAATCCGCACCTGTCACGATCGTGCTGCCCGAAAGTATTGTTGAATTAGAAACAGCCGCCTGTCCGTTAACCGAAACCTGGCCGGTCACTGTGATCTCTGCGGCCGTATTGTTTGGCATCGCGAAGGCCACCATTGAATAAACACACCACACGGTCGCCATCGTGATCAGTGTCGTAATTTTGCGAAAACTATTTTTGCCGAGCATTTGAGTAAATATCCTCCTGAAAAGTTCCTTCCTTTTTGTGGACGGTAATCCCCGCCTCTCGATCTCTCGGAGGCTGGGCCATGATAAAGATCTATCGAGTGGGACTGACGACCGTTCCGTTGCCGCCCAACCTAATATTATTGCCGCGCGATGCCGCGACAATTACTCCGACTGCTGCTCCGCCGAAGACGATTGCCCACAGCCACCAAGCTGATCCCGAGCCGACTGGAGCGGGCTGTCCGCCGCCAGAGGCAGAGGCCGAGCTGCCCGCGGGTAAAACGGACGTTGAGCCGTTCGCGGTGACGCTGATGCCATTTACCGAATTCAGCACCGTGACGGAACCTGAACTAAGGTCGGCATGAGCGGAGGAACTATCAAACGAAAGGGTGACGCTAGAGTTAGGGGCGATCTCGATCTGGCCGGCCTTACCCATGTTGATGACCGCGGACGAATTCTCCGGGGTTACGATGGTGCTCGATGAAAATACGGTGCGGCCACTCTTTGCGGCTTCTCCGTTTACAGTTACAGATGAGACTTCGCCGCTGAATGAACGGGAGCTCACGGTAAGTTCGCCGGCAGCTTTATCACTGCTTGCAAGTGCGACCATTGAGTAAGTGGCTAATATTGCGACCATCAGGCCTGACGATATCGCCCGGCGCATCCACAGTTTGCTATTCATAGTTCTCCTCTTTGTAGGGCTTTAGTCAAAAATAATCAAAAATTAAAGACCATTGAAACTTTTACACGAGTTGTGGCCTTATGTCAATGAAAACAAGTAGTTCGAGCAAAAAACCCGAACGAGCATATCACGGTACTCAACAGACATCTAAGCCGAGATTTGATAACTAGTTATAACACAAATCAGGGCCGATTCAAATGCCATTCGCACAAAATTATTAGTCCCGAAGTTTTTATTCCGGTAGCAATTTCAAGCTCCCTGATCCAGTTGCCAGGCGGGACGATCTAAAGCTACCTGAACAACAGGGCTTGTCATTGTTTATTCCTTACGGATCATAACAGCGCGTAATGATTTTTTCGGGACCCGTCGTGTCAATATTATTTTACCTTTGCCGAAAATGATGTTATTTGTTCTAATTTGCAATGTCTGTTAATTTCAACTACTTAAAGTTCAAACGGAGAAAGATTTAATGAAGATCAGATTACTTTGGTTGATCGTCGTCGCCATCATAGCGGTCTCGTGCTCGAATGGGCCAACTGACAAGAGGATCAAGATCGGCTTTTCAATGGCCACGGTCCAAGAGGAACGATGGCAGCGCGACCGCGACGCCTTTGAAGCTCAGTGTAAGAAACTGAATGTCGATTGCGTAGTGACGGTAGCCGACAACAGCCCGGACCGCCAAACGAACGACGTCGACAACCTCCTGACGCAAAAAGTCGATGTGTTGGTTATCGCCCCACAGGATGCGACCCAGGCGGTTTCGATGGTAGAAAAGGCCAAGGCCCAGGGCGTGCCGGTCATCAGCTACGACAGACTGATCAACTCGGACAAGATCGACCTGTACATTTCGCATCAGGTGCCGGTCATCGGCCGCAAGATCGCCCAATATGCTCTCGACCACGTACCGAAGGGAAATTATGTGATGATCTACGGCTCCGACACAGACAATAACGCCAAGATAATGGAAAAAGAGCAATTAGCTGTGCTTAAGCCGGCGGTCGACAAGGGCGATATCAAGATCGTCGCGTCGCAGTTCATTAAAGACTGGAAGCCGGTCCTGGCACAGAATTTTGCCGAGAATGCACTCACCCAGAACGGCGACAACATCCAGGCGTTCGTTGTATCAAACGATGGAATGGCCAGCGGCGTGGTGGCGGCGATGCACATTCGAGGGTTGGACGGCAAGATCCTCGTGACCGGCCAAGACGCCCAGATCGACGCCCTACAGCGGATCGCACAGGGAACGCAAACGATGACCGTGTACAAGCCGATCATTCCGCTTGCGAATGCTGCGGTCGACGCTGCGGTAAAGCTTGCGAAAAAGGAAAAGCTGGAAACTAAGCCGTTCATGAACGATGTGATCGGCAAGGAGATCCCGGCGATCCTGCTCGAGGTGATGACGGTCGACAAATCGAATTTGATGGAAACGGTAATCAAGGACGGTTACGCGAAATACGACGACGTGTTTAAGAACGTTCCGGAAGCGGATCGCCCCAAGAAATAGGCTCATACAATTACCCTCCAGATGAAGAAGAAGATCGCATTGGCCTTGGATCTTGGCGGTACAAACATCCGACTCGCCGCGATCGGCGAGGACGGGAACGTGTATTCGCGTTCTCGCTCGGCGACGCCGACGGGTTCGTCCAGCATTGAGATCGTCGACCAGATCGTCAAACTTGCCGACGAGTGTCGACGTGAAGTTCCGGAGGATTCCGAGATCTTCGCTATCGCCGCTGCCGTTCCGGCGACGATAAACGAAGAGGCCGGGATCCTGACAAAATTGCCGAATCTGCCGGCGCTCGAAGGAGTTCAGCTCCGCGACATACTGACCCAGCGTCTGCACATACCGGCGATCCTGGAGAATGACGCGAATGCCGCGGCGTACGGCGAAAATTGGCTTGGAGCATCGCGTGGTGTGGACGATTCGATCTGCATTACGCTCGGCACCGGCGTTGGCGGCGGGCTGATAATTAACGGTCAGCCATTCCGCGGAAAGGACGGCACAGCCGGCGAGCTCGGCCACGTTTGCGTGGAACCGCAGGGCGTTCCGTGCGGCTGCGGCGGCCGAGGTTGTATCGAGCAATATGCTTCAGCAACGGCGATCGTCCGGATGGCCCGCGAAGCCGGGATGGACGTCAACTCCTCGCTCGACGTCTATATGGCTGCGAGCGAGGGCAATGTCAACGCCGACCGGGTTTTCCGAAAGATGGGCTCATATTTAGGGATCGGCATCGCGAGCCTGATCAACGTGCTCAATCCCGAAATGGTCGTTCTCGGCGGCGGCGTCTCGGCTGCCTGGGACAGGTTTATCGGAACCGTCGCGGACGAGATCGCGATCAGGTCGTTTCGCGAGCCGGCTACCCGAGCGAAGATCGTGCGTGCCGAACTCGGCGATGACGCCGGCATCCTCGGGGCGGCCCGGTCGGCCTTCGCAAACGAAAAGAAGGTTGCACATCACGCTGAAGTGGTTTAATTTTCTCGCAGGAGCATCTCAAGATGGACGCTTATCACAAAATATTGGCTCTCATATATGAGTTGACCGGCGGTAAGGATTCCGTGGATATCGATCTGGCCGAACTCCTCAAAAAGGAGGGATATTTCCCCAGCATCGACGATATTCGCGAGATGTTGAAGGCCGAAGGATGGATCACCGAGTCGCGGCAAAATATCATTCGCATTACCCATTGGGGTGTTGCCGAAGCACGAAAGGCAGGCAAGTCCGGCCGGCCGGACGCGGCACGTGCGTTGGAACGGGAATCGAAGAAATTGCTCGGCGAAGCCCGCGATCTCGCAGTCGTTATTGAGGAATTTATTGCCGATCCCGGTGATGCCGAACGCAAGGCATTGGCGAAGAAATTCGGCGAACTTCAGGCCGCCTACGCGCGGTTGAACGAGTTGTAAGCACTTTTGCTTGCAATTTGGGACTTAGTACCTATATAATACTCGTTTGCCGCGATGCGTAACTCGGACGTATCAAGTGGGTCTCGTGCCCACTTTTTATTTTGTACTGTAAATGGTTGAGAATCAGTCACTAGCCGCCAGGGTCAGCTCGATAGCTGAGACGGTCGCGGCTGACCAATCGGTAGAGATGGTCCACGCGGATATCCTGGGATCGAAGAGGGACTCGGTGGTTCGCGTGTTTATTGACAAAGACGGCGGCGTCGGTATCGAGGACTGCACGCGTTTTTCCGCGGCGATGGAGGAATTGCTCGACGCCGAAGACCTGATCCCGTGGGCATACGTTCTCGAGATCTCGTCGCCCGGCATTGAACGCGAGCTTTACTCACTGAAAGACTTTGTCCGGTTCACCGGCGAACTGGCAAAGGTAAAGACAAGGTCGGAGATCGGCGGCCAGAAGAATTTCGTCGGCCGAATAGCGGCAGTCGAAGAAAACGAGATTGTCATCGACGATCGGACGAGCGGGATCGTTCGCATACCGTACGAGACGGTGGATAAGGCAAATTTGAAGATCGACCTGGCAAAGGAGCTTGGCGGTCGGAAGTGAATTTTAGATAACTGAGACATATTTGGTTATGACATCATCTATCGGACAGAGTATTGAGATTTTGTGCAACGAGCAGGGCCTCGATCGCGACATGGTCATCGAAGCGATGAAAGAAGCTGTTCGCGCGGCCGCTCGAAAACAGTTTCGCGCTCAGGACAGCATCCAGGTCGACTGGAATAATGAAGAGGGCATGATCGAGATATCGGCCCAGAAGACCGTGGTCGAGCACGTCGAAGAGCCGTCCGAGGAACTGTCGCTTGAAGAGGCGCAGGAACTTGCCGGCGACGAGATCGAGATCGGCGACGTACTTCTCATTCCGCTGCCCAACGAAGATATGGGCCGAATCGCCGCCCAGACAGCCAAACAGATCCTGGTCCAAAAGGTCCGCGAGGCCATTCGTGAAAAGGTCTATGACGAGTACATCGACCGCAAGGGCGAGCTGATCAACGGCACCGTTAAGCGATTTGAACGCGGCGATATGATCATCGACCTCGGCAATAACCTCGAGGCTTACGTTCCGCGTAACGAGCAATCCCGCGGCGAAATGTGGAATCAGGGCGAGCGTATCCGCGTCGTCATTGTTGACGTTTCCAAGGACCAGAAGGGCCAGCAGATCAAAGGCTCGCGAGCGTCGGCCGACTTGCTGAAGCGGCTTTTCGAGATGGAAGTGCCCGAGATCTACGACGACACCGTCGTGATCAAATCGGCAGTTCGCGAACCCGGCGACCGTGCAAAGATCGCGGTTTCGTCCAATGAAAAGGACGTCGATCCGGTCGGAGCCTGCGTGGGAATGAAGGGGTCGCGTGTACAGGCGATCATCAAGGAACTTCGCGGCGAAAAGATCGATATTATTGAGTGGTCGGATGAGCCTTCGGTTTTTGCGGCAAATGCACTGTCGCCTGCCAAGGTTTCGCAGGTCCGCATTACCGATATTACTAACCGACAGATGGAGGTCATCGTCGGCGAAGACCAATTAAGCCTTGCGATCGGCAAAAAGGGACAGAACGTCCGGCTTGCCGCCCGACTCGTTGGTTGGGACATCAAGATCGTCAGCGAAGAGCTCCTCAAGAAGGAGATCGCACTTCAGATGGGCAAGATGATGGCGTCTGGCGAAGCGGTTCCGATCACGGCGTTAGAAGGTGTGACCGCTCCGCAGGCGGAAACGCTTTCTGAAAAGGGCATTTCCGATGTGGAATCGCTTGCCGCGACAACGGTTGACGACCTGGTCGATTATCTCGACATCAGTCTCGATGAGGCGGAACGCATCCTCGGATCAGCGAAATCGATAGTCGAGGCCAAGAATCTCGAAGTTGAGGGCGAGCCGGAGGCCGCAGACGATGCAGTCGAAACGGAGGCAGCCCCGGCCGAGGAAGCCGAATCGGTAGTTGAGGCAGTCGATGAAGCTGTCGAGCCGGAATCGGTAGAAGCGGTCGCAACGGCCGAGGACGAAGCACAAGATGCTGACGGCGAAGAGAAAAAAGATGCTCCGGCAGAATAGCCGGTTGCGAACGCCCGGCGATTTGGCCGGAACCGTATGATACGGCTTGCGGGCCGTGCGGTCGGGTGTTTAGGTTTCGATATTATTAAATATGGCCATTCGAAAATCAGTTCGAATCTACGATCTGGCAAGAGAGCTAAAGCAGGACACGAAGCGCGTGATGGAAGATCTGCGCCGTGCCGGTGCGGACGTAAGCGTAGCGTCAAACTCGGTCAGTTCGGAGTTTGCCGAAAAGGTCCGCGCTAAGTACTTCCCTAAGGCCGAAGTTGCACCGAAGCGGGCGATCAAGGTCATCAAAGCCTCAAAGACAATTGCAGAACCAGTTCAGGAAGAAGCTGCCCCTGCCGAAGTTCCGGCGGTCGAGGCTGAAGTTGCTGCCGCTGAGCCGGTCAAGAAGGTCGAGACTCCGGTTGCCAAGACGGTGAAGACCGTCAAGGCTCCGGTCGAGGAACCTGCCGCCGAACCCGGCAAGACCGTTAAGGTTAAAAAACTCGTTGCATCAAAGGTCACTCCTCCGGTCGTTGAGCCTGTATTAGAAGAAGTAGTCGAAGCAGAGGCGACTCCGGCCGAGGTCGTGGAAGTACCGGAGGTTGAGGTTCCGCAAGAGGCCGCTCCGGCCAAAGTTGAACCGGAAGCCGCCGAAGCACCTGCAGAACCGGGCGATGCTGCCGCGAAGGTCGTACGGCCGACAGGCACGACGGTCAAAACTCTTACACTTTCAAAATCCGCGATCGAGAAAGGCATCAAGCCAGGCGATAAACTAGTCACCGAGGCTCCGACAAAGACCGGTAGATTGCTTGGCGATCAACGTCCGATCGATCCGCGCACGGGCCGTCCGCAATTCCGCGGAACACCGGGCGAGACCGCCGCACCGCAGCTTACATACACGCCGCCGGCGGACAACCGCCGTCGTCCCGGCCGTTCCGGCGGGCGAAAGGGCAAGGACGACAAGGGCGGCAGATTTGCCGAACGTGATCTTGACGCACCGCGTCAGCGATCGATCGAGGAACGCATCCTCGACCAGGTCGGAACGACTGCCGAGGGCATGAAGTCAGTCCGTCTTACGGAAGGCGCGACTGTCCGCGAATTTGCCGAGGCTCTTGGCATCACGCCGCGTGATATCGTTCAACTTCTTATCAAACGCGGTGTCTTTGCAACGCTCAATCAGCCGATCGGCGAGACAATGGCGATCGAGATGGCGATGGATTACGGATTTGACCTCAGCTTTGTGCCATTCGAAGAAATGGTCATCGAGCAGGAGTTTGAGGAGTTGATCGCCGCCGATGCTGACGACGTCGAGCTACCCAGGGCACCGGTCATTACCGTCATGGGCCACGTCGATCATGGTAAAACGTCACTTCTCGACGCGATCCGCTCCGAAAATGTTGCCGAAGGCGAAGCCGGCGGTATCACGCAGCACATCGGTGCATACAGCGTGATGGTGCCGAATCCGGACGATCCGACGACACCGCGACGCGTTGTTTTCCTCGATACGCCCGGTCACGAAGCGTTCACGATGATGCGTGCTCGCGGAGCCAAGGCGACGGACATCGTCATTCTCGTAGTTGCCGCCGATGACGGCGTGATGCCCCAGACCATCGAGGCCGTTGAGCATTCAAAGGCAGCGGGCGTACCCATCATCGTCGCCATCAACAAGATCGACCGTCCGGACGCAAATCCGGATAAGGTCAAGCAAGGCTTGGCAGGTCTTGGCCTGCAGCCGACCGATTGGGGCGGTGACGTCGAAATGGTCCCGGTTTCTGCCAAGAAACGCGAAAACCTCGACACACTTCTCGAAACAGTCCTGCTCCAGGCCGACATTTTGGCACTGAAAGCCAGCCCGACGCGTCGTGCGTCCGGCGTCGTGCTTGAGGCGAAACTCGATAAGGGACGCGGAGCAGTCGCGACGGCACTTGTGCAGCAGGGAACAATGCGCGTCGGCGATCCGTTCATCGTCGGACAGTTCTACGGAAAGGTCCGGGCGATGTTCTCCGACCGCGGCGAATTGGTGACCGAGGCGGGTCCCGCGACACCCGTCGAAATACTCGGCCTCCAGGGCGTGCCGCAAGCCGGTGATTCGTTCCAGGTGGTATCCGACATCGACCGTGCCCAGACAATTGCCGGTCAACGTCAGATGCATGCTCGCCAGGCGGCATTGCTCAAGACCACCAAACGCGGCATCGAGTCGCTCGGTCAGGCCGAGATCAAGGAGCTTCTCGTCATTCTCAAGGCTGACGTGCAGGGTTCCGTCGAGGTCCTCAAGGGAACGCTCGAAAAGCTTTCGACCGAAAAGGTCAAAGTTCGCGTCATTCGTGCCGGTGTCGGTGCCATTGCCGAATCCGATGTGCTGCTCGCGTCGGCAACACAGGCTGACGATGCTTCGACTGCGGTCGTGATCATTGGATTTAACGTCCGGCCTGAGGCACGCGTTGCCGATATCGCCAAACAGGAAGACGTAGACATTCGGCTCCACTCGATCATTTACAAGGTCGAGGAAGAGATCAAGGCCGCGATGATCGGAATGTTGGATGCGATCGAGAAAGAGGTCATTCTCGGCAAGGCCCAGGTCCAGGAGATCTTCAAGGTTTCGAAGATCGGCACCATCGCCGGATGCCGTGTCATCGACGGCGTAATTCGTCGCCAGGCCAAGGCCCGTCTCATCCGCGACGGCGTCGTCGTCTGGGAAGGCGATATCGCGACGCTCAAACGTTTCAAGGACGACGTCAACGAGGTCAAGAACGGCTTCGAGTGCGGTATCAGCCTTGTCAATTACAACGATCTTAAGATCGATGACCAGATCGAGGCGTTTATTATAGAGCGGATCGCCGCTACCGAGTTGTAGAGTATGCGACGCCCGGAAAGATTTGCCGAGGCCTTACGCGAGGAGATCGCTGAGGTTGTCGGGTTTGAACTGGATGATCCACGGGTCGTATCGGCAACCGTCACGGAAGTGGTGGTTTCGAACGACCTTCGCGATGCCAAGGTATACGTTTTCATTCAGGGAACGGACGCCGAGGTTAACGAGGCACTGAAAACGCTTCGTCATGCGTCGACTTTTGTTCGGCAGCAGGTCGCCATGAATCTGGATGTTCGTCATGCTCCGCATTTGCACTTTGTGCGTGATACAGCCGAGGAAAACGCCTCACGCGTGAGCACGATCCTCGAGGAGCTGGTAGGAAAAGGGGAATTTCAGGAAAGGAACGAAGAAGTTACTAGTGAAAAGTGATCAGGCGACATCGAGGTAATGAGAGGGCCCGAAAGGGGTTCCTTTCATTCCACGCCGGCTTTTTACCGACCGCTTTTTGATACGAAAGAGTGTTAAGCCAAGTAGTAGAGTTAATTGAAACTAAGAGTCGCTTCGCGATAACAACTCACATCAAGCCGGACGGCGACGGTGTTGGATCTTCGTTGGGCCTCATGTGGCTGCTGAAGTCGCTGGGAAAAGAGGCCGAAGTGGTCGTTCATGGCGATGTCCCGATCTCGTATCGCACCCTGCCGGGAGCCGAATCCATCCGCGACGTCAAGCAGATCGAAAAAGGCTACGACGCGATCTTTGTGATCGAATGTTCCGATATTTCCCGCCCGGGGATCGCCGGACTTGAAGACGAATTCACCGTAAACATCGACCATCACGCGACCAGCGAGCATTTCGGGACGATCAACTGGATCGATTCGACCGCATCGGCCGTCGGCGAGATGATCTACAACCTGTGTAAGGCGATCGGCGGCCGCATCACCAAGGAGATCGCCGAATGCGTCTATATGGCGCTCGTTACGGACACCGGTTCGTTCCACTTTCCAAATACTTCCGATAGGACTCTGAAGGTCGCATCCGAACTGATCAAGGCCGGTGCACGGCCGGCGAAGATCAGCGAGGTCGTGTACAACAATTATCCGTGGTCCCGGATCGAACTGATGCGGCAGGTGCTCGGAACGGTCAAGCGCGACCCAACCGGACGTGTCGCTTCGCTGCGGCAGACGCTCGCGATGAAAGAAGAGGCCGACGCGGTCGACGGCGACAATAACGGCTTTGTGAATATCCCGCTCGCCGCGAGGGACGTCATCGCAACCGTTTATATGCGTGAGGTTGGGCCTGACAGTTACCGCGTCAGCCTTCGCTCGAAAGGTGATATCAATGTAGCAAAGGTTGCGGAACAATTCGGCGGCGGCGGCCACAAGAATGCGGCCGGGCTGAGGATCGAGGGCAACTGGGACGAGTGCGAGGGCAAACTTGTCGACTCGGTGCTGATCGCGATCGAGAGATCGGATAACGGTTACGAACGGAATGGTTCGTCGTCCTGAAAGCTGGGCCGGCGAACGTAGATTTGACGATCTGGCAGTAGAATTAGCGAAGGAGGCGATTTGCCTGCCGTAAGCGTCTACTGCCATAATTTTTTTCAATGCCCGAAACCAAAGAAAAACGCTACAAGTGGCGTCGCGGAGATTATCGCGAAAATACCAAAGGCCTGCTGATGCTCAACACCGGCGACGGCAAAGGCAAAACCACCGCGGCGATCGGCGTTTTGGTGCGTGCCGCCGGACGCGGGATGCACTGCTGCATGATCCAGTTCATGAAGTCCCGGACCGATCGCTACGGCGAGCATGAATCGTTCGAAAAACTCGGGATCGAGGTCCACACCATGGGCGACGGCTTTACCTGGGACACCAACGACAAATCGCAGGATATTAAGACGAGCGAGGAAACGTGGGCTCTTTGCGTTGAAAAGATGCGGAACGGCGACTACGATGTGCTCGTTTTTGACGAGCTGTTGTACGTGCTGAGCTACGGTTTTCTTGACATCGACGCGGTACTCGCCGAGATCGCCGAAGTTCGAAAGGGCCAACCGCATCTGCACCTGATCCTGACCGGCCGCAACGTCGACAACGCCCTAGCCAAGGTCATCGACGCAGCCGACCTCGTCACCGAGATGAAGGAGATCAAGCACCCGTTCCACTCCGGCATTTTTGCTCAGCAGGGAATTGAGTTCTAAAGAGCTCCCCTCCTTGCGAAGGAGGGGTGGCAGCGGGTTCCGCTGACGAGGTGGTTCTCTCCGAACTTTATATGAAGCAAACCGTCGAGAAACGAAAACCTAGCGGCATCGTCGATTACGTTGCGCTTGCGATGACGACGTGGGGAGTCGGCTATGGGCCGATCGCTCCGGGAACATGGGGCTCAATGGTCGGTGTAATATTGTATCTCGCGGTCGGCTGGCTCGACGGTGCGGAGGGTAGTTATTTGCTCCAGCACGGATTCCGGGCTGAGCAAGCGTCCTCAATAGTCTGGGCCGAGAACGGTATTCTCTTTGTCGTATTTTGCCTGATCGGAATTTGGGCAGCCGGCCGTTCGATACCCATTCTCGGGGACGAGGATCCATCCGAAGCCGTTGTGGACGAGGTAATTGGCCAGCTTATTACGTTGTGTTTTGTGCCGTTCGGGATCGCTTGGCCGTTCGTTCTGGCCGGTTTCCTGCTGTTCAGGCTTTTCGATATATGGAAGCCGTACCCGATTGACGCATTGCAGATATTGCCCGGCGGCATAGGCGTCTGTGCCGACGACATTCTGGCCGGCGTTTACGCCGGGGTCTGCCTCGCCGTCGGTTACGCAATTTACACCGCGATATGAAGTATCACGTTCTGCCCGGCGACTTGCCTGTCGGTACCACCTGCGGTAGCGGGTGGTTTTGGATCGGTTGTATTCAACATTTTTCGACTAAATAATTTGAGTTCAACCGCCCGCTACCGCAGGCGGTTCTGACTATATGGAGTATCACGTTCTGCCCGGCGACTCGCTGGTTGAGGAATTCAAAAAGACTGACATCGAAGGCCGTGTCATCGTCTGCCGCGAGGCGCTCATCGCGGGAGATTTATCAGCGGAATCGCTGCCCGAATTCTGGGACCAGCGTGCCCGTTTTGTTCATACCGAGTATGGCGAAGACGAGATCGTCTATCATGAGACCGTTGCCGACGAACTCGGGCGGCTGCTCGATATGGACGATGATGACGAGGTCACTCTCTGGTTCGAATACGAGCTCTTCTGCAGTGTGAACCTGTGGTTTTGCCTGTGGCTGTTGGATCAAAACGAGGCGAAGGTATTTCGTGTCCATCCGGCAGTGTTGTCAGAAGATGACCGCTGGCTTGGCTTCGGAAAGCTTGATGCTGCGGATCTCAAACTGTGTTTCAACTCCCGTGTCGAACTCGCCCGCGAGGACATTTCGCTCGGTGCCGCACTCTGGAACGCCTTCCGCTCCGGCGACAACACCAAACTTGCGGAACTATCAGAAACGGCCGCACCTGCGTTCCCGTATCTCGGTGAGGTCGTTCAAGCGGCCGTTGTCAGAGATTCGCGTCCGGCAGAGATCCTGGCCGAGCTCGGTGCCGGTGCCGACACTGATCTAGGCGAGATATTTCCCGAGTTTAGCCGTCGTGCCGGTGTTTACGGCCTCGGCGACCTGCAGGTCCAGAAGCTGCTCGATCAGATGTTTTCGTGATCGCTTTCTTCGTGGGTTACGAGATTCGTGTCGATCTCAGGTTCGCTCTGAAAGATCCATCCTCTCCGCCAAAAATAGAACAACAAGGCGACCGTGATCACGATCATTAGCGCGATCGTGTAATAGTAACCGTGCTCGCTCTCCAGCTCCGGCATATTCTTGAAATTCATCCCATAAATGCCTGCGATCAGCGACAGCGGCAGCAAGATCGCCGAGAGCACGGCGAGCGTTTTCATCACGTCATTGGTGCGGTTGCCGACGACCGCAAAATGAATGTCAAACAGGCTGCCCACCAGGTCGCGATAACCCTCAGCCAGGTCCGAGATCCTGAGCAAATGATCGTGAACGTCGCGAAAAAATGGGATCACCGCGGCCGGTATCACCGGAAATTCCCCGTGCGACATTCGGTAGAGGACCTCTAGCTGCCGCGAAGATATTCGTTTTAGCCGTGCGACGCTTCGCCGGAGGTCCATTATTTCGCCGAGGATCGCGTTGTTGCTCCGACGCATACCGAGCACCCGTTCCTCGAGCGAGTTTATCTCATGGTCAAAATCGTCGACGATCGGCATATACAGATCGATAAGTTCGTCGAGGATATGGTGCAGCAGATACGCCGCTCCGCGTTGGCAGATGAAGGTGCTGTTTCGCACGTGCTGTTTCACCCGCTTGATGCTCTGAAACCGCAGCACGTGAAACGTGACGACAAAATTCGGCCCCAAATAGCCATCGAGTTCCTTGGTCACGAAATTTGAGGGATGCGTCTCCCCATGTTTGATGCCGTGCACGATGAAATACAAGTATTTGTCGAAACCCTCGACCTTCGGCTGATTACGCGTCTCGAGGCAATCTTCGACCGTCAACGGGTGGAATTTGAAGATATTGAGCAGCACGTCCTTTGCCTCAGCGGCTCCCTCCTCGGTCTCGCCCTTGAGGTCGACCCAGACAACGTTGCCCTGATCCGCAAGCAGGCCCGGCAGGTCGTCCCGCGTGAAGCCTTCCTCGACCCTATCGGAGTCATTCCGGTAAACAAATATCTCCATGATTTGTCGAGAAGTATGACGAATAACCATCCCGCGGGCAAGCGTCCGCCCTCTCTAAATGCCGCTCTCGCCCGGACGTTTGATTCCGCTGAAGTACAGTGACATCCTAATTCAGTGAATGTTCGTGGGTGGGCGGACATATATGCACGAAACGCTGCTCGATTACCTCTACGAAAGTTCGTCGCTTGATCGCGTCGTCGCGTTCAGGCACCGGCCGCGACTCCGCGAACACCGATGGACATACGGCGAACTATCCGCCACCGCGTTCCGGTTCGCCCGCGAGCTCGAAACACGCGGGATCGGCCGCGGCGACCGCGTGTTGATCTGGGCTGAGAATTGCCCCGAGTGGGTTGCGGCATTCTACGGCATACTGCTGCGCGGTGCGATCGCCGTTCCGCTCGACGAGCACGGCTCGCCCGATTTCGCCGCACGAGTTTGTCGTCAAACCGAACCGAAGTTGGTACTTTACGGCCGTGGCATCGATGTTTCGCCCCTCGACATTCCGTCAATTCCGCTCGAGGCTCTGGTTGAAACGATCGCCAGTCATTCCGCTGATCCGATGCGGGCCGACAGCATCCAGCCGTCGGATATTGTCGAGATCGTCTTCACCTCGGGCACGACGGCCGAGCCGAAGGGCGTCGAGCTTACGCACGAAAATATCCTCACCAACATTGCCCCGATCGAGCGCGAGATCGCCAAATACATCCGCTGGGAGTTCATCGTCCGCCCGCTGAAGATCGTCAGCCTGATGCCGCTGAGTCATGTTTTCGGGCAGATGCTCGGCATCTTTATCCCGCGGCTGCTGCGTGCCGAGGTCGTCCTCCAAAACCGTTTGAGTCCGTCCGACATCATTCACACGATCCGGACCGAGCGTGCGGCTGTCCTCGGTGCGCCGCCGCGTGTTTTGGAGACTCTAAGGAATAAGCTTGAACGCGACCTCGACATCAGCCGCGAACTGAATGCATTTCTGGCGGACCTGACGGTCGAGCGGTCATGGCCCGCGAGATGGTGGCATTTTCGCAGGGTACATCGGGTCTTCGGCTTTAAGTTCCTGAGTATGGTGACGGGTGGGGCGAGGCTTGACACCGCGACCGAGGACTTCTGGCGTCGGCTCGGGTTTGCCGTCGTTCAGGGTTACGGAATGACCGAAACGGCCGCGTTGATCAGCCTCAATAATCCGTTCTCGGCACGCGCCGGTTCGCTTGGTGAGGTACTGTCGGGCCGCGAGAACGTCCGAATTGGCGTTGGCGGTGAGATCCTAGTTCGCGGCAAGAGCGTCTCTCCCGGTCTCTGGGGCAGCGATAATCGGCCCGGGGACGAGTGGCTTGCGACGGGTGATATCGGCTCGATGGATGAGACCGGACGGCTCTTTTTCAAGGGCCGAAAAAAAGACGTGATCGTAACCGCCGCCGGGCTCAATATCTATCCGGGCGACCTCGAAGCGGCCCTCGACGCCCAGCCTGAGACCATCGCTTGCACGGTCGTCGGCGTCGAAGGCGAGAACGGCCCCGAACCGGCCGCCGCGTTGATCCTGCGGAAGGGAAGTGACCCTGCGGAAGTTGTTTCGCGAGCAAACAATTCGCTGGCCGATTTCCAACGCATTCGCCGCTGGGTCGTCTGGCCGGACGCCGATCTTCCGCGGACGTCCACCCATAAGGTTCGCAAGAACGAGGTCGCCGACTACATTTCCCGGCAATCCGGGTCTCATGCGAAAAAAGCCCACGCGTCGCCGCTGGCCGCCCTAATTGCGGGAATAAAAGGCGGCGGAAAAACCGCCGGCCCCGAATCGCGGTTGAGCGAAGACCTCGGCATGGATTCGCTCGCCCGTGTCGAGTTAATCAGCGCGATCGAGGACCGCTATCAGGTCGATCTCGACGAAAGTGCATTTACAGCTTCGGCCACCGTCGGCGACCTTGAAAAAGCGGTCCGCGGAGACGCCGTTGAGGCAAAACCGCTCAAATTCGCTTATCCAAAATGGCCGCTGAGGTTCCCCGTGACGGTCGTGCGTTCAGTGTTCAATTTCCTGGTGCTGCAGCCGGTCACTCGAATACTGGGCCGAGCAACGGTCGCCGGGACCGAGAACCTTCGAGATCTAAATGGCCCGGTCCTTTTTGTCTCAAATCACGTCGCCGAGGTCGATCCGGGATTGATAATGGCCGCTCTGCCGCGCCGCATCCGACGGCGATTGGCGATCGCGATGGATGGCGAACGGCTGATGGGATATCGGCAGCGGCCCGCGGGAACAGGTCTCTTTACGCGGATGCGCTATTTTGTCCAGTATTTTCTCGTCATCGGTGTCTTCAACGCGTTTCCGCTGCCGCGTCGGAGCGGTTTTCGCCGCAGTTTCCAGTTCGCCGGCGAAGCGATGGACCGTGGCTTTAGCGTGCTCATATTCCCCGAAGGTGAGTTGACACCGGACGGCAATATCAGGCCGTTCCGTGCCGGCATCGGCATCCTTGCCTCAGGACTCGAAGCTCCTGTCGTGCCCGTTAAGATAACTGGCCTATGGGAACTCAAATCCAGCGGCCAACGCGGCTACGCACCGGCTGGGGCCATCAAGATCACGATCGGCAGTCCATTGGATCTTGACCCAAATGCAGAGCCTGCTGCCATCACCCGCGTCGTCGAGTCAGCAGTTCGCACCCTATGACCGGCAACCGTCGGTCGAGCGGTGTTGCATCGATAAAATATGTAGCAGTGTATGCAACATTATGATATTATCGAACTACGTCATGATCTTTGAAATTTACGATCTCGGGCACTGTTCTGCGAGCTGATCATGCCGACGATCTCATCCGTTCAGTGATGAAAAACGTGAAATTACAAAATCGTGGGACAGTGGGACAAACTGGAGTAGTGTCAGTATTATCAATAGGTTAGCCTGTCCCACCTTTTGTCCCACTTTAAGTGCTCGTGGGACAAAAATTCAACAACGTTCAACATTTGGGCGATCTCGAACACAAACGTGCGACGACCGGATCGACCAGTCTGTCGACGGTTTATCGAACTCCGCGATGCCCTGTTCGTATGGTATCTTTTAGAGAATCGTATGAGTACAAATGACGTGACCCTGCGGGTCGAGAACGTGACCAAACGCTTTGGCGAATTTACGGCGGTTGACGATCTGAGCTTCGACGTCCGGGCTGGGCGCGTGTTCGGATTTCTCGGGCCGAACGGTGCCGGCAAAACGACCACGATCCGCATGATCGTCGGGATCACTGCCCCGGACGAGGGCAGCATCGAGCTTTTCGGCCAGCGGATGTCGGCAAGGATGCAGGATCGCGTCGGATATCTGCCCGAGGAACGCGGCCTTTATAAGAAAATGAAGGTCGTCGACCAATTGCGTTACTTCGCGGCACTGAAAGACATCGCCGGTGCTGAGGCCGACCGCCGCATCGACAAGTGGCTCGAGAGAATGGGCCTCGCTGAATGGAAAACGAAGAAGACGACCGATCTTTCAAAAGGTATGCAGCAGAAGATCCAGTTCATCTCGACCGTGCTGCACGACCCCGACCTGCTCATCCTCGATGAACCTTTCTCGGGTCTCGATCCGGTGAATGTCGAGTTCATGATCGATGTGCTCGCCGAATTTAAGACCAAGGAAAAGACCGTGATCTTTTCGACGCACTTGATGGAAACAGCCGAGCGTCTCTGCCACGACATTCTGTTGATAAACAGATCGAAAAAAGTCATCGGCGGCAGTCTTCGCGAGGTCAAGTCCAGCTACCGCAAGAATCTGATCTCGCTGCGCGCGGTCGGCGGCGAAGAGGTCCTGGATGATAACAACTATATTGAGAAGATCACCGAACACGCCGATGAAAAGCAGATACTCCTCGGCGATGGCGTCGACCCGCAGGTCCTGCTTCGCTCGCTGATCGATGCTGGGGCATCGGTTTCGAAATTCGAGCAGATCGAGCCGAGCCTGAACGACATTTTCATCGACGCCGTTGAAGGCTGAACGTTATGAAGAAATTTTTCGCGGTCGTAAAACACGAATACAAGAAGATAGTCCTAAGGTGGGCGTTTCTTCTCGGAACGCTCCTGTTTCCGGTGCTCGGGCTGTGCTTCGCGTTCGTGCCGGCACTGATATTCTCGATCAAGGGCGAGCCCACACGGATCGTGATCGTTGACCCGTCGAACAAGATCGCCCCGCGGCTGAGATCGAATCTATCGACCGAAGCGGTCGCAGAAAAGAACTCAGAGACGGTCAAAACGCTGCCGGTGAATCTCCATTCCTCGCAGACCGACCGCATAAAGGACGGTGCCCGTTCGGCCGCCGAGGAATTCATTTTTGTCGACTATTCTGCGGCCGGCAAGACGCCTGACCAGATCCGCAAAGAACTGACTGAAAAGGCGGTCGCGAAGGAGATCGATGCATATTTGCTCATTCCGGTGAACTTCGAGGCCCCGGACGCGAAATTCGAATTTCTGTCGCGAAAAGCAGGTGATTTTGTTGCCGGCGACCAACTAAAGGATGCTCTGAACCAGGCCGTCCGCTCGCAGCGGTTGGCGGATGCGAACATCGACGAGAAGGCGGTCAGGAACCTCATGAAGGACGTCGATCTTGACTCCAAATCGATCGACGAAAAGGGCCGGGAGAAGGACAGCGGGGCATTGCTCGCGGCCTCATTTGTCGTCGGATTGATGATCTACCTGACGTTGACCATCTACGGTCAGATAATTCTGGGAGCGGTCGTCGAAGAAAAGGAAACACGTATTGCCGAGATCCTTTTCTCGTCGGCACGGCCGTTCGAGCTGATGCTCGGTAAATTGGTGGGCGTCGGGCTTGCCGGACTGACGCAGTTGGGGATTTGGGTCGTGTCACTCTCTGTGATCGTGGCTTTCGTCGCGGTACAAGCCGACCTCTCGCCGCTGCTCGTCGGCTTGCCCCACATCACACCGCTGATGGTCCTGTATTTTCTGCTTTTCTTTCTGCTCGGGTACTTCTTATACGCGTCGATCTTTGCACTTATCGGATCGATGGTGACGACCGTTCAGGAAGGCGGGCAATTCGCGTTCCCGCCTATCATGATACTTTTGACGGGCTTCTATCTGAGCTTTGCGGTGATCCGCGATCCCAACTCGACGCTTTCATTTTGGGCGTCGATCGCACCGTTCTTCGCTCCGATCACGATGCCGGTACGGATCCTTGCCGAGACGCCGCCTTTTTGGCAGATCGCTCTTTCCATCGGCACCAACGTTCTCGCGATAGCGTTCGTCGTTTGGCTGGCGAGCCGTGTTTACCGTGTCGGGATGCTGATGTACGGCAAGCGGGCGACCATTCCCGAGGTCCTAAAATGGATCCGGCAGGCGTGAACGAAGCATCGGCGTAATTCTATGAAAAGGTTGATCATTGTCGGTATTGTTGCAGCGATGTCGGCGGGTTGCGGTTCCGCTCCGAGCGGCACGAACACGAATAACGTAAAAAGACCGGCTACGCCTAGAATGGTCGAACCTGCCAAGCCGTCACCTGCCGTTTCACCGGCGCCAAATGAAACGATGCCGAAAGGGGCCAAGGTAGAAAAGGCTCAAAATGTTCGATTTACCGGGGGCAATGTCCCTGAAGGGTGGCAGTGGCTCGACCCCGACAGCCAAGTCGCACCGTCGCCGCACCAATTCAAGGACGCGACCCTAAAGGTGACGATCCCGACCGGAAAGGACCTCTATGAAAAAAACACCTCGGCGCCGAGGCTCGTGAAAGCCGTGGACGGCGATTTTCAGATCGAGGCACACATAAAATTCGATCCGCGACAGGATTATCAGGGCGCCGGTTTGCTGATATACCTAGACGGAGATAATTACATTCGGCTCGAACGCGCTTTCGGCGGCGTCGATGGCGGAGGCAGCGGGATTCGCCTTGACGTTCGAAAGGGACCCGATTACGCGTCGCTTGCTTCGCCGATCGACACTCCGACGATCTCAACAGAGGTGGATCTTAAGTTCACGCGACGGCTGAACGTTTTCTCGGCGTTCTGGCGTGAGGACGAGAACAGTGAATGGCGGTTGATCGAGGATGTCTCAACAGATTACGGCGACACGGTACTGGCGGGCGTCGTCGGATGCAACACGGCGGATGCGATCACTGCCGAGTTCGACGGTATTCGCCTATCTCCCCAGCCGGTTACGAGACCTTACTAGGAACATTGGTGTGCGTTGCGGCGTATTTGAGATTATGATGACTCGTTTGTTGTAAGAACTGAACTGTAGTACTAATTAGGCATTCGGAAAATTCGGTCAATGTCAGTTTAAGGAGAAAACTATGTTTGGAATTATCTATCAACTAATTGCTGGCCTTATCGTTGGAATGATCGCGAGACTGATCCTTCCGGGAAAAGAGAATTTTCCTCCGGGAGCGATGGGCTGGCTTATGACAGCAATACTTGGAATTGCAGGTGCGTTCGTCGGAACGATCCTTCATCGCCTGATACCGTTCACAAGCTCGAACTATACGGCCGGATGGATAATGTCCATTCTCGGTGCGATCATTCTCCTGCTGCTTTACAGGATGTTCATGGGTAAGGGCTCGTCGGCTGAATAGCCGGGCCCCCCGTTGACTTTGGCACAAGGATCGGTTCTGAAGGGCCGGTCCGTTATGGTCACTCGCTGAGTTTCTTTTCGATCCGCGGATCGGGGATCAGCCAGATCAGCGCGACCAGGACGAATAATCCGATCGAGATCCAGGAGCTCAGAAATGCGATCGGTATTGACGCTGCGTAGAATGCCAGTGAGACCTTTCCCTTAAGGTCGGAGCCGATCGCGTCGGCAAGCAGGGCGTTGGCGTGGGAATCGTGTTTGACGATCGCGGTTTGCAGGATCGTATACGAGATCGCTGCCATCAGCAAAACGCAACCGTAAATGGCAACCGGCGTCGATTCTATATGATTTTCCCCGACCCACGCGGTAGCGAACGGGAAAAGCGAGAGCCAAAAAAGAAGATTAAGATTTGCCCACAGAATACCGCCGTTCACTTTGCGCGTCGCGTGCAGCATGTGATGGTGGTTATTCCAGTAGATCCCGAGATACACGAAGCTCAGCAAATATCCGAGGAAGGTAGGCAAAACGGGTCGCAGCGATGCGAGGTCGGTTCCGTGAGGCACCTTGAGTTCGAGCACCATTATCGTCATTACGATCGCGATGACGGCGTCGGAAAACGCTTCGAGACGAGTGGTGTTCATGAAGCGGATTCCTCAGGGAGGGCCATTTTTACCAAGCCGTCGAAAGCAACGTGGTAGGCGACACCCCTTACCGGTACGGCCATTTCTTCTTCGGTTTTGCCCTCGGAATTGGCAATGCTGACGCTGGCGAAATAGCAATTCGCGCCGTGGGCATTAGCGTGACGGACGAGCGTCTGAAAAACGTCTTCACCCTCGATACGGCCGCGGGCAGGGTAAATATCGGTTCGCACGACAAAGAATCCGATCTCACTGTCCTTATGAGCGACTATCTGCGGATGGGTGGTGCGGTCGGCATAGACGTCGGCAGATTCGACTATCCAGTCAGCTTCCTGGAGTTGCTTGTAGACTATTTCGACTCCAAAGGCGTGGATGTCGGCCTCGGTCATCAATTCGGGTTCGTTCATTCAAATTATCTTACTTATGCCGCCGCCGCTAGTAAAGAACAGCAGCTCACGTTTAGCTGATTCGAGTAAATTGTTGTAAAATATACGGGATGAAAGAAGAATTGATCGAAATGGCTGGAGTCGTTGTAGATAAACAGCCGAACGCATTTTTTAAGGTTCAGCTGAACGATACCGATCACATGGTATTGGCGACGATCTCAGGCCGTATGCGTAGAAACCGCATCCGTATCCTGATGGGCGACCGCGTTGATATAGAGTTGTCGCCGTACGATCTTACTAAGGGCCGCATCACGTACCGCCACAAGTAGGGAATCAACGAAAACTTTGGCCGTGAACTGCGAGTAGTCCGCAAATTGAATGATTTGCGCTCTAACTTGTCGTTTGCGGCCTTATCGTTTCAGCCGCCGCAGTGAATAGGGCACTCCCCAAGTTTGCAGACCAGAACGTCCTCGTAGTGTTCAAGGGATTCCCGGGCGTGAGCTTCGCAGAGGTCGTAATGGTCCTCCATCGGCGTGATAGCCCGGCCGCATGGCCCGTCAACGCCCGGAAACAGCCGAAAACCAAAACGCACATGCATCGCCGCCAGTGCGTCGCAATGGTCCCACTGGCATTGTATCTCGGTGATGTTCTCTATTCCGTATCTCCGAGCGGACAATATCACTTGTTCCGGCGGAAAGCAACGAATCCGGGAATATGTAGATCTAGTCAGTGATCTGACAGCTTTTGAGTTGCACCTGGTTTTATTTCGAGGACGGTTGATCGCGGTTCGGCACCGGCGTTAAGGTTTGTGATCCTGATAAATACGTCGACGGCACTCGGGTTATAAAGCGTGGTTTTATCCGCCGAGATCCTGAGATCATTGTATGCGTTGAGGTAATCGACCATTTCGATGTTTGTAAGATTTACGATGTCGTCCCGGTTTGAAACACGTTTCAGAAAATCCTCGACGTACGTCCATTTCTTCTTATATTCCCAGCTATGGCCCCAGACATAGTAGAGTGCGAGGCCTTTCGATGCGAGAAAATCGTCGGTCAGCTTTGTGAATTTGGCGTACTCTGTCATGTCGAGTACGTCGGTATTTCCGTTGTAGTCGATCTGCCCGAACATGTGCGCGCTTGGGTTCCAGAGGAGAAAGTTTGACGGTAGGCCGAATGCGTACGTGTCGTTCACCGTACGGGCGTACTCGATGCCGAGACCGCGAAGCGTCGCGAGCGAGCGCTCATCATAGCTGCCGAAGGGGTACGCCATCCCGCGGACAACCTTACCGGATAATTGCTCGAGTTCACGGCGGTTCTCGCCGATCTCATAAATCAGGTCGGTGTCCGAGAGCCCTTTGAGCCCGATGTGGTTGTAACCGTGGCAGGAAACCTCGTGGCCCTGGTAGACCGTCGCGACGTCCGAAGCGGTGATGTAGCCGGGCGTCCCGAACTTACCTGTGTTCAAGTGAAACGTTCCTTTGAGCTTGTATTTGTTCAGCAGGCCGATGAGTTGCCGGTCCTCGGCAAAACCGTCGTCGAAGCTGAGGATCAACGCCCTGGATCTGCCGCCGGGAAACAGCATCTCGACGCTGAGGTTACGGTCGCGCGGAGTCCATTGGGCGAATGAGTTTACGACGAAGATCACGAGGAGAGCGACAACCGGACAGATTCGTTTCATAATGAGGCGATTATCGACGTTTGAAGGGTCAAAGGCAAAAGCCCCGGTGTTAATGGCCTGCGGCGAGTAGCGTTTGCCCAATGTTAGCGGTTATTATGTCGGATAAAAGGAGATCATATGAAAAAGAAATTATTGCTTACAATCTTTGGCTTCGGACTGCTGGTCGTCGGTGCCGGTTTGGCTTCGGCTCAGACCACGTCGATCGCGGGTGAATGGGACGCGGCGATGAATACGCCCGGCGGAACGCGGAATTTCAAGCTCGTTTTTACCGTTGACGGCGAAAAGCTCAGCGGCACTGCAAAACGCGATTCCGGAGACCTGCCGATCACGGGTACCGTCAAAGGCGATAAGATCACGTTTTCCTACACCGTCAACTATAATGGCAACGACCTGACGCTGTATTTCGTCGGCTCGGTCAAAGGCGACGAGATCAGCGGCGACGTCACATTCGGCGACAGCGGCCAGGGTGATGCCTGGAGTGCCAAACGTGCAAAGGCCGATAAGCCAAAGGGCAATTAACCTGGCATCTTATCAGAGGACCGACGAAATATTCCGCCAGTGAAACATGTTGTTGGCTGCTGTAAGATGTCTATTGTCAGACACATATGTGACAATAGTTAACGTTCTGCATGCATTTTGTTCCACCGGAACACGGAATTGGGTCCCGGAACAAAAGTGAGACTCCATCCAAACAAAGGCGGGCCGTAGCCCGCCTTATCACTGTACCTATCATTGACGCTACTTCATACGTCCACCGGTTCACTTTCGTCCGGCGGTCGGCCAGACGTAGGTGCAGGACGACGGCACGCTGAGGGCCGATGATGGCAACCGCAAAGGCGTAAGGCTGTTCTTTGCAAGTAGCTTGTTAAAGTCCGCGAGGTCGGCGGCAAGCGCGGCGTTCCACGCATTCGCGGTCAAGGTGTACTCCTTGCAGCCGGATTCCCAGGTATCGATCGCCGCCTTGGTCGGCGGCATGTCGATGCCGTTCTGTGAGATCGGGCCGAGTACGGTGTTGAACGTTCCGTTGATCAGACTGAACGACAGAACGCTGCCCGGCGTGCGCGCCGGCCCGCCGAATCCGAATCCACGTCCGCCGCGTTGGATCGCGCCGCCGAAGGTCGCAAGCTTGGTTTCGAGCGCAGCCGCTGCCGTTGCGACATCCGCCGGAGGCGAACCCGCCGTGACCTTCGCAAGCTGTTCGCGAACGGCCGTGACTTCTTCGTTGCCGTCGTAGCTTTCCTTCATTCCTTCCCACGCCATCAATGCGAGTTTATTCTGTGCGGTCAAAGCGGACATGATCGCAGGACCCTCACCGATTCGCGGGTCGTTGTGTACCACCACCGTTTGCGTATAGGTCTTGCCGTCCACGATCAGTTTGAGCGTGTATGTGCCGGGCAAAACGAGCGGCCCGTGCGGTGCCGGCGTGACCTGATTCGGAGCGGCATTCATCTGGTTGTTGATGTCAGGATTGTATGCCGGCGGATCGTCGTAACGGAGGTTCCAGTTGACGCGATTGGTACCAACATTGGTCGAAAGAGCACGATCCTCCGACGACATCAGCCAGTAATCGGGATACGGCGGCTTCTCGTACATCGGTGGCAGAGTGCTGGTGATCGTCCGGATTCGCTTGTTCGCCGAGTCAAAGACCTCCAATCTTATCTCACCGGCCGGTTTCTTGCTGAGGTGGTAGTAGATCAGAGCACCGAACGGTGGATTTTGCGCGTGCGGTATCTCGGGATTCATCGGTTGGTCCCAATTACCATTCTCGCGCGAACGGATCGCATCGCCGGGTTTGAAGAGATACGCCGGGGCCGACGCTATGGCTTGAGCCTTGGCGGCGACCTCACGCAGAGGGCTCATGTCGTCGAGCACCCAAAATCCGCGCCCGTACGTACAGATGACGAGGTCGTTCATGTTGTCATTTGTGTGAAAGACCATGTCGCGGATCGACGTACTCGGCAGGTTCTGCCGCAGCGACTGCCAATGGTCGCCGTCGTCGAACGAGACGTAAACGGTCGTTTCGGTGCCGGCGAAGAGCAGGCCTTTCTGCTTGGGATCCTCGCGTATGACGTGCACCTGGCTGCCGGTGCGTTCGTCTACGGGCAGGCCGTTGACGATCTTGGTCCAGGTTTTGCCGCCGTCGTGCGTGCGATAGACGAGGTGCTGGTCTTCGGTCGGGCCGCCGCGGCCGAAGCCGATGTTCGCGACCACGTACGCGGTGTTTACGTCGCTATGACCTGCCTCGACAGTGACGAAATTCGAGTTCGCCGGCAGGTCGGTGAAATTCGTTACGTTGTTCCACGTCTTACCGCCGTCCATCGTATTGTAGATCTGTCCGGTGTTGCTTCCCGTCCAGACGACGCCTTTTTTCACGGTCGAGAGAGCGAAATCCGAGATCGATCCGCGAGGAGCGGGCCGTCCGCCGCCCGGGGCCGCGGCCGGAGCCGTCTCGGGCACTACGCCGCAGGGGACAAGCGGCTGATCTTTTGGCGTTGTGAGATCGGGGCTGAACGGTTTCCACGTCTCGGCGCCGTCACGCGTGACGAGCAGGCAATTGTAACCGGCGTAAAGCGCCTTTGGATCGAACGCGGTATCGAAGCGTTTCCAGAGATCGCGGCCTTCAACGTAAAGGTTGCGGTCGGTGCCAAAGTTCGGAGCGACGTTGCCCCACTGACCGGTCTCGATATCGATCTTCGTCATGCCGTTGCCCTGGCCGAGGCCGTAACCGACGCCATAAACGGTCGTAGGCTTGAGCGGGTCGGGCACGGCGGTTCCGAATTCAGACGACTGCAGCGGGTACCAATCGAGGCTGGTGATCTGCCCGAGGTCGCCGCGGCTGCGGGTCATTACGGCTCCCGTGTCCTGCTGCGATCCGAGCACCCAATATGGATATCGTGTGTCGGTAGAGACCTTATAGAGCTGAGCGATCGGTATTTGATAATAACCGCTCCAGGTTACGCCGTTGTCGAGCGTGACCGCCGGGCCCTGGTCAAATCCGAGCAGTATCCGATGGCCGTTGGTCGGATCGATCCAGCCAACTTGAGGATCTTCGCCGCCGGGAGCACCCTTATAAACATTGAAGGTTTTACCGCCGTCGGTCGATTTTGAGACGTACGTGCTGATCGTGTAGAGAATGTCCGGGTCCTGCGAGTCCACCCAAACACCTGAGCTGTAATTCCCCTGCCCGTTGCCGACACGCGAATCACCGATCGCCATGTGCTGCCAGGTCGCTCCCTGATCGTCCGAGCGATAAAGGCCGGACGGCTTTCCCTCAGGCGGATTGCCAATGACATAAACACGTTGGCCATTGGTGTGCATCGCGACCGCGACGCTGATGCGGCCAAAGTACGGCGGCAGAGTCGTGACCTTGCTCCACGTTTTGCCTTCGTCGGTCGATTTGTAGAGTGCAGTTCCGTTCGGGCCCTGCGGTGCACCACCGCCAAAACCAAAACCGCCTCCGCCCTGCGACGTAGCGAACACTACACCGGGCACATCGAATGCAAACTCGACGTCGCGAGTGCCGTTGGCGTTCTCGGGCCGAAGGGTGTTTTCCCAGGTCTTGCCGCCGTCCGTCGTGCGATATATGCCCTGGCCGGTATGCTTGGCGTCGCCCTGCGTAGAAACGATAACGATGTTCGGATCTTTCGGGTCGACGACCATTTTGTTTATCTTCGTCGTTTCCTCGAGGCCGATGTGAGTCCAGGTCTTGCCGGCGTCGGTCGACTTATACATTCCGTCGCCGCTCGAACCGGCTACCGAGTCTCCGGTGCCGACGTAGACAATGTTCGGGTCGGATGGTGCGACCTGAACCGCGCCGATGCTGTCGACGTTTTGGAACTGGTCGAAGATCGGGAACCATGTCACGCCGGCGCTCGTGGTTTTCCAGACGCCGCCCTCCGGGGCCCCGACGTAGTAAACGCCCGGCTGGCCGATAGCTCCGGTCACCGCCGAGATGCGCCCGCCGTGAAACGGGCCGATATTACGCCAGCGAAGGCCGGCGAAAAGGTCGTTATTTGTTTGAGCGTAAGACGCTGAGGCGAACACCGTGAACACCAGGAAAACAACAAAAAAAGGAATGCGCAAATTCATCTTCATTTGGAAATCAACCTCGATTTTAGGAATGCGAATATCAACCATCTTCCAGGATCTGGAACTCGAAAAGCCAAACATATCACATGCGAGAAGAAAAATAAGTGAATGGCCCGGTTTCATACGAGACGAAGTAGAAATTTGTTTTCGCCAAGACAAGTTTCGGTGAACTTTCCCGTTCCATATTGAACACTGCAGCCAAGTCACGTATGCTTTTTAAAAAAACGGAGGAAGTATGGAACGCAAAACGGCAGACGAATATCCGCAAGAGTTGTTGGACCTTTTTCACGAATATCAGCACGGCGACATTGACCGGCGTTCGTTCCTGACGGGAGCGGCGAAGTTTGCGGTCGGCGGTTTGACGGTCGCGGCGATCTTCGAGAGCCTGACGCCGAACTACGCTTGGGCGCAAACGGTCGATCCGGCTGACAAGGACCTGAAGGTCGGCTACGAGACCGTGCAATCGCCGGACGGAAACGGCTCGATCAAGGGCTACCTCGCTCGTCCCGCCAAGGGCAAGAAATTTCCGGCGGTGCTCGTCATTCACGAAAATCGCGGCCTCAATCCATACATCGAGGACGTCGCCCGCCGCCTCGCAAAGGCCGGTTACCTGGCGTACGCTCCGGACGGTTTGACCTCGGTCGGCGGTTATCCCGGCACCGATGAGAAGGGCGCCGCCCTGTTTCGCACGGTCGACGGCAAGAAGATGACCGAGGATTTCGTTGCCGCTGCCAAGTGGTTGAAGGCCCGTCCTGACAGCAAAGGCAAGCTCGGAGCCGTCGGATTCTGTTTCGGCGGAGGGATCGTCAACCAGCTCGCCGTCCGCCTCGGGAAAGAACTCGACGCCGGCGTCGCCTTTTACGGCCGTCAGCCGGGTGCCGACGATGTTCCGAAGATCTCGGCTCCGCTGATGCTCCACTATGCCGGTGAGGACAAGGGCATCGACGCCGGCATTCCCGCGTACGAAGCCGCTCTCAAGGCGAACAAGAAGAAGTACGAGATCTTCATGTACGAAGGAAAACAGCACGGCTTTCACAACGACACGACACCCCGGTACGACGCCGAAGCGGCCAAACTCGCTTGGCAGCGGACGCTCGATTTTTTCAAAAAGTATCTTAAGTAACCCTCCCCGCTATTTAGATCCGAGGAACTGCGACGATATAAAGCCCCAAACGATGACCGAGAGGCCGCCGATCTCGCCGACAGTCAACAAGTAAACATACCAGGTGGTCGAGAAATTGCGCTCGCGAAACAGATTGTCGGTCTTGTTCTTCATTCCGTGAGTAAAGTATCCGACGATCGTGACCGACAGGAAAAGGAGCACCAGGCCCATCGCTCCGAGCTGAACACGTTCGGAATACGGGCTGAATTCCAGCAGTTTGGCGATGACGAGCATCGCGAAACTGTAAAGGAACGCCGCACGATGGGCGATATCGATATATGCCGGAGCCGTGTGGTCGGAACTGCTCAGCATCCGCTGATGTTTTACGATCCCGATGAGCATTCCTACCAATAGGAAAAGCCCTGAGGACAATAGACTGATCTTGACAGCTAGGTTCATTTCACGCTCCTTTACTCGGTTTTCCGACAACGATACGCGCATTTGCCGGTGACGGCAAAGAGAAAGGCGGAAATATGCCCAAACATTTTGACAAACGCTGATTTTCTGCTTGACACTGGAATCGATTCCATAGTTTAGAATCTTTTGTGATGAGTGATAATTTCGCGATCCGAACCTCGTGGCTGGCGGGAGAATTGGCTTCGGCGGTCGGTGTAAGCACGGATACGCTGCGGCATTACGAGCGAAAAGGCGTGCTTCCACGCCCGAGCCGGACGGCCAACGGTTATCGTCGTTATCCCGAAGGCTCTCTCGAAAGGGTTTTGCTGGTGCGGCGAGCATTATCTGTCGGTTTTACGCTGGACCAATTGGCCGCGATCCTGAGAGAACGTGACAATGGCGGCGCTCCTTGCCGGCAGGTAAGGGAACTCGCCGGTGCCAAGTTGTTGGACGTCGAGGAACAGCTAAAGGCGTTGACCGCAATGAAGGACGAACTCGCCGGGCTCGTTGCCGAGTGGGACAGACTCCTTGCCGAAACGCCCATGGACGAACCGGCGGGTTTGCTTCACGGCATGTCCCTCGAAACAAGGTCGACGAAGAACGGAAGCGCGAAATTACCTCTGTCCCAAATGTCAAGAAAAAGGAAGTCACAGAAATGAAACTAAACATAACGAATTTATTGATAGTGATCGGCGCCGTCCTTTTGACAGCGGCCGGATCCCTCGCCCAAAGCAACACGGAACCGAAGTCATCAAATGACATGCCGGATTGTCCGATGATGAAGAAGGATAATTCCGGTTCCGCCATGAGCATGTCCGAATGCCCGATGATGAAAAAGGACGCCGCCAAGGCCGGTACGGGCATGTCGAATATGAACCACGACCAGATGGTCATGAAAAACGGCGAAAAGGCGATGGGTTTCTCGCAAACGGCGACGACGCATCATTTCCTGCTGATGGCGGACGGCGGAGCCATACAGGTCGAGGCGAACGACCCGAACGACTCAGTAAATCGCGACGCGATACGGCGGCACCTGACCGAGATCGCCAAGCAGTTCGCCGACGGCATTTTTACGACCCCGTTCGCCGTTCACGGCAAAGTCCCGGACGGCGTTCCGACGATGGACAAGCTCAGAGCCGACATTGCGTATTCCTACGAAGAGACGCCGAACGGAGCCCGCGTGCGGATAAAGACGAAGAACCCCGACGCACTCGCCGCGATCTATGAATTTCTGCGATTTCAGATCGACGAGCATCACACCGGCGATCCGCTCGAACCCGGTAAGTAATCTCCGAATTCTTGTCCAACAAAAACGGCTTCGTTCATCTATGAGCGAGGCCCTATTCGTGCAAACCGCTGTGCGACGTAGGTCCAGTACAAGTCCCGGCCTCGATCTGTCCCGCGTTTGTCCCACGCTTGTCCCGCGGGCTGGTGGGACATGCAAACCGTTGTCAGCATTACGTTTATTGTCAAAGAGCACCTCGAAATCGCCTTTTTTAAAAAAACTATTTGACAGGTGTTGCATCTGTGATACGATGTATCATATAACAGACAATTCAATTGTGCGAACATTCGTTGGAATTGTCAAGGTATTTTATGGAGAACGTGGAACAGATCGACAGCGCGAACGGGACGGAGGAGGCGGCATTTGAGATGCCGCGAAAGGCGAACGACGTGATGCTGGAGGCGATGGGCAGGCGGCCGCAGCCGGCGTTGTTTGACGGGTTTTGGCAGACGGGCGAGGTGGCGTTGATGTTCGGGGCGGCGGGCATCGGGAAGAGCCTCCTGGCGGTGCAGCTTGCCGAGGCACTGGCACGCGGGCGGCCGATCGACGGGTTTGTAATGCCGCGGCGACAGCGTCGGAGGGTGCTGTACGTCGATCTGAACTTAAGCGACGTGCAGTTTCAGCGGCGTTACACGACGGACGGCGCCAAACCGAAGCCGTACAAATTCGCCGAGAGGTTTTACCGCGGACGTCCCGGCGTGGACGAAGATCTGTGCTCGTGGGTGAGCAAGATGGTCCGCGTCGGCGGTTTCGAAGTGGTGGTGATCGACGACCTTTCGGCCGTGATGCGGACGGATGACGGCACTTTCGACAGCCTGCGGATCATGCGTGCGATAAAACGTTTGTCGCACGCGACGGGCGTTTCGGTGCTGGTGTTGGCGGATTCGTCCGAATCGACGCGTCACGATCTGAGCGAATCCGACCTCCGACGTTCGCGCGTCCTATGCGGGGTGGCGGACAGCGTGTTCGCGATCGGGCGTGGAGGCAAACGGAGCCTGAAGCTGGTCCAGTTTCGGTCGCAGGGAGCGGAGATCGTCTGGAACAGCCGGAACCCGGTCGGCTGCGATATCGTGCGTGATGACAACGGGCTGCTCGGCCTGGCATTTGACGAGCGATTTCAGCGGAAAACGGGCGATGAGCGTAGCCGGCTGATCGTTCGGGTCGTCGACCTGCTTGACGAGGGAATGACGTTTCGCGAGATCGGGCGAAAACTCGGGATAACAAAATCGCGGGCGTCGAGGCTCGCCGACGCCTGGACGCCGGCCATGCACGAAGCGGTTCACGGCGAGGGATCGGTCGAGGGTGCCGAGCCCGAAGACGACGAATACCCGGACGAACCGCCGGAGCTCGAGGACGAGGAAGGCTGGGACGAAGTCGCGGACGAAGGCTTCATCGATGTGAAGCCCGTGAACGCGGAGATACCTGAGCCGTCGCCCCGGAAACAGCTGGCGGGATATGGCGAGTTCGTGCCCGAAAACGTGCCGTTCGCGGCGGGACTCGGGCGGCGGTCGATCTACGACCTCGAACGCGGCTTCGACGCTGCCGGCCGCGAGATCTTCGTCGAGTCCGCCGAGATGAGCACCGGAAATCCAACAGTCTGGTACCGCGTCGAAGACCGCACCGGCACCGTCATCCGCTCCCACCGAACCGCCGTCGCCATCTCCCATAAACGCATCGGAAAATCAGGGTGGATATGAGGGGAGGGGAAGTGAGAAGTGAGCAGTGAGCGTAAGCAGTGGGCGGTGGGCAGTTAGCGGTGAGCAGTGGGCGGTGAGAAGTGAGCTGTGGGCAGTTGGCAGTCGGCAGTGGGCGGTGAGAAGTGAGCGGTGGGCGGTGAGCGGTGAGGAGTGGGCCATTGGCGGAGCATAGACGCGGGCCTAAATGTATTTTCTGCGTTTGGCTGCGTTTTTGTGTTACCATTCGGCAACTTCAGGAGCACTTGAAATGAAGATGATTTCGAGATTTTTCGTAGCGGCATTATTGTTTGTTGCAGCCCTATTTTTGACGACCTCGTTCGTGGGGGCTTCGGCGGTGAACAAGTTCCCGGCTGGCCCGGCAGCCGGTGGGGAAGTCCAGGAGGTTCGTCGAGGCGGCACCGTTAAAACTTTTATTGAAAAGAAGGGATTCGGATTTATCGCCCCGGATGATGGGAATGAAGAGATCTTTTTCGACAGATCCAATTGTGTTGATGTGGTTCAGGAGGGCGACCATGTGACATTCAACGTCCACCGGAATAACAAAGGCAGACTGGTGGCAGTCCAGGTCAAACTCGAATAACCAACCATAGAAGCGGCAGATCGGGTGACGGCCGACTCTGTGCCGTATTATCAGACAATGGGACTTGAAGTCGAGGAATTGGTGATCAACCTCGAAGAAGAATTCGAGATGGCGATCCCGGACGAGGTCGCTTCGGTTTTGACCACGCCCCGCAAGCTGATCGATAGGATCGCTGCCCACCCCGACGTCGCAAATAAACGGTCGCGCGGCTACGTCGAAGTAACCGTTTGGCTAGCGATCGAGAATATACTTGGTGTGCGCCGCCAGGACTTCTCCGACGATTCCAGATTCGTCCAGGACATGGGCGCCGGCTGAGAATCGCAGAATCGCACGCCTGATCACGATTCTTCTTTTTGCGCTAGAATGCCAAGACATGAGCGTCTTGAGAACTCAAAAACTCCTGTTTGGTTTCCCGATCCTCCTACTATTCCTTTTCATGCCAAATACTGCTCTTGGGTGCACTTGTGCATCGCGGTCGACCGTTCAAGACGAGGTCGAGACGCATGAGAATGTTTTGGTCGCGAAACTGACCGGATTTGTGGAGGTTAAACGAATTTTCGACGGGGCGACTATTCGTCGTTCATATGCCGGGGTCTTGGACGTGGAAAGGGTCTATAAGGGAAAACTCCAAACGAAGGAAACGATAAAGATATTTAACGGAGGCGGAGGAGACTGCTCGGGCGGCTTTGCTCGTACTGACGTTGGTACGAGCTTTTTGTTCTACATGAACGGTCCCAAGCTCATTTCCAACTATCCTGAACCCGTTTATTCATTCAGCGTTTGCTCGAGATCAAGTCGGCTGAAAGAAATGACACCGGACCTAATATACCTGGACGGCCTGCCAGCCCTCGCCGGGAAGACCAGATTGTCGGGAACTATCGCTGCGTGGGGCGAGAATATCCAGCTGCCAGATGTCGGGGGACTTAATGTTACGATCAGCGGTTCGAAGTATCAGAAAGTACTGCAAACTAACAAGGACGGCTTCTTTGAATTATGGGGCATACCGCCGGGCAACTATTTGGTTTCGTATCAGTTGCCTCCCGGATGGAAAATAGATATCAATCGAATACTCACAGGGAATGATAGCATCGGACCCATCCCCGGCATGGGTAACAAGGCCAGCATCTCGATAATTAAGGGTAAACACACCGAAATCGATACTTATCTCGGGATCGACACTGGAATAAAGGGAAAAGTACTTTCGCCGAACGGAATTCCGATGAAGGGCGTTTGCGTCAGCGCATACTGGTTAACACCGACGTCGGACTCGTATGTGATCCCTTCTAATTGCACTGATGACAAAGGCGAATTCAATATCTCCGAATTACCGCCCGGTAAATACCGGCTCGAGATAAACAGTGGAGGTACGATCACGGCCTCAAATCCCTTTGAGACATTCTATTATCCGGGGGTTGCAGAAAAGGGAATGGCCGAACCGGTTTTTGTTAAGGAAGGTGTATCTGTGCGCGATTTGGTAATTCGCGTTAAAGAAATCCTACCGTTCATCAAGATCAGCGGTCGACTAACCTATAAAGGAGGCAAGCCCGTTCCCGACGAAGAGGTTAGATTCGATCCACGCGACGACAGGACATATGAAAAGGTTCAGGTCCAGACAGATGCGAACGGTTGGTTCAGCTTTGAAATTCCGCTCGGTGCCAAAGGCGAAGTAAAGGCGAAAACAAATATTTGGGTGATCCAATTTGAAAAGTGCGCAGAAGCGTTAGCTCTAAGGAAGACGCGAGTCGGCCGCTATGCTGATATCCAGTCGAACGTGATCGCAATTGACGGGCAATCGTCTCAGGAAAGCCTGACTTTAGTTTTGCCAATCACGTGTCATTAGCGTAAATTTCGGAATCGACAAAGGCCCCGTCGGCATGACGAGGCCTTTTGGTTTGAAGCGATCTGCAGCGCGGTCCTTCAGCTGCTGCGGTATTGTGACATCCGGAACCGCCCTCGGCACGTCAACCGCGAACCCAACCACGCCGTTAATTGCCGCCGCTGGGCGAATTCATTTACGGCGCGATACTAGCGGTGCGGCGCAAACGAAGCGGTTGGCGGCGGCCTCCTCGATCATCCAGCGGCCCATCGCATCGTACGAGACCGGGAACCATGAATTCGATGAGCCCTGCCAGTCGGGCGATGCGACGGGCGGTTCGTCGTTGCCTCTAGAATTGACGCCGGCACGCACCAGTGTCCAGCGTAACGAGGAAAATTCTCCATTGCCGAGTGCATCGACCACTGCTTGCTGTTCGGCTGCTCCTCGTCCAATATTGCCGGGCATCCACGAAAAGAAGCTCATGATCTTCGTCCTGGGCTGTCCGGGCGGAGCAGCTACCATAGTGTTTATAAGAAGAATTCGATCGACTCCCGCGGCGAGCATTGCCGCCTTGACGACGGGCATATTCGCGGACATCAGCGCCGACGGATCGGAACTTGTCGCAGTCGTTCCGATCGCCGATATGACCGCATCGGCCCCGGAAAAGGCGTCCGTCAAAGCGCTCTGATCAGCGAGCGATGTAACAACTGCGACTCGCGAGCCTTCCGGAATGTCCGTAATACGTTCGGGACGCGAACGGACGATAGCCGTGAATCCGACACCTTCCGCCCGGCATATGTTCAATATTCCCTGACCCAGGCCACCGGCAGCTCCGATAACGGCTAAGTGGCGGGGCAAGGTCTTGTTGCTTGTCTTTGTAGACATAATCAAATAAGTCGGCAATGAGGTTCAAGCCGACCGGGCACTGATCCGGCCCTTCCAGAGCAAGAATGCCAGATACAGCCCGAGAACGATGTCAATTGTCGAACAGAAACCCATCCAGAAGCCGGGGACGCCCGGATCATAAATAATATAGTCGTGAACGAAATCGAAAATACCGTGTCCGACGATGCCGGCGGCGGTTAGCCAAAGTGTCAACCTAAATCCGGCAACCGCCAAGCCCAGAAAGACAAGCCCCGCGGCGATCTCAGCCAAAAGTGCCGATGTCGCCCCGGCCACTACTGCAAAAAGGTCGTAATACGCTGCTATCACGATCAGCATCGCCGGATAGAGAGCCCTATCGCGATGCATCCCGATCCCGGTAGTTCCGATCCCAATAATTAGTCCGAGAACAACACCGACGAGGTATTCCATTTATCGATCCTCCGAATTGTCATTGTTGCGATCCGCGGCCTCCTGCCCATGCGAGGTAATTACCAATCGCGCGAATTGGAAGACGGCTCCCAGTATTAGGGCCAGTATCGCCGCGAAAAACGGCCAGAATGCGGCACGGAACGCGGCGTTCCACAACTGCAGAAGGCTGATCACCACCAGTGCACCATAAAGCGTGCGGCTGACCAGCAGACCGCTGCCTGCCTTTTGCAACGCCTCCGGAGCGATCCCTCTCAACTTCCTTACGATAAAAACGGCATACGGAACAAGGCAGGCGGCGGCGAATCCGCTCGACAATCGCCATTCGGCACCTGGCCAGAAGCCGGCGGCAATAATAAAGATCCCCACCAGGCTGAATGAGAACGGCAGGATCGAGTTGAGAAGAAGCAAGCGAAGCCACAAGAGCTCGACCTCGCCCCAACCGCGGTCAGACTGATTGCGATACGCTGCGACCACTCCGGCAAAACCGGCTAAGGCAAGAGACGTCTGTGCAGCCGCGATCAAGTATCTGTCCATCTCCATATGTCAAAGCAAGATAATAGAGAATTGCAGTCTTAGCAACACACCGAAACGAAAAAAAAGCCCCGCCGAAATGACGAGGCCTTTCCTTCTCTAATTGACCCGGATCCGTTCTGGCTGTGATCGATCATGCCCAGATATATTCTTCGGCGATCGCTCCGTCACGCCATTTCGCAACGGTTACCATGCGGCTGCCGTCTTCGAACTCGCCAACAACACAGGTCCAGTCTCCGGAACCGAACGCGATCGGATGTGCTTTTATCTGCGGCGGCGTTCCGCCGGCCGATTCTACGTACGCCTTCATCGCGTCGATATGCCGCTCGATCCCGCGGGTCGGCTGCTGACCCTTCCAATCGACGAGTACGTCGTCGGTGTGATGATGGGAAAAAACGCCGTGCCAGTCAGCGTTATTCCAGCCGGTGAAATCAAGATCGTCCATTCCCTTGAGATTCTTTGTTACATTTTCGTCGCTCATGACATTCTCCTTGACCTTTAGTTTTGAAGCCTCGTCGGGCGCCACGCCCGTACCCCAATTCGATAATAGTCCTGACCGACGCTGCGGCGAAACGAAAAAGGCCCTGGCACGATACCGAGGCCTTTTGCCATCAAAAGGTGGGCGAGCAGGATGCTTGCGTTCCGGTCTAAAATTCGCATGCCCATGCCCATGCCGCCGTCGCCCAGTGGCATATCAAAGGTAAATATGAATGCGAATAAACCGGACGAACAACAGAAAGTGGAAAGTGCGAACTCGGACAAATTTTTGCCTTAACGGCGAAAACGCGGTAAACTTGAGTTCCAGCCGCATTCACCCACCAAAGCGCGGTTGGCAATAACACCTTAAAAAAAGTACAAACCGGGATAGCGGCCTTTTCTTCGGGAATGGCTGACGACCCCATTTACAGGAGAGCTATGAAGAAATTTTCTTTGGCAGGCATTACGCTGATGCTTGTGTCGATCTGTTTCTCGTCGGACGCTATGGCGCAGAAGGTTTCGAAAGTCGTTACGGATGTGACCCGCTGGGACCCGGTGACGATCGGAACGCCGGTCAAGTGCACGGGCGATCCGAAAGAATGTGCGATCAAAGCATTGGCCGATCAGAACATCAGCGTCGGCGACAAGCCCGAATTCAGCGTTTACCCGCTGGGCGAGATCGACGGTAAAAACGTCACCGTGGTCTTTGTCTCACATCTCATCGAAAATGAAGATTCGCCCGTCCTCGGCGAACTGTATCGCGTGGAACTAAGCCTTGGTGATACCGAGGGTGGAGCGTTTAGCCTGGATGCTCTCGGGCTGCTCTATCAGTGCATCGATGGCCCCGCAGGCTGGCGCAAAACCGCCTGTAATTAGCCGCGGCGAATGATGCCGCATGCCCGCACGTGGGTAAGGGCTCCAGATTTGACGCTGCATTGAGCCCTTGTTCACACGCGGGCTACGGACACAAACCCCATGTTCGGCTAACGCCGCGATCGCTTTTGCTGCCGCTGACCACGCTCTAAAGAGCGTGGCAATTCTCAGGCCCAACGGCTGCATGGTTTGTAGAGAACCGCATCAGACTCCGTGCGTCACGCAATTTTCAAAATGATCCGGGAATTGCAATATTGCAAGTCTGACCCTAACGGTCACAATTCCGTAGGTCAATAAATGTATTGAATAAAATCGCATTTGCTTGCTACAATTATCTGGCCTTCACCTGCCTTTCCCGGAGCAATTGACAGGCAGTACACTGCACGAACGGCCTGCTAAAATCGTCTGAAAGATGAAAATAGGTTACCGCTTGCGAGGGGCATAAGATGAGTATCATGTAGCTCAACTCAAAACCGTTGAAAGTATTTTTGACGGCTGGGTGGAAACAGTAGTAGGGAGAATTGTGGGGTTCTTTTTTCGTAAAAGTCTAAATTTCGGTCCAATTAGACTTAACTTCTCTAAGTCGGGTATTGGCGTTTCAGCCGGAGTGAAAGGGGCGAGAATCTCAACCGGTCCGCGAGGCACGTATGTTCACGCGGGGCGCCATGGATTCTATTACTCCCAGAAGATTGGGAGCAGTTCGCAACCGCTGCATGAGCGTCAACCTCAAACTCCTCCCAGAGTGAGTTCAGGTCCTAATGAAATACCCAGTGCAGACGTTTCAAGTTTCAAAGATACGAATTCTGCGGAGGTTTTAGATCGGATAAACGCAAATTCGAACCAGTTTCCCTTCGCTCCGATAATTGGCGTAGCGGCGGTAGTCATAAGTGCGGTTTTTGCGGCGGCGTTCTTTAGCTTATTAGAGTTTGCCGGGATTGCTCGACAATCCTCAGCCGCGGCCGCGTTTGGTCTGGGGGTGATCTCAATTTGGTCTGGTTGTCTATTAACTTGGAAGGTACATAAAGGCGATGAGATGAAACGGACTACACCCATGTTTTACGAGCTCGATGCAGAAACATGGACTAGATTCGGACAGGTCGGTCACGCTTTGTCTCTCCTCTCTCGCTCGAAGCGTATTTGGCGAGTTCGGACTCAGCAGGCGACTTGGGACTGGAAACGAAACGCCGGAGCATCATCCCTCCTAACTAGATCTCCAGCGTCTATTCTGTTGGAGCAACCAAAGTACGTAGCGACCAATTTGTCTATTTGGTGTATCCGTCTTAACGATCAGTCGCTGTATTTCATGCCTGATTACATTCTTATTAAGCAGGGAAGTAAATACGGAGCAGTCTCTTACGATAACTTCCAAACAGATTTTGCGCCGACTCGCTTCATTGAGGACCAAGGTGTGCCGAGTGACGCACGAGTCGTCGATTATACGTGGCGTTTCGTGAATAAAAAGGGCGGACCGGATCGTCGTTTTTCAAATAATACACAAATTCCTATTTGTGAGTACGGCTTCGTCCATTTGAGTACCCGCTCAGGGCTTAATATTCATCTCCACGTCTCCAGCAGCCCGGCCGCTAGTGCGTTTAACAGCAAACTCGAGCAAGCTTTTCACCGAACGAGACCACAAACGGCACCGGATTACCGCGACCCAAATAGTTCTGAACGGCGACCGAATCCAAAGGTAAATAATTACAATGACTGGGCCTTTGTGATTTTGGAGGTCAGTACAACCGCGACTAGAGATGAAATTGTAGCTGCTTATCGTCAAAAGGCTATGATGTATCACCCAGATAGGCTAACGCATCTAGCCCCCGAATTTGTGCAACTAGCAGAAGAGCGAATGAAGGATATAAACAGAGCCTACGATTTTCTCGTGAAAAATCGATAGATGTAATGTAAACCTCCCGTGATTGTTACCAATTTAAATCGGAGTTTTCGGGTTAATGAGAACTTGGTCGTTTGATGCTCTGGGATGCTTACAGTCGTAATGCCCGGATCGCGACTCTGTATGGATGAAATAATTACAGTGTTGCAAGTTTGACCCATGCTTCCTTCTGACTGTCTTTAGGAAATCATCAAGTCGACGGCCGGGTCCCATCTACGAGGAAGAGAACGATACGCGACACCTTGTAGCATGAAGGTAAGTTCTCCCCATTCAAGCGGCTCCGGTTCGAACATTTCGTAATGTACGTTCTCTTTCGGTAGAAATTCTGCTTGCTTTGAGATTTCCCATAACTGTCGGAGCGTCAAATTATGGGGATCCTTCATTATCCAGTGAAAAAGATCCTCGTTGATGACCGGAACTTCCGGACTGTCAAATACGCCGGACGGTAATGTTTCCTTTGCGATAACGATCGGGTGGAAAGAAGTCTGTTGGAGTGAACCGGGCGACAGACCGAGTCGGAACTCGAGTTCTGTGCGATGGTTCTCAGCCCAATCTAAAGCGCGCTTTGCTTGCTCGACACCAACTCGATATTGTTTGTCATCGCTCTCGACTCCGGTGACATTGTCCATCGATGTCGTCCACTTTAACTGCGCGATCAGTGCGAAATCCTCTGCAATGTCCAGAAAAAGTATGTCTATGTCGCCTTGCTTAAATTTGATGTTCGGGAATATTCGTAGACTCTCGGTTTCGTATCCAACAAATCCAGTCTCAATCCAGTACCGCTCCTTCCGGTTTTTTAGCTCGCCGTGTACTTTCGGTCTGAGAATTTCCGTTAGAATCCAAGAGCACTTCTCAACAACCGACATCATCACGAGACTGTTGCACTGCGCAATCTCGTTCGTACCGAGATCTATAAATGGCTGATACATGATATGGGCCTTTTTCCCCGAACCCACATAAAGCGCGGGATTGTAGACTAGGTCCTCGAAAACTGATTTGGTTTCATCGAACGAAAGCTCGGCGTATCGGGAAATCTCGCTGACCCACTCATTTAACGAGCGTGTCTTAAGGTTTAGTCGGCGTCGGTCCCTTTGACGAGGTAGTTTTTGAAGTGCGAGCTGATGGATTGCCTCAAGTACCTTGAGAACATCCCATACGCGTTCAAGTTGTGCGAACGTATAGCCGCCGAGATCCCAAGAGGGATCCATCTTGAACTGGTAGAGCCGTCGGTCCTGCATTGTCTCGGCGGCCTTTCTATACACTTCTTCAGGAATAGAATAATTAAGCCGACATCCAGTTACCCCATCAATCTTGATTCCTCTACGAATCTCGTCGGCCACATCGATGGGAAGATTTGCCGCATCTTCGACCGTGTCCGGGAAATGGGCCGCTGCCATGAGTGAACGGGCCGTCTCAAGTTCTTGATTCTCATCATTGGCCGATGTTACTAGATACCTGTCCTCGCCTATTCTCGTGATCAAGTTGCGACCTTTGAGAGCCAAAGACATCTGAACCCAGATTTGGTCGTAGCTGATCGCCTCAGCCAATAATTCCAGTGCTGCAGTATTCGAATCAACGAGGCCTTCTGAGACCGTGACCGGACAATACTCGTGAATCCATCGGACCGCGTGATTCAATGCGTTGTAGAGACCGCGATAACGTAGTGATCTCAGCGTCAAGTCAGTATCCGTACCGGTTTGTTGTACGTGCGCGTCGAATTCTGTTAGAAGGGCCTTTAGAGCTGCCCGCCTGCTTGTTCGTAACAGTTCAAACTGGGGAATTCGCGCGTCGATGCGGCTGTCGAGGTCTAAAAGTTCAGGCTTCGAAAGGACGTTGGAATTGATAGTGCTCTGGTCCATATTACGGCTAAAGGCCCCGCTCTTCCGAGCGAGGCCTTTAGTTAGCTAAAGGTTAAAGCTCGGGAATTACATGCCCATTCCCATGCCGCCCATGCCGCCGCCCATGCCGCCGAGGTCGGGGCCGCTCTTTTCTTCGGGAGCGTCCGCGATCATGGCTTCGGTCGTGAGCATGAGGCCCGCGATCGAGGCTGCGTTCTGGAGAGCGGTGCGGGTGACCTTTGCGGGGTCGATGACACCGGCCGCGACGAGGTCTTCGTACTTCTCGGTCGCCGCGTTGAAGCCAAAGTTGTCATTGCCCTCGCGAACCTTGCCGACAACCACAGCGCCTTCCTGGCCGGCGTTCTGTGCGATCTGGCGAAGCGGCTCCTCAAGTGCACGGCGAACGATCGACACGCCGATCTGCTCGTCGTGGTCGGCTTCGTCGCCCTTGAAGTTGTCGAGAACCTTCGAGGCACGGACCAGAGCGACGCCGCCGCCGGCAACGATGCCTTCCTCGACAGCAGCTCGGGTTGCGTGCATCGCATCCTCAACGCGGGCCTTCTTTTCCTTCATCTCGGTCTCGGTGGCTGCACCGACCTTGATCACCGCAACACCGCCCACCAACTTGGCGAGGCGTTCCTGCAGTTTTTCACGGTCGTAGTCCGAGGTCGTGTCCTCGATCTGTGTGCGGATCGTTTTGATGCGTCCGTCGATCGCTTCGCCCGAACCGGCACCTTCGACGATGGTCGTGTTTTCCTTGTCGATGGTGACCTTCTTGGCTTTGCCGAGGTCCTCGAGCGTGATGGTCTCGAGCTTGATGCCGAGATCTTCCGAGATGACCTTGCCGCCCGTCAGGACAGCGATGTCCTCGAGCATTGCCTTGCGGCGATCGCCGAAGCCCGGTGCCTTCACCGCAGCGACATTCAACGTGCCGCGGAGCTTGTTGACGACGAGCGTGGCAAGGGCTTCGCCCTCGACATCCTCAGCGATGATGAGCAGAGGACGGCCCATCTTGGCAACCTGCTCCAGGATCGGCAGCAGATCGCGCATGTTCGAGATCTTTTTCTCGTTGATCAGGATGAACGGCTCGTCGAGAGCTGCTTCCATACGGTCAGCGTCCGTGACGAAGTACGGCGAAAGATAGCCGCGGTCAAACTGCATACCCTCGACAACCTCGAGCAGCGTGTCCATCGTCTTGGACTCTTCGACGGTGATGACGCCGTCCTTGCCGACCTTGTCCATCGCCTCAGCGATGATCGTGCCGATCGTCTTGTCGCCGTTGGCCGAAACCGTTCCGACCTGTGCGATAGCGTCGCCCGAAACCGGCTGTGCCATGCGGTGGATCTCTTCGACCAGCAGGGCAACCGATTTCTCGATGCCGCGCTTGAGAGCCATCGGGTTTGCACCCGCGGCCACCGTGCGGACGCCTTCCTTAAAGATCGCCTGTGCGAGAACCGTTGCGGTCGTCGTGCCGTCACCGGCGACGTCCGAGGTCTTGCTGGCGACTTCGCGGACCATCTGCGCGCCCATGTTTTCGAGCGTGTCCTTCAATTCGATCTCTTTCGCGACCGTGACACCGTCCTTGGTGATGGTTGGGCTTCCGAATTTCTTGTCGATAACGACGTTGCGGCCTTTCGGTCCGAGCGTCACTTTAACTGCGTCGGCGAGCTGATTGACGCCTCTAAGAATAGCGGAGCGTGATTCCTCTCCGTGAATTACTTGTTTTGCCATGATGTGTTTATTTCTCCTTCGTCGAAAAAAAGTCTATTGGGTCTATTAAGTCGATCGAGTCTTTCGTGTCCGCCGTCGATCCGAGTTCCTGACTCGAAAGACCCGACAGACTCTGCAGACTCGCCAGACTGTTAGGCAGCAGCTCCGGCGCGTGAAATGATGCCGAGGATCTCGTCTTCGCGCATGATGATGAACTCCTCACCGTCGAGCTTGATCTCAGATCCGCTGTATTTGCCGAAAAGGACGCGGTCGCCGGCTTTGACGTCCAATGCCTGACGCGTTCCGTCCTCTTTATACTTGCCTGCTCCGGCGGCGATGACCTCGCCCTCTTGCGGCTTTTCCTTTGCCGTGTCGGGAATGTAGAGCCCGCCGGCGGTCTGGTTAACGTTGTCTTCGATACGCTTGATGATCACTCGATCGTGAAGCGGTGTGATGTTTGTTGCCATAACTGTTTACTCCTTTCGAAATTAAAAAATCGGTCGTTCTGTTAAAATAGCTTGACGAACCTTCGGCTAATAAATAGACATTAGCACTCGGATTCCATGAGTGCTAGTATATGGAAATTGTGCGAAGAATGTCAACCAGTTAACAAAAAATTTAGAAAATCTGATAATGGTGTTGTCAAGTTTTGAGCGGTTGAGTTAAACGCGGAGACCGCAGAGCCGGAATTGGCTTGTCTGGCCCTAACCCTGCGATCGCCGCGATCTTTGCGTTAAGTTTGTTCCCTATATGCATATCTCAGAGATAAACATTTACCCGATCAAATCGTTGAAAGGCATTTCTGTCGAATCGGCCGTCGTTGAGGCACGCGGGCTGCGGTACGACCGGCGGTGGATGTTGACGACACCGGACGGGATGTTCTTCACGCAGCGTGAATTCCCGCGAATGGCACTGATCGAGGTCGGTATCGATGACGAAGCGTTGTATGTTACCGCGGACGGGTTTGGGACGCTGGAGATCGCACATTCGCCCGAAACCGGCGATCGGCGGCTAGTGACCATCTGGCAGAGCGTTTGCGACGGCGAGATCTACAACGGCGTCGTCAACGAATGGTTCAGCGACGTGCTGGGGACCGACTGCCAGCTCGTCTTTATGCCGGACGACTCGCGGCGGAGAGTCAATCCGCGGTTCGACCGCGGCGGCGAGATAGTGAGTTTTGCCGACGGCTATCCGCTGATGGTTATCGGCGAGGCATCGCTGGCGGACCTTAATTCACGGCTTGAGACTTCGCTACCGATGAACCGATTTCGTCCGAATCTGGTGGTTTCGGGTTCGGACGCGTATGCGGAGGATGATTGGACGAACGTCCGGATCGGCGAAGCCGTATTTCGCTCGACCAAGCCGTGCGAGCGGTGCGTTATGACGACGGTCGAGCAATCACGAGGCGAGTTTGACGGAAAAGAGCCGCTCCGGACGCTCGCGACCTATCGAATGGCAAAGGACGTTATGCCCGAACGGTTCGAATCGCTCGGTGTCGGACCGAACGCCGTTCTCTTCGGCCAGAACTTGGTCGGCGAAACGGTCGGCAAGACGATCCGAGTCGGCGATGACGTTACCGTTGACCCATCGTGAACGCGGCTCGTTAACGCGGCAGGCTGGGTCCGCCGGGGTTCATGGTCCGCAGGTCGGGGCCGCGTGTCGCCTGCGGAATGCTGGGCAGGAAACTCTCCTTCAACTCACCGCCCTTCATCGTGGCCTGGAGATTTTCGCCGAATTTGAGTGTCGAATCGGCGGTAGCCTTTATGCCGATATCCTTGACCTGGCCGGTACCCAGATTCGTTGAAACGTAGACGCCGCCTTTAACACCCGCACCCGCGGAACCAACGGAGCCTTTTCCGGCAACGCCGACGAAGACTGTGACGTCACCTTTTCCCGAGAAATCTGCCTGGGCAAAAGCTCCCGCCTTCAATTCCGCAATGTCCTTGTAGCCGAACTTGTACGGATAGAAACCCACTTCGACCGACATCTTGTCGCACTGGGCCTTGATGCCGAACTCGAGCGGGGTATCGGGCACCTTGATGCTGAATTTGAAACCCAGATTTCGGACACCGTTGGCACACAATGCCACGTCCTCGGGGTTCATAGACAGTAGGCTCGGCGGGACCTGCGGCGGAGGGACGATCGCTGCCACGAGAGTGTATGACCCGATCAATGTTCCGGCAAGGTTGACGAAGGACGTATTGGCCTCCATCTTGATATGAATTAGCGCCAATTGATGCCAGTCGGGGTCGCCCATTTGGGCTGCGAGGCCGGTCTGGAAACGGTGCACCGTCTTGAAGAGACGACGGGTCGCCCGATCGTATGCCTGGGCGAACGGACGCAGGGCGGCTACGTTGTCGGTGGCAACCGCCGCCAACTCGTCGTGATGGTCGCCGGGCTTCATCATAATGGACATCAACATGGGGCCTGTCCGCTTGCCGATGCGTTTGATGGCATCTTGCATTTCCTGATCGGCTTTGTTCTGCGCATCCATTAGTTTCTTGACCGCGATCTCGTCATGGAGCGTCAGCATCAGCGTCTCAAGGTACTCGTGCCATTTCTGGGTGCTGTCCTTCGGATGCCCTTCGATGCGGTTGTGAACGGAATTCGCCGTTTGCGCCAAGCCCCTCGATTCGTCGGCGATCTGGGACAACGTCCTCTCGTATCGCTGTTTCAAGCCTAGGGCCTCGGACCAGTTGTTCGGATGATCAAAATTGGGCAGCACGCCGGGCGAGCCGTGTGATACATCGAGCATGTCGGGGATCGGCGGGCGGATGTCCCGGCCGTCCGGACTGCTGGTCGCCCCGCCGCAGTAAAGCATCTGCGAAGGACGCCTTCGCCAAACGCCCTGTATATAGGTCGCCTCGGCCGCCTCTTCTTCGCCGGTCATCTTTTGAGCGAATGCAAGCAGGATCGCTGCCTCTTTCATGAAAGGATCGAGGGTCATCGCCTGATGGAGGTGGCCTTTTGCGGTGAGCGATTGCCCGAAAAGCAATTGGTTGTAACCGGTGAGGTACTCGACCGCCGCATCCGAACTGATTATCGGCGGATCAGGCTTCTTGCCGCGGCGGACCATTTCCTTGAGGATCGCGGTCGACTCGTTTGCAAGCCGAACGTGCGAGCAAACGGCCGCCAGATTTAGCCAGTTGTTCGGATCGTCGGGATGGACCTCGTAGGCGGAGAACATCTCGAGCACCAGCATCAGCGGATCTCCGGAAACGACGCTGACAAAAGCCGCTCCCGGGACAGTGGACGGGTCGCCTCGGGCAAGTTCCTTGAACTGCGCGTAACGGTCGCGAGTCAGCGGAGAATCAACGAGGGAGCGAATATTTCCGATCGCCTGCTCGAACGTCATTACTTTCGGCGTGACCGCTCCGATGAAATCGGGCGAGAGGGCCGCGATCTCCTTTAGTTCGCGCTTAACGTTTACCTCGTGGATGTCGTAAACGCCGTACGCCCAGTCGTCCGGGCCGTCCCAGTCGATCGAATCATACGGGTCGTCCCCGAGGTCGGACGGCGATCCGACGCCGGTCGTGGTGGCGGTCGGCCCGCCATTCGAATTTCCGGAGTCGGCCTCTCCGCGGATCGTCATGATTATCTGATTAATGATGAGTCCGCCGAGCATGCACTCGAGCGAAGATTTGCCCGAAAACACGAAGGGCGTTACTTTTTGGCCCACGATCGCGAGGAAAACATCGGTGCAGCCGCCGGTCTGGTACTCGCCGTAACGCCGGAGCTCGTCGCCCCCGCCGTTCAGCATCGGGCCGCCGGACTCGTTGAATGGCTTTTTCAGTGTTTGTCCGGCCGAGGCACGTGCCCAAACATCATTCATTACGAGTTTTCCTGTCCCCGGAACCGCCGGGCCGACCACGACGCGGACCGAGTCGCGAAATTTGGGATTCGTCGATACCAGCAGCATCGTCTGCCCCTGATCGACAACGTCCGCAAACCCGGTCGGGTCGAAAGACACATTACCGAATTTGACACGGGCGAAAGCCGGTTCGGGCACCGCAAACATCGGACGCGGAAGGAGCGTCGTCAATACAAGAGCACAAAGGATCGCGCGGGTTGTAACAGATAGTCTCGTGGTCATATTGACACTCCTTTCTTCACGACTGGACGGACCTCGTTGGTGTTCAGCGTCATTGATCAAGCAACTGTCTTAGTGCATCAACATCAAGATCGTCCCTGATCTGGCGGACGGCCTTTTGCTGGGTCGGCTCCTGCGGCCCCGCGGTCCAGATAACGCTGATGATCTTTGCGGCAGTTCGGGAGGATGCGGGCTCGAAATCCCTGGCACTCAGCGTTACAAGGGCGTATCCGCCCTCGGCCTCGGTCACGAAAACCTTGGTCCAGCGATTCCCAGGGAATGCATTCGGGTCTTTTATGACCGCCTGCATCTGTTTTTCCTGCTCAGTCAGCCCATTCAAATAGTTTGTTAACGAAGCAAGTTCGTTCTGTCTTTGGGCGATCGATGCCGGGCTGGAGTTCGCCGATCTCGTCAGTTTGTCTACCTCGTCCTGCGCAGCTTTTTGCCGGCCGAGAAGGTACGCTTCACGCGAGACGGGCTTGAACGGAAGTTCTCCGTTGGACGTGATGATCACCTCCTCGTCCCGCCATCCGTCGAGGCGCTGAGGCACGAGCAAGGGAAGGCCTCTGACCTGCCCTTCGACCTTCGGCATTAGGTAGATCCTCGCACCGTTGACGAGGCGGGCATTGCCGGCTGGGACGAGCCCCGCGACGCTATTGAAATAAACGTGCAGCCATGTGCCGGTCTCGCTGCCAATTACGATCGTTCCTCGAATGTACTCATTGGCAGCGGTGATCGGGACGCACTCGTAGTCGAAAACGGCGGCCGTCAATCCGAATGGAAAGGGGCCGTTCTTGACGTACGGGCTGCCGCGGACCGAGTGATACGCCTTGACATCGACTCCGGCGAGGTCCGGCATCGAGCGTTTGAGTATCGCGTTGGCGAGATCGAGTTTTTTGTGGATAGACGCGATCTGATCTTTAGAAAGCGTCGGGTCAGCCGTTGCCAGATCGTCGATGCCTCGGTTCCATAGGCCGATCTTCTGGCGAGCGTCATCCTTGTCGCAAGGGTTTTGTGCGTTGAACGTGGCCTTGCCGTTTGACGTATTCCCGGAGGCGTTGGCTGGCGTCTCCGGTCTTGCGGGGATCGAAGTACCGGCCGAACTGCCCGGTCCCTGAAGGATCTCGATCGCGTTTATCATCGCCTCGGAGCCGATATTGGACTGAAAATTGACCTTGATCTTTCCGTTCGCGTCGGCACTGACGGTGAACTCTTTCACGACCGCATGGTTTGGGCTCGCAATAGCCAGAATATCGAAGTGTTCGAGCACGACCTTATGATTGATCAGCACGATGAAAACACGCTTGCCGACCGCCGGGCTCTCGACCCGGCCCGGCCGCGGATCAGCGAAATAGGTTTCGGCAAAGTGGAGCCTGACAACGTACGCCGCACCCGGACTCAGGTTCGGAAATGTGTAACTGCTGGCGCCGTATCGCTGGGTGTTATACACCTGAACGGGCGGTGCATTCGGAACGCCGGAAACGTCCACTCTCGTGTTGGTGCCGTATGTCTTTCCGTCCTCAAAATACGCGTCCGCCGCGAAGGAGCCGACCGCCGGGCCGCCGCAGTTTATCTGATATACGGGCTTTAGCTCTTGTCCAAAGGAGTTATTCACCGCAGCAGTGGCGAAAACAATGCACAGTGCTGCCTGGAAGAACGACGTTACGACGACCGATCTTTTCATGGTTCGCGTCTCCATATATGTATCAGAGGAAACCCTCAAACTGAGTGGGTCAATTGGCCCTGGTGATGTCGTACGTGATGACGATGCCGACCTGGTCCTTGCTTTCCGGGACACCGTCGATCAGCGGTTGATCCGGATGCAACACGCCGGACGTCCAGGTCAATGAAATACCTTCCGATTTGAGTTTTGACCAGTCGAGGGTCTGCTGGATGCTTCCATCTTTAATGAACCCGCCGACAGCCGGAGGATCGAATGAAGAAAAAGGCAATTCCTTCTTGATCGGCTTGCCGTTCGGCTTATGGCCGGGATTGTCAAAATTCTGGGATATGCACTCGACGTCGCCAAAACTTCTATCCGAAGGTGAGATAAACAATATCGGAAACGACGTCTTGATCAACTTGTCGGTGTTGTCGATCATCAAGAGTGCAGGGACCGGAAACATAGCATCGCTGTCAAGCCCAAGGCCTTTGCACGATGACTCGGACGACTCGTATTCGTCGCAGGTCGGATCTTCCAACGAGTTGACAAAATCGTCAACTTCGATCCGGACGGCGGCATGAGGATCCTTGAAAAGCGGGGCGTCGAGATTCGGGTTTGAGTGCTTGTTCGAGAACGACAATTTTGCCGTACCCGTGTAAATGCGTTTTATATGGTAAAAGACCGTTGGCCCCTCCTTGCCGGGTTCAGGCTTAGTGCTGAAATCGCCCTCGACCGAGACGCGATAGCCCACCTTCCAGATGTCGCCTTGTTTCCCTTGGGGCGAATTGGACTGAGCGGCGGCGCTGAGGGCAAGCAGAATAATCGCAAGAAAACCGCTTGCGAAACAGGCAATACGTTGATGAACGGTCTTGTGCAGGATCTTCATATTCCTTATTTGCCGATCGTTCCGAGGTCGATGCTGTCCGGTGATAGTTTGGTGACCGCCTGCAGGTTCATTCCCGCAAGCTTTTGGTAACCCTGAGCCATCTGCTGGTTTCCGGCTTTCAACGACTCCTCGTAGCCGTACTGGGTGAGGCCGGTGTATGCGATAAGCGTCTCGTACATTTCCTGCTTCTGACGGTCGGTCATCGATCCGATCGATCCGTCGGCCGCGAGAGCCTGGGCGATGCGATTCCTCAATTCGAAAAATTGAGCGTCGGAGAGGTCCGTCTGACCGTGATAGATCCGGGCGTTCTCGGCGAGAAAATAGCTGAGGGCCGAAGGGATGTCATTTTTCCTTCCGGCTTTTGCCGCCTCGGCGTCAAACGCCGTAAGGACCGCGTTCATCATCTTGAAATACTGGTCACGCTCGGCCTGCGTGCTCCCGAGTTGGTCCGACAACTCGCGGGTTTTGATGTAGGTTCCGGTCGAGCGAAATTTCAGCGAAGCCTCGTCGATCGGATTTGCCGTACGGGTTGTATTTGAGGGCTTTACGGCCGGGCTCGAGCTTCGCGGCGTGGTCGATTTGCTGCTGGATCTGTTGTATGTGCGATAGAAGATACTACTCCAGATCGCTGTCGATGCATATGCCTGCAGCGGCTGACTCCACGCGGCGCCCATGCTGTCGGTGAACTGGGCCGCGGCATTTCCGCAAAGCGAAAATATCGCCAATAAAATGGCCAATGAAAAGAGGTGAGGCTTTCTTATTTGGATGATCATGGTTATTTCTCCATGTCGAGCCGAACCCGAGACGTTATCGTTTCAGGATCGGGCTACGGCAACAAAAAGATCGTAATAATATTGGTCCGCAGATAATGCGGTGAAAGGGGAAGGCCACAATACGGGAATTGGCGATCGTCAATATCTGCGAATTCATTTCCCGACCTCCAATCGAAGTCCAGATCGGTGGGAAACGGCGATCCGTTCGCGATAATTTCACACGAGTGTCTGGTGGGTTGTTTTACAGCCCACAAAAACTGACGAATATACTGGGAAAAACCGCCTTGTTTACGGAAAGTATATTCCTATTTTAGGAGAGCGCAATAGGAAATTTTGGCGCGGGTAGAAATATTTATCGCGTGAGGGAACTCCGGTAGGATCGGCTACCCCGCGTGGCTTTTTTCAAGTTCGGCGCCCGTCAGGATCTTGTACGCCTCAAGGTATCGGCCGCGTGTTGCGGCGGCGATCTCGGGCGGGAGCGGCGGTGCGGGCGGTGTTTTGTCCCAATCGAGGGTTTCGAGGTATTCGCGGACAAATTGCTTGTCGAAAGACGGCTGGGCGTGGCCGGGCGAATAGGACTTTGCATCCCAGAAGCGGGAACTGTCCGGGGTGAGCACTTCGTCGATCAGAAGGATCTTGCCGTTTTCGTCGGTGCCGAACTCGAATTTTGTATCGGCGATGATAATGCCGCGGGTGAGAGCGTATTCCGCCGCAAATCTGTAGAGGGCCAGCGACGTCGCTTTTAGGTAGGCCGCAGTCTCGGAACCCAGCAGATCCTTGAATTCGAGGCCTGTTATGTTTTCATCGTGCCCTGTCGACGCCTTGGTCGCAGGTGTAAAGATCGGTTCGAGAAGTCGGTCACCCTGGACCAGCCCCGGCGGCAAACTGTGGCCGCAAACGGATCCGGTTTCCTGGTAATCTTTCCAGCCTGATCCCTCGAGATAACCGCGGACGACACATTCGACCGGGAACACCTCGGTGCGTTTAACGAGCGACGACCGGCCCGCGAGTTCGGTATGCCGCTGGATCTCGGCGGGCATTTCCGCCAAGTCTGCCGTGATCAGATGGTTCGGGGTGATCCCGCGTAGCTTTTCAAACCAAAACGCCGAGATCGCCGTCAGGATCTCGCCCTTATTCTCGATCGCCGTCGGTAAAATGCAGTCGAAAGCAGAGATTCGATCGGTGGCGACGAGCAGCAGCTGATGTTCATCGACCTCGTAGACGTCACGCACTTTGCCGCGATGAACTAGTTTCAATTCCGTGACCAGTGATTCGGTTAGAGTCATATAGATCAGTGTCCGGATATCCCGGATCTTCGCGAATGACGAATCTTTATTATGTAAATCCTCGATGAATATGCCAAATATCGATGTAAAGAAAATTCTGGAAGTCGGTAAACGTTAAATCTTTTATAACGTCGTTGATAAAAGAATGACAAATTGAATGAAATCGCGCATAATTAAGATCGGCAGCCGAAAGACTGTGTTGTCGTAATTTGTTTCCCCCTCATTAAATTCTGTCTTCCCCAGAAATCGGTAACCAGGCAATGAACATCCCGTGCAATTTAAGCAGCAATATTTTACGATTCGCCCTTTTCGCAAGCGCGACGGCGGTGACAATTTCGGCCCAAAAGCCAAATGTACCTGCTGGAAAGCAAGTCGTCGATGGATCGGGTGACATGCCCTGGCTTACGATCTTTCTCGTCGTGATAGGTGTGTTGGCCGTCGGTTTTCTCATTTGGCGCCGCAGATCTGCTTCGACAGGTTCCTCTGCTCCGGGTTACGACCGTCGGCGAGGCGGACGGCGGTCCACCGATAAGGAAGACGACCATGTTGACGCCGCGATGGAGTTTGAGTGGTTCCGAAAAACGACCCGCAAGCCATCATCGAAATCTGATCCTACCGACCGGAAATCCCGCCCTCTCTCGAGCGGGTTCTCATACACTATGGGAGGCTCTAAAGTAGCCGACAACCTGCCGGATCTCAGCTCAAAACAATTTCAGGAACGGATGAAGGAGTTGCAGTATGCTCACCTGCCGATCCACGGATTTGTGAAGCTGGCAGACGCTCGCCCGTACGATCAGTTGCCGGTCTCATCTGACCCTTCGCTGCTGGACGCGATCGAGCAGGCGAGCGAGGAATTTGAGGAAGATGAGGCGATCAGAGAACTGGCCGTTAAAATACTCGCGGCATTCAAGACGCGCAATTCCGTCGAGGCACTTTCGCAGATCGCTCTATACGACCTTTCGGTGGCCGTCAGGTCGAAAGCTATTACGGCCTTGACCGAGTTCGACCACGAATCCGTTTTCGAGACGATCCTGTTAGCCTGTGCTGATCCGACACGTGAAGTCCGAGTTGTCGCTGCACGCGGATTGTTCCGTTTGAGCTTTGACCGCGCCGACGCCTGGAAGCGATTGTTGTCGACCAATGACAAATTCCGTATGACACAGGCGGTCAGGGCTGCAACCGAAGCCGGTATTGTCCAAAAATCATTCGACAGGTTGATAAATGACGATACAAGGGCGGCGTATGAGGCGTTCACACTTACGTCACTGGTCGTCCGCTCGGGTGAGGCCGGAATGGTCTTCGACGCGATCAGGGACCATCGGGACGAACGGGTCAAACTAGCGCTGCTGCACGTGCTGCGCGTGATGAGGGACGACGATTCGCTGAAGCACCTCGACAATTATCTCAGTGAAAACAAACTGCCGGTCGAAGTAGCCAATCAGATCGCAGGCGCGATCGCCGGCGTTCCGTTTGCTAACGCGTAGGAACATAACGCTACAACCAAACCCGTGCTTTAAAAATTTGCATTCCTTGTTCTATGATTAAGGAATGCAATTCCGTCTCATTTCTGAAAACACTCCCAAGGGCGACCAGCCCGAAGCGATCGCGCAGCTAGTCGAGAATATCAACGACGGCACGAAGGACCAGGTCCTGCTCGGCATCACAGGCAGCGGCAAGACGTTTACGATCGCCAACGTTATCCAGGAAACGCAGCGTCCGACGCTCGTGCTGGCGCACAATAAGACGCTCGCGGCGCAGCTCTATCAGGAATTTAAGACATTCTTTCCGGAGAACGCGGTCGAGTATTTCGTCTCCTACTACGACTATTACCAACCCGAAGCGTACGTTCCTGCGGCTGATCTCTACATTGAAAAAGAAGCGACGATCAACGAGGAGATCGACCGGCTGCGGTTGTCGGCGACCCGTGCACTTTTCGAACGGCGGGACGTCATCGTCGTTGCCTCGGTGTCGTGTATTTACGGACTTGGCGATCCGGACGCGTATTTCGGGATGCTCGTATTTATTGAGCCGGGTCAGAAGATCAAGCGCGAGGAGTTTCTGCAAAAGCTGGTGGAACTACAGTACGAACGCGTAAATATCGATTTCGAACGCGGTGTTTTTCGCGTCCGGGGCGATGTCGTCGAATTGTATCCGAGTTATCAGGACCAAGCGTACCGGATCGAATTTTGGGGCGACGAGATCGACGCGATCTACACGATCGATCCGCTGCTCGGCGAGGTCATCGCAAAACACGAATCGCGGCTGCCGATCTATCCGAAAACCCACTACGTGATGTCGAAGCAGACGATCAAAACGGCGGTAAAGACGATACGTGCGGAGCTCGACAAGCACGAAGAGTTCCTCGTCAGCGAAGGCAAGATCGTCGAGGCACAGCGGCTGCATCAGCGTACGATGTACGACCTCGAGATGATCAAGGAGATGGGTTTTTGCCGCGGGATCGAGAATTACTCGCGGCACCTCACCGGAAAATTGCCCGGCGAGCCGCCGCCGACGCTGCTCGATTATTTGCCGAAAAATGCTCTGATGGTGATCGACGAATCGCACCAAACTGTGCCGCAGCTCGGAGCAATGTTCAAGGGCGACCAATCGCGAAAGGGAACGCTGGTCGATTACGGTTTCCGGCTGCCAAGCGCGAAGGACAATCGGCCGCTCAATTTTCAGGAATTCGAGGAGCGTGTCGGGCAGACGATCTACGTTTCAGCAACGCCCGGACCATACGAACTTGAAAAGACTCAGGGCGAGGTCATCGAGCAGATCATCCGCCCGACGGGATTGCTCGATCCGGTCGTCGAGGTGCGTCCGGTCAAGGGCCAGATCGACGATCTACTGGAAGAATGCCGCCTGCGTGCCGAGCGGAACGAACGGGTCCTCGTTACTACTCTGACCAAGCGAATGTCGGAGAACCTGAGCGAATATTTCGCCGAGGTCGGCGTCAAGGTGCGGTACCTGCACAGCGACATTCACACGCTGGAACGCATCAAGATCCTCCGCGATCTTCGCCGCGGAGAATACGACGTTTTGGTGGGCATCAACCTACTTCGCGAGGGCCTCGACCTGCCTGAGGTTTCGCTGGTGGCGATACTTGACGCGGATAAAGAAGGTTTCCTGCGTTCTGAGCGTTCATTGATCCAGACGATGGGCCGCGCGGCTCGAAACGCGGACGGCAAGGCGATCCTCTACGCTGACAAGATCACAAAATCGATGGAATACGCGATCAGCGAAACCACCCGGCGCCGCAAGATCCAGGAGGAATACAACACCGAGCACGGCATTACGCCGACGACGATCATTAAATCGATCGATGCGACGCTCGTTACGGCGTACGAGGCGGATTACTTCAAGATCCCGCTCGACCTCGACGCCTACGAAGAGTATTCGCCGAAGCAGCTAAAGGAAACTATGCAGCAACTCGAAGCCGACATGCGAAATGCCGCGAAAGAAATGAAATTCGAGCAGGCGGCAGAAATACGCGACCGGTTGAAATATTTGAAGGAACGGGATCTGGCCGTTCGGTAGTTGTCACTCGATTTGAGGCGCATTTGAACGCGGATCGGGCGGATTAGGCGGATAAATGCGGATAATATAAGATTTTAAGGTCGGGAATTGTCATGTTCGTGGGTTGGTGGATCGGGTCGAGAAGGAGTTGGCCGGGGCGAACGGCCGGTGTGTATCGATGATCGAAGAAGAGTTAACCAGGGAGATAATCAGGGTCTTCTACAAGGTATACAATAGCCTCGGTTACGGATTCATGGAGAGTGTTTACCATAATGCGATGATCATCGAACTTAACGAGGCGGGGCTGAGCATTGAGACCGAAAGATCCATCGCGGTTTATTACGAGGAAAAGATCGTAGGGAGTTTCTCAGCGGATCTCGTAGTAAATGGTAGAGTTATTCTCGAACTCAAGGCCAAAGAGCGATTAATCGAAGCCCATGAAGCACAATTGCTCAATTATCTGAGATCGACAGATGTTGAAATAGGTTTGTTGTTGAATTTTGGAAAGTTGCCGGAATTTAAGCGAAAATTCTTCTCAAATGAACATAAGATCAGAAGAAGTGACAGACATCAAGAAAATGTTCTTGATGGGATCTTCATAAAAGATCCGTTCGAATCCGCTTGATCCGCTCGATCCGCTCGATCTGCGTTCAAATGTCTGCATGCAAGTAAAATCAAAATTAGACGACATCCAAAACTATCTCACCGACGCCAGCAATATGCAGGGCGGGCACGCTGAGAAGCTGTTTATTCCGGAGACGACCGAGGAGGTCGCGAAGATCGTGGCCGAGGCGAATGCGAGCAAAACGCCGGTGACGATCTCGGGTGCAAGGACCGGAACGGTCGGCGGGGCGATACCGTTCGGCGGGATCGTCATTTCGCTTGAAAAACTTAACAAGATCGAGATCGATAGGGAAGCGCGGACGGCAACGGTCGGTGCCGGCGTGATCCTCGGCGACCTGCAAAAGGCGGTCGACGCCGAAGGGCTCTTTTACCCGCCGGACCCGACGGAGTGGAGCTGCCAGATCGGCGGCACGGTCGCGACGAATGCTTCGGGGGCGAGGAGTTTTAAGTACGGAGCGACGCGGAATTTCGTTCAGGGCCTTGAAATAGTACTTGCTGACGGCGACACGTTGAGCCTTTCGCGTTCTCGTCCTAATCATGCCTCGAACGACGGATTGATGAGTCTGGTTACCAATAGTGGCAAAGCGATTGCCGTGAAAATTCCCACATATGAGCGGCCTATTGTACGCAAGAATGTAAGCGGCTATTTCAATGAGAACTTACCCGAAGCGATCGATGTATTTATCGGAAGCGAAGGCACGCTCGGCGTTGTCACTGAGATCGAGTTGCGTCTAACTATTAAACCGAAAGGACTGTTTAGTGGGATTGTGTTCTTTAAGGACACTCAAGACATTCTGTCCTTCGTGGAAGAAGCTAGAGGATTGTCGTTCGATGCATTGTCGTCGGATATTCAACCGAGAATTCCTGAGGGTGCAATGCCGTTCTTTGACGACTGGTATCTTCAAGCTACGCTTATCGAATACTTTGACGATAGAGCACTTGCATTCATCTCCGAAAAATTTCCTGAGGTTCCCGAAGGAATGGCAGGTGCGATTTTCTTTGAGCAGGAAACAGCATCAGAAACGGAAGATGCCTTGCTTGAGCAGTGGAATACACTTTTCGAAAAGCACGGTGCCGATCTCGAGCGTTCTTGGTTCACGACGAACGAGCAGGACCTTGAGAAGATGCGTGATTTTCGCCACGCTTTGCCAGTGACGGTCAACGAGCGGATAGCAAAGTACAAGCAGCGAAAGGTCGGGACGGACATGGCGGTTCCGGATGAGAATTTTCCGGCTTTTCTGCGATATTATAAGGAAACGCTTGATGCGAGCGGGCTTGATTACGTCATTTTCGGACATATCGGCGACTGTCATTTGCACGCTAACATGCTGCCGAAAGACGCTGCCGAGGCCGAAAAGGCACGTCATATTTACGGCCGCTGCGTCGCCCAGGCGATCATGCTCGGCGGGACGGTTTCGGCCGAACACGGTATCGGGAAATTGAAACGCAAGTACCTCGCAGCGATGATGGGCGAGCGTTATTTGAACGAAATGGCCGAACTGAAGCGGGCATTCGACCCGAACGCGATTCTCGGCCGCGGAAATATGATCGACGAGAGCTATCTCGACTAAAAGATTATGATCAAGTCAATATTAATGGATTTTAATGGGGTCATCATCGATGACGAGGCAGTGCAGATGCAGGCGTACAGAGAGGTTTTCGAGGCGGACGGCGTCGAATTGACCGAGGAGCATTACTATTCCGCGCTAGGGATGGACGACCGTACTTTTGTCGCCGCTCAATATGACCGTGCGGGAAAGAAGGCGTCCGAAGACCGCATCGGCGAGATCGTCAAGGAAAAATCGGATAAATGGCGTGAGATCGTCAGCGGCAATCTGCCGCTTTTTGACGGGATCGAGAATTTTATCGAAAAGATGTCCCGCGAATTCACGCTCGGGCTCGTTAGCATGTCCAGGCGGCACGAGATCGATCTCGTGCTGGAGGAGAGCGGGCTCGGCCGATTTTTCGAGACCGTTGTGAGTGCGGACGATGTCGGGAACTGCAAACCCGATCCAGAGTGTTTTCGGCTTGGGTTTCAGCGGCTCGATGCGATCAGGATGGCGAACGGCCATTTGCCGATGACGCACGACGACTGCCTGGTGATCGAGGATTCGCCGGCCGGAATACAGGGCGCGGTCGCCGCCGACCTGCTGGCTCTCGGCGTTGCTAATTCAGTGGGTGCCGACAAGCTTCGTAAGGCGGGAGCCGGTGCAGTTGCAACCGACCTTCGTGACTGGATGCCCGATTCTATACGACTCTTATTTCCGGGCAACTGACTTGCCGGTAACCTAACCTCATTCGGATCTCATACGCGACTCTGGGTCGCATGTGAGGTCCCGTATCAAACAAAATATGTCTGATCTTTATATTTCCAGGGAGCAGGCGGAGAGTGATCTGCTCGCGGCGGCGGCGTTCGTCGGCGAACGCGTCCGGAGCAGTGACGGCCACGCGGCCGCAATGAACGCCGTTCTTCCAATGTATCTTGGCCGCGGCGAGGTTGACCTTGCCGCCGAACTGGCAAACTCGGTCAACGATCCGTATTCGCGGGACAAACTGCTCGCAATGGTGGCCGAGAAATGCGCCGAGATCGATGATGACGAATACGCTCTTCAGCTTGTCGACGCTATCGAGGACCAGGGGCTCCGATCGCAGGCGACCGAACGCGTCGCTCTCGTCCTTGCAAGCAAGGGAAACATTGAAAAAGCGCGTGAAATTGCCGACTCGATGGCACATCCCGATTTTGTTTTGGCTGGCATCGCTGCCAAGCAGGCCGAAAATGGTGATGAGGCGGCCGCCCGTGGAAGCGTCGCCGAGATCGATTTCCCGTCGGCCCGCGTTTCGGCGGCCCAACATATAGCGTCTTCGTTAATAGCGAAAGGCGAAAATGAGGGAGCGGCCGCGTGGCTCGACGACGGCGTTGCCGCCGCGGAAACCATCGAACACGATGAGGAGCGGATAAGGACGCTGTCCGACCTCGCCAGCCTTTTTGTCGAAGCCAAGCGAAACGACAGGTCGATCGAGACGTTTGCCGTCGCTCTCGAATTTGCGGAACAACTGGATAATACGCATCGGGACTTTTTTCTGGGCAGCTGCGCCCTCGGTTTTCTAAATGCCGGCAGTTTGGAGCTTGCGGACCAGGCACTCGACCTGATCACCGACAAGACCCAACTGGGCTCCGCTCTCGTCGGATTCGCCCGGGATGCCTGGAAAAAGGATGAGAAGGAGGACGCACTCGAAGCTCTCGAGGAGGCCTACGCCATCGTCAACTCGCAGCGTGAGATCGAGATCCGCGACAGCCGGGCACGCAATCGGCTGCTGACCGTCATCGCCGTGCAGTTTGCCGGATTCGGAAAAACCGAGCGTGGGATCGAGATCGCACGCGAAAACCCCGATCCTGCCGAAGAGACCGAGGCACTGTCACAGATCGCTCAGATATTGATAGTTCAGAACGAAGACGAGCTTGCTCGCCAGACGATAAACGAGATCCGCGAAGATTCAGACCGGCTCTCGGCGCTCATCGCCCTCGCTGACGCTAAATTGAAAAACGGCGATGCTCCCGGTTCGATCGAGATGTTGAAAGAGGCGGCGACGCTGGCGGAGACGGTGCCGCAGCTTCCCGCCCGCTCGACGGCACTTATTGAACTGGCTGCGAGATTTGCCGACCAGGGCGACACGGCGACGGCGGTGGAATTGAGTCTCGAAAATCTCGGGATAGTTGCTGATGTCCGCGACCAGAGCACCCAAGCCGTCCTGCTCGCCAACCTCTCATTCCTGTCGGAGCGGAACGATCTGGACCTCTCGGCAGCCGGATCGAAAACTATCCAGCAGATCCTCGGTGCCAATTATTGATATTGGATCATCAACTTAATAGATGTCATTCGCGATCAGATCGTCAAAGGAATCGCGCTTTCTGATCAATTCCGGCGATCCGTCAGCCCGGATCAAAACTACGGCGGGAAGGAAGCGTCCGTTGTACTGCGACGCCTGGGCAAGCGAATATGCGCCGCAATTCAATAGGGCCAGCACTTCGCCGGGCAGGACATTTTCGGGCAGCAAACGGTGATCTGGCAGCCGGTTCTCGCCCTCAATATCAAAATAAACGTCGCCGCCGTCGCACAACGGGCCGGCGACTTTGTATCTATGAACGTGCGCGGCGACCGGGCGATCTGCCGAGATGAGATGGTAATACCACTTGTAAGTCTCCATCGACAGCAGGATGTTGAATCCGGCGTCGGTCAGAAGCCAATGGTCGAATTCCTCGGTCGAGCCGCTGATCGGACGCACCTTCTTGTTCCGGACGGTCGTCAAACAAATGCCGGCGTCCGCAATGATGCTGCGGCCCGGTTCGACCAGTAGCGTAAGGTGGGCGAGGAGATCTTTTGAGTCTGTCGCAGCAGCGACTTCCTCGATCACCGACCACGCCCGGCCGATGGCGTCGGCGGCGTCGAACTCGGATTGGAAGAGAGCGGCCTTGTCCTCAGCGATATCGCCGACGTTCGAATCGTCACGCAGATAATTGACCGGAAATCCGCCGCCGAGATTGATGTGCTTGAGCGAAATGCCGGTTTCGCGGCTGACGCGGACTAGACTCTCGAAAAGTGTTTTCAGTGCTTCGGTATAGACGTCCGGGTCCGGATTTTGCGAGCCGATGTGCAGATGGACGCCGCATAGGTTGAGGTGCGGGGAATTTCGATAATTTCGAAACGCCGCGAACGCCTCGTCGGGCATCATCCCGAATTTGGAGGTCAAGAGAGCGGTTTGGAGGCCGGAATGCGTTCCGCTTTCGATCTCGGGCACGAGCCGCAGGCTGACATTGGCACGTTTGCCGAGCTTTTGGGCCGTTTCCTCGATCAGCGACAGCTCGTAGAGCGAATCGACCTGAATGGCGTAAATGTCTGCATCTATTGCCATTTCGAGCTCGCCGATCTCCTTGCTCGTGCCATTGAAAATGATCTGATCTCCGCGAAAACCGATCTCCAACGCCTTCCACAATTCGCCGCCGGAATTGACCTCGATGTCCGCTCCGGCGTCCTTGACCGCGCGGAGTATCGCCATCGTGGACATCGCTTTGGCGGCGTAGCAGACCTTCAGCGGACAGGCGATAACGTCTGCGGCTCGTTTCAGGCGATCGATATTGTGGCGAATGCGCGATTCGCTGAATACAAAAAGAGGCGTCCGGTGCTCTCGAACCAAGTCGGACATGTCGACACCGTCCACGTGCAGCCGGCCGTCACGGACATCGATGAAGTCTTCTATTTCCCAATCTTGAGCCATAGGCAGAACGAATATTTAACCACAGACGGACTCGGATAAGCACGGATCAGCTGCGCTTGGCTGAGGAGGCGTCTAATTTTCTATTCACGCCTTTTCGTATCCGCGATCATTGTTTTTTCGCCAGTTGAATTCCGGTTCCGCGCGGGTAAAGCCCCGGCAACGAGATCGGCAGGCGGCCGGTGGTGTTTTGTAGGCCGAGTATCGAGTTTGCTGCGGCACGCTGGAGGCTCGCCATATCGCCGTAGGCGACGACGTAAGTTTGCAGCTGCGGGAACGAACCGAGAATGTACGGGTTGCCGAAGCTGATGCCGATCACTTTCTTGCCGGAGGCGATCGCGTCGCGCAGGATCGCGGCCCCGTTCTCGGGGATACCGACGCTGTTCTTTGCTCCGGAGCGAACACGTCCGTAGAGGCCGACGATGACGGTATCGGCGGCGTTTACGGCCTGACGGGCCGCGGCGACCTGCTCGGCTCCTGAATTCTCCTGCAAATAAGACGGCATAAAGCGGACGCCATTTGCCCGCAAAGCACCGGCGAACGACCCCATCGTCGACGGCCCGTCGAAGCCATTCGAGATGCCGAGGACCGCGACCTTTTTCGTCCGGTCGAGCGGCAGCAGATCGCCGTCGTTTCGGACGAGCGTGATAGCTTTTTCGGCGATCTCATTGGTTAAGGCGGTCGCGTCCTTGCCGGAGACCGAGGTGTCGATGAGATCGATGTTTGTGATCTTGTTCTTGAAAAGCCCAAGCTCGTATTTCCACGCGAGGATCTTTCTGACCGACTCGTTCAGCCTGTCATTTGAAATGCGGCCGGATTTGACGGCATTTACGAGCCCGCGGATCATTGCGTCGGGGTCGGACGGCTTTTCGAGGATGTCGGCACCGGCTAGGAACGCCCGGACGCCCGCCTCTTCCTGGTCGAAATAGATCGTCAGGCCGCTCATGCTCATCGCGTCGGTGACGATCAAGCCGTCGAATCCCATTTCCTTACGCAGCAGGTCGGTCTGGATCTTTTTTGAGAGCGTCGCGGGAATGGTGGACTTCTCTTTGACGATCTCGGCTCCGACCTCGGCATCGCCGCCGCGATAGGTGGCGAGCGGCTTGATCTCCTCGCCGTCGATCTGCGGCAGGGCGATGTGAGCGATCATTATGGAAGCGACACCGGCTTTGATCGCCGCACGGAAGGGCACAAGCTCGGTCTTTTCCAGGCTCTCAAGCGAATGGTCGATGATCGGCAATCCGCGGTGCGAATCGACGTTCGTGTCGCCGTGGCCGGGGAAGTGCTTGGCCGTCGCGATGACGCGCTGGCTCTGCAGACCATCAATAAACGCGGTGCCGAAACGAGCGACATCGTTCGGGTCTTCGCCAAAGCTGCGGACGTTGATCACCGGATTATCGGCGTTGTTGTTGACGTCGAGGACCGGAGCGTAGACGTGCTGGATGCCGATGGCCTTGGCCTCGCGGCCTGTGATAACGCCGACGCGGCGGGCGTACTCAGGGTCGCCGGTCGCGGCGATCGCCATTGCCCACGGAAAGTTGGTCGCGTCCTCAAACCGCATCCCGATGCCGGTCTCGGCGTCGAGTGCCATCAGCAGCGGCACCTTGGCGTTCTGCTGCATCCGGTTGGCGAGGATCGTCGTTTCGTAGATCGGAGCCCCAAAAAAGATGATCCCGCCGACGTGGTTTTGGACGACCTGCCGCTGGAGCTCCTTAAAGTAATCGCTGTCCTGATTGCTGAATTTGGCGTTGATCCCGACGTGCACGAGCTGGCCGACCTTTTCCTCGACGGTCATCTTTGCGAGCAGTTTGTCGGCTTCTTTCCACGCCTTTTTCGAGGGCTCGAACCGAGGCGACGTTTGGGCCGACGCACTGCCGACATACGGCAAAATGAAAGCAAAAATGAGTAATAGCCTGATGAAATAATTCATTTGAAAACTTACGCGGACGCTTCTGCCCCGGTGGCTGGCTTTGGAAAAATGCTGCTCACGACGTACCCGACCGAAAAACAGACGACCGTTCCGGTCAGAACGTACCAAGTCCACGCGAGGTCGGTGTAGAACTTGACGGCGGTCATCGCCGCGATCGAGGCGAGCATTCCGACGACAACTCCGATCGAATTTGCCCGTTTCGTCACGACGCCGAGCAGGAACGCCCCGAGCATCGTTCCGTAGACGAGCGAAGCGATCGTCAGCCCGACCGTAAAGACCGAGCCCCAGCCGCGTGCCATTATGGCGATCAATATCAGGATAACGCCCCAGATGGCCGTCAGCCAGCGAGACAGTTTCAATAGTGACTCGTCGCTCGCGTTCGGATTGATGAGCGGTTTGTAAAAATCGAGCACCGTCGTCGACGCGAGCGAATTCAGCGAACCGCTCAAATTCGACATCGCCGCCGCAAAAATGGCCGCGATCACGAGGCCGGAAATGCCGTGCGGCAGGCGTTCGACGATGAATTTCGGAAAGATCTCGTCGTTGCTCGTCAGCGTCGATGACAGCGGGAAGAACTTGTAATACGCGAACAGCATCACGCCGATCGTCAGGAACAACGCAAACTGGAAGAACACGACGAAGCCGCTGAGGATCAATGCCTTTTGGCTGTCACGCTGGTCCTTGCAGGTCAGCAGCCGCTGGACGAGCAGTTGGTCGGTCCCGTGCGACGCCATTGTCAGGAACGTGCCGCCGAGCAAGCCGGCCCAGAACGTGAACGGCAAATTTAGCGACCAGTCGAATGAAACGAGCTGGAACTTTCCGGCTGCAGAACCGATCGAGTAGATCTCGTTCCAACCGCCCGGCACAAGCGAGAGCAGCATATACGCCGCGACGAGCGAGCCGCCGATGTAGATGATGAGCTGAATAAGATCGGTCCAGATCACGGCCGCGATGCCGCCTTCGAATGTATAGATCAGCGTCAAAACGCCCACGATGACGATCGACCAGAGCGTCAGATTAGGAAAATCCGGCAGTGAAGTGCCGAGCACGGCGGTCAGCACGATAGACGCAGCGTAGATGCGAACGCCCTCAGCCAAAGCACGCATTACCAGAAAGAGCGACGCCGCAAAATTCTTGACCGAGACGCCGAAACGGTTCTCGAGCAGCTTGTAAGCGGTCATCAGGTCGCCCTTGAAATACGCGGGAATGAACAGGAAACTGATCACGAACCTCGCGATAATGTAGCCGACGACGACCTGCAGATAAGTGTAGTTGCCGCCCTGCTCGGGATGCGCGTAGTTCGCGTAGGCGATAGCCGGAACGCCGATCAGCGTCAGCGTGCTTGTCTCGGTCGCGACGATCGAGAGGCTGATGACGACCCAATTGATGTTTTTGGCGCCGACGAAATAGTCCTTGACCGTCTTTTGCGACTTTCGAAAAAGCACGCCGAAAACCGTGATGCCGACCAGGTAAAGCGCGAGTACCGCGTAATCGAGAGCTGAAAATCCCATATTTTTATTTGAGTTGAGCTATCGCCCGTTCGACCACGAATCCGTTGTTGCGAAGGGCGGCCTCGGCCGCATTTCGATCAACACTGCATTTTTGCATCACTATTGCCACACGCAGGTCGTCGCCTGCCTCGCTGATCAGGAAGTTCGCCGTCGGCATATCCAGGCCCGTTTCCGCCATCAGGATACGTAAGCTGCGGTCTTTTAGTTTTTCGTTCGACGAGCGCAGGTTCGTCATACGGTTACCCTTGACGTAGCCGAGGCGGATCATCGTGACGGTCGAGATCATGTTCAGAACCATCTTTTGCGCCGTGCCGGCCTTCATTCGGGTCGAACCGGTGATCGCCTCGGGGCCGACGACCGGGACGATCGGGACGTCGACAGCCTCGGTAATTGCCGACTCCGGAACGCACGTGATGCACGCCGTAAAACACCCAAGTTCGCGAGCAAATTCGACCGCTCCGATCGTGTACGGCGTTCGGCCGGACGCGGCGATGCCGATAACGGCGTCGATCGACGTCAAACCACGTGTTCTAAGATCTTCGGCTCCGGCTTCGCGGTTGTCCTCGCTCGACTCGGTGGCCTTGTAAAGTGCGTCGTATCCGCCGGCGATCACGCCCTGGATGAGGTCGTAGGAAACGCCAAATGTCGGCGGTATCTCGGATGCGTCCAACACGCCGAGTCGCCCGCTCGTTCCGGTCCCGACGTAAAACAGCCGTCCGCCATTTTGCAGCCGTTCGACAATTTTATCGACCGTCGCGGCGATCTCGGGCAAAACCCGTTCGACCGCGTCAGCGACCGTTTTGTCCTCATCATTAATGAGCCGCAAAGCCTCGAGCGTCGACACACGGTCGATCTCGGCGGTCTTTGGATTTTCTTGTTCGGTTACCGGCAGCATTAATAGATCGTGAACGTATATTCTACAAGTTTGGTGAGAGAGACCGGTTCACCGTTCATATAGGCCGGCTCGAAACGAATTCCCCTTGCTGCCTTGATCGCCATTCCTGTAAGTCCGAAAGGCAATTTCTTTACAGGGATGACCTCTCCTATTTGTCCTGACTTTAGAAACGTGACTCGTAGCCGAACTACCCCGGAAATTTCGTAGACGCGGGCCAGGTCGATGTAAGAGGGTTTTGGCTTCGCCAGGATCCTAAGCGAAGCATCCTTTCGTGGCGGTTGATCTTCCGGCGAAGGCACTGCGGATCGTCCAGTCCTGATACCCGATCCGATTCCGCCGCCAGAACCCTGGCCCGTCGAAGGTACTGACGATGGCCGGGCAGTACCCCTGCCGTTTGCCGACTCACGCACTTCGGGAGCAGATGAATTCATTTCCGCGGGATTTGACACCAGCTCAGTCGGTTCATTGGCCGGCTGGAACGAACTACAGAACCTCGCCGCATTGGTGTCATCCCTCTTTTGGCTGATAGTTTGAGCTATTATGATCCGGTCTGACGTTCGGAAGACAACGATATGCTGAGTGAAGTCGTCATGATCGACAAAGGTTACCTCGGTTCGCCGCGGCTCTCCATTCGCAGAACCGAGATCGGAACCGTTTGAAGCCGCGAAACCGGAGACGATCTTAAAGAGTTGCGGATTTGAAGCCTTGTCAGAGAATACGAAGTAGAACACGTCATCGAACTCGCCAATGTATTTTCTAAAAAGATCCGGCTTGGTACCTGCGAACCTAAGATCGACCGGAGATTCGATCGAAAATTCGTCTTTCGCTGGCTGGATGGTTCTCCATTTTGCCTCTTCCTGTGCGTTCAACTCCGCAGAAAAGCAGAAGATAAAAGACAAAATTGCGAGAACTGTTGCAAGTACCCCGTGGCGGTTCGTCATCATTTTCCTCCATCGTTCATCGCCATCAAGGCCGCGGCGTGCGAGGGCGGCATCTTGGGCGGCTCGAGATGAGCTTTTGGCGCGACGGCTGCGATCGTCTTTTTCATCGATCCGGTCAGAAGTTCACCCGCTTTGAACACGCTGCCGACGCAGCCGACCGGGAACGAGCTTTTTTCGAGTTTAAGCCGCTTAATGACGGCGACGGCGGCATTGCCGAGCTCGCGTCCGGCGTCCTCCAAAATTTCAAGTGCGATCTTATCACCATCCTGGGCGGCTTCGGTGACCATTCGCGAAAAACCGGCGATGCGGCTATTGTCCATTTGCGGAGCGTAGATCGCACCGATCAGGTTATCAACGTTTGATGCACGAAAGTACTCGGCCGCCCGTTCGCTGAGCTTGGTCGCCGGCCCGCGGCCGTCCGTCGCCTTGGCGACGCGGTGAAGAGCCTCGCCGGCGATGCCGCGGCCGCCGCCTTCGTCGCCGGCGACCGGGCCCCAGCCGCCTGCCATTGCCCGCTCGCCGCGTTCGTTGACCCCAAGGCAGATCGAGCCGGTCCCGGCAATGACGACGAGGCCGGACTCGCCGAGCGTGGTGCCGTAAAGGGCGATATCCGCATCCGTCATGATCGCAAGTTTCGGAATGCGGTAACGGTCCAAAAAGCTCTCACGCACACGCGCCCGGATGTCGGCACGGCGGAGTCCCGCCAGTCCCAACGTTGCCGCGACGATATCGCCTCGAGAAATGTCGCCACTGTCGCACGCCGCGTCGACGGCCAAAGTGATATTCGCGACGGCGGTCTCGACACCGACCCGCAGCGGGTTCGACGGCCCGCCCGAACCTTCGGCGACGACCTCGCCCGCCTCGTTCATGAGGGCAATATTTGTCTTGGTCCCGCCGCCGTCAACTCCGAGATAGAATTGGTACGAGCGGATCTTTTTTCCGGTCCGTGGAGCTGCTTTTCGCATATCAAACCAGTCGGAAAACTGAAAAACCGCTACTATTGTTCGCCAAACTTGACATATAATCAAATTTAACGGATTTTATGTAGTCAATAACCTATTCTAATTGCAATCACGGATCCGGATACCATCTATAAGCAATTTAACTCTCCCTGGTAAAACGATATGGAGATCAGACAGCTGAAGGCATTTCTGGCCATTGCCGAGGCCAAAACATTTACCGCCGGGGCAAGGCGGGTGAACGTGACGCAGGCGGCGATCTCGATGCAGATCCGCCAGTTGGAGGACGAGGTCGGGCTGCCGCTGTTTACGAGGACGCCGCGGCGCGTGATCCTGACGGAGGCGGGCGAGTATCTGCTCGACAGGGCAAGGAAGATACTTCGCGAACACGATTCGGCCATCGCGGAGATCGCCGAGGTCGCGGGTGCCGAGCACGGCCGCTTGCGGATCGGGTCGGCTTCGTCGATGTTCGCGACGCAGCAGCTGCCGTCGATAATGCAGGGCCTGCTCGAGACGTTCGCCAATGCGGAATTGACCGTCAGCTCGGGCACCAGCCAGGCCCTGGTCGATAAGATAATGCACGGCGAGATAGACATTGCCTTCGTCAGCCTGCCGGTCGAAAACTCGAGCATCTCGACTGACCTGCTGTTCAGCGACGAGATCGTCGCGATCGGGCACCCGAAGCACCCGTCGGCGAAGGAGCGGTTCATTTCCGCGGCGGCGCTTGCGGGTGAAAAGCTCATCCTCGGCGAACGCGGCGGCAATACGCGGAGGATGATCGACGATTTTTTTCACGCGGCGAACGTCCGGCCGAATATCGTAATGGAACTCTCGCGGCAGGAGGCGATCAACCAGATGGTCGAGAACAATCTCGGCGTCGGCATTGCCGGGGCAAAGACGGTGTTCCGCGAGATCCGCGAAGGCCGGCTCGTGTCGTGGATGATCGAAGGCGCCGAGATCAAGTGGGAACTCGGCCTCGCACGTCTCCGCGGCGGATATTACTCGCCGATCGCTAAGGAATTCGTACGGCTCTGTAAAGCGAGCTTTGTCGACCGCGAAAAGGAATTGAAAGCCAGGAAATAGGATCAACCACAGATAGACACAGATGGACACGGAAAAGAGATCACTCAGAACACCGAATATCAAATATTTAACTATTAACAGAATGGGTAAGAGTCTCTATTTCTTGCTGTCTATCTGTGTTTATCTGTGTGCATCTGTGGTTTCGACCCATGCCCAGGGATTGCCAGTCGCGGCACCGCAGTCTGTGGGGATGAACGCGGCGAAGCTTAACCAGATCGACGCTCTTGTCGCCGAAGCGATAAAAGACAAGAAGATGCCCGGAGCGGTCGTGCTGGTCGGGCATAAGGGCAAGATCGTTTTTCGCAAAGCGTTCGGCAATCGCTCGCTCGTCCCGACCGTAGAGCCGATGACGGTCGATACGATATTCGACCTCGCTTCGCTGACAAAGGTCGTGGCGACGACGACTTCGATCATGATCCTCGTCGAGCGGGGCAAGCTGCGGCTCAATGACACGATCGGAATGTACATTCCCGAAATCGACGACCCACAGGTCAAACGTGTCACCATCCAACAACTGCTGACGCACACCTCGGGCTTCGCACCCGATTTCGACCTTCGGGAAAAATGGACCGGCCGCGAAGGAATGCTTACCGCCCTCAAAAAAGAGAAGCTGCGAAATCCGGCGGGGACGAAGTTTGTTTACTCGGATATTGAGTTTATTGTCTTGGGCGAGATTGTTCGACGAACGTCGGGTATTCCTCTCGATGAGTTCGCCGAGGCTAATGTTTTCGCCGGGATCGGTGCAGAAGACACGCTTTTTCCACTTGCCGGTTCATTTTCAGACTTTCAGGGCACTCAACGGCTAAAATTCTTATCACGGTCCGCACCGACGGAAAACGTCAAAGGACAGCTTAGCTATCTTGGTTCGACATTTGATGGTAATGACGGGAACGGTACACGAATTCTTCGTGGCGAGGTTCATGATCCGACTGCTTTCCGTATGGGAGGCATTGCCGGTCACGCCGGACTTTTTTCGACAGCCGATGATCTTGCCCGTTTCTGTCAGATGCTGCTGAACGGCGGCGTCGCTCCGGCGGAGGTGCAGAAGCGCGCGCGTGAGCAAGGGCGTAACACGGGCCGCGGCGTTCAACCACCCGCTACCGCAGGTGGTTCTGACAGTACGCGGATCTTGTCCGCCGAGACCGTTGCCCGGATGACCGCACCGATCGTGGTGAGCGAGGATGGGGCGACGCGCGGGCTCGGGTGGGATATTAATACCGGGTTCTCGTCGAATCGCGGCGAACTTTTTCCGCTTGGGTCGTACGGGCATACGGGATTTACGGGGACGAGCATCTGGATCGATCCGACCTCGCAGACTTTTGTCATTTTTCTCTCGAACCGCGTCCATCCGGACGGCAAAGGTGACGTCACATCCGTTCGGGCGAAGATCGCGACGGTTGTCGCCTCGGCGATCGAGGACACGCCGATCGAAAAGTGGAAGGAAGCCGAGACCCGATACTATGCTGCCGTCGCAGCGCAGATCCCGAAGTTTGTGGCTGGAGCGCGGACACTCTTGTCCGCATCGCCGGTGCCTCCGGCGAAACCGGCCACGCCCGCCGAAGCGTCGGTCGTTGCGGACAAGAGTGTCCGCTCTCCAGTTCTCAACGGCATTGACATCCTAGAACGCGACAAATTCATGGAGCTTAACGGTTTGAAGATCGGCCTTGTCACGAACCAAACCGGACGCGATCTGAATGGAAAACCAACGATCGATGTTTTGAAAGATGCTCCGAACGTAAAGCTCGTCGCGTTGTTTTCGCCGGAGCACGGCATTCGCGGCCAGGCGGACGAGAACGTGAATGACAGCGTTGATGTGAAGACAGGATTGCCGATATATTCGCTCTACGGCGAGTCTCGCCGGCCGAAGCCTGAGCAACTGAAGGACCTCGACGCGATCGTTTACGACATTCAGGACATCGGAACACGGTTTTACACCTACACGGCTACGCTGCGGAACGTGATGGAAGAGGCGGCGAAACTGGGCAAGCCGGTGTTTGTCCTCGACCGTCCCAACCCGATAAACGGCATTTCGGTCGAAGGCCCGCTCGCCGATGAGGATAAGCTCTCATTCATTGCCGCCCACACGACGCCCGTCCGCTACGGCCTGACGATCGGCGAACTCGGCACGATGATGAACGCCGAACGCAAGATCGGCGCCGACCTGCGGGTGGTGAAGATGGAGGGCTGGTCGCGGTCAATGTGGTTCGACGCGACCGGCCAGACGTGGGTCAACCCATCGCCCAACATGCGTTCTCTGACGGAAGCAACGCTCTATCCGGGCATTGGCCTGCTCGAGACGACCAATGTCTCGGTGGGCCGTGGAACTGACACGCCTTTCGAAGTGATCGGTGCTCCGTGGATCGACGGCCGCGTTCTAGCCAAATATCTCAACGACAGACGTCTGCCCGGCGTGCGTTTTGTTCCCATCCGATTCACGCCGAACGCGTCCACCTTCAAGGGCGAAGAGTGCAGCGGGCTGAACATTATCGTCACCGATCGCAACGACCTCAATTCCGTGTCGGCCGGGCTTGAGATCGCGGCGGCACTTCGCAAAATCTATCCGAACGACTGGCAGGCGGATAAGTACGGCCGGCTGCTTGTCGATCAGGAGGCTCTCGAAGCGTTGAAGCGTGGCGACACCGCCGCCGGGATAGAAAAGGCCGGGAAGTCGAGATTTGATGAGTTCCTACGTCGTCGGGCACTGTATTTGCTTTACAAATGAGTGATTTAGGTTTATAAGAATTCCAGAATTCATAGTTTTGTAACAAGAAGCCCATTTTAGAAAGGTTTGCGGTTTTTGGCAGGAGTTTTCGTATCTCATTCGATAACGAAAATTTGAATAAAAGTCCGAAAACGTAAATGATTCTTATGGATTTCGGGTTCTGGAAAGGCAATCAAATACGAAAAAGGAAGAGAGAATATGAGCAAAAGAGCATTGTTTTCCGTTTTTTTCGCGTTCGTCCTGTGTATCACTTTCGGAGCGACGGCGTTCGCCCAGGAGATCACCGGGTCGATCGTCGGAACGGTCAAGGATTCGAACGGCGCAGGCGTCCCAAACGCAACGGTATCTATTTCGATCCCTTCTCAAGGAAATCAGGTCATCCGTACTGTGACTACATCAGAAGATGGCAGCTTTTCCGTTCCGAGCCTTCCTGTCAATGTGTTCAACATTACAGTAGAGGCTGCGAACTTCAAAAAGTCGGTAAGTGAGAACGTTAAGGTGGATGTTGGACAAAGACGCCAGCTAGACGTATTTTTGACGGCGGGAAAGATCGAAGAGACGGTGACTGTACAGGCTGACGCGGTCAGTGTTGAACTGACAACTCCTACTGTTGCTACGACGATCAACGGAGACCAAGTTCGCGAAATTCCTATTAATAACCGCAATTGGGTTCAACTCGTTGCTCTCGCTCCCGGTGTGAGCAATGATCTTTCGGATCAGGTCTACGTTGGTACGACTAATCCGGCTGGTCAGGCAAATACTATAAATATCTCGGTTAATGGCGCACGAAGTAGCCAAAACACTTTTACAGTGGATGGAGCGGACATTACCGATCGCGGATCAAATATTACTATTCAGGCTTACCCGAGTGTTGACTCGATTGGTGAGTTTAAGGTACTCCGATCGCTGTATCCGGCGGAATCCGGACGTAGTGGAGGTGGACAGGTAAACGTGATCACCCGAAGTGGCACAGATAAGTTCCGCGGAAGTGCGTATTACTTCTTCCGGAACCAGAGCTTAAACGCAAATGATCCGCTGACAAACTCGACGCCATCGTTGGCCAGTAGATTAGGGGTCGATAGTAACGGGAAAATCAAAAGAGCACCGTTCCGATATAGAGACTATGGTTATACAATCGGTGGCCCGGTTTTCTTTCTTAAATTTGGTGAAAGAGAGCCGGGAGATTATTTTGGACGATGGCCCAGAACGTTCTTTTTCTTCTCACAAGAATTGCGAGAGGATCGAAGATCCGCTTTGCCCGCGACGCTGCCGACCGTGCCGAATTCAGATCAACGGACTGGCTTTTTCACAGTACCAATTTGTACGCAAGCTACTGGCACCACGTGTACCGCATTTAACGCTGCAAACACGTCACTTGCAAACATCAATCCAGTGGCTCTTCAATACATAAATCAAATATATTCGAGGTTACCACTTCCGAATTCTGGGACTAACACGTTGGTCTATCCACTCGAAGGAATTTCGGAGTTTCGCCAGGAAATCCTCAAAATTGACCACTCATTCAGCGATAAGTACGGTATGTATTATCGTTATCAAAACGATAAGATTCCCACTACCGATCCCAACGCGCTATTCTCGTCCGGATCGGGATTACCTGGAGTTGCCACCACACAAACCAACTCGCCAGGCCGCACGCACACTTTCCAGTTTACTGGTTCACCGAACTCCAATTTTATATTTGAAGTTCGTTATACATTTGGTTACGGTGCGATCCTTAGTCATAACGTTGGGCTTCTCGCTCTCACTAATTCGAGCATATCGTCTCCTTTGGCATACCCGGTTCAACGCGATAGAGTTCCTTCAATTAGCGGAAATGGATTTAGCTCATTGACCAGTTTTGGCCCGTATGACAATTTCTCATGGAAAGGCAACTTGGCCGGTAATGTTACCTGGATCGAAGGGGATCATACCTTTAAATTTGGGGTTGTTTACTCGAAATATCGAAAAAACGAAAATGCACTTGCGGGTAACAATGAAGGCCTATTCAGTGGTTTTAATACCCCTGGAACCGGCGTAACTTCAAACGTGATCGCTCCCGGTGGAAATACGACTCAGCAGTCGTGGGCGAATTTCTTAATGGGAACCAATGTAAGCTTTACTCAAGCCAGTTACGACTATACCGCCGATTTACGGCAGAAGGCATTCGAAGGGTTCGCACAGGACGAATGGAAGTTTAGGCAGAATCTCACGATTTATGCGGGGGTGCGCTATTCTTTTTTTGGTTCGCCTTGGGATCGCAACGGAAGGTTGTCGAACTTCGATCCAGATCTCTGGCAGGCCTCTGCGGCGCCGCTCGTTACAGGCGCTGGTAATCGGGTTCCGGGAACTGGCAACTATTGCAACGGTTTGATTGTCAATTCTCAGGGTGCACCTGCGTTTCCGAATTGCACACCAAACGTTTCACCATGGGGTAAGTATGTAATAAACGTCAGCAAGCATGATTTTGCACCTCGTGTAGGTATCGCCTGGGATCCTTTCAAGAAGGGCCGAACTTCGGTTCGCACTGGGTACGGTATCTATCACGAACAGGTCCTTAATGGTACTTTTGAACAAAATATTGGAGTTAACCCGCCATATCAGCAAACTTGCGCGGTGACGGGAGTACTGTTAAGTAATCCTGTACCAAGTGGATGTGCTGTATCTGCGGCTAATACTGCGAACAATGTTCGAGCCGTCGATCCAAACTGGAAGACACCGTATATGCAACATTGGTCACTTGACCTTCAACACCAATTTGATTCGAAGACGCTTGTGACGGTTGGCTACTTTGGTTCCAAGGGAACTCATCTCATAGGCGGATATGAACTGAATGACCTTCGTCCTGGACAGGCATTAAACAGTCTCTGTGCGACCGGTTCGTCAACCACGCCGACAGTCGCATGCCAATTGCCAAATCAAGCGTTCTTTTCGTCCGCTTCAGAGGCAATTCTCGATCAGCTACGTCCCTATCGCGGCTATCGCTCGATAACGATAATACAGCCAAAGTACAATTCTAATTACCACAGTTTGCAGGTTTCGGGACAACGCCGCTTCTCAAACGCGTCGCAGGTCAATCTTGCATATACTTGGTCTAAGAATCTGACCGATAATCCGAATGATCGCAGCGCGGCTCCTCAGGACAGCTACAACGGACGCGCAGAATGGGCGCGAGCTGCCCTTGATCGCCGCCACGTTTTTACAGTGAATGCGATTTATGAGTTGCCATGGTTTAGCAAACAGCGTGACGTTATAGGACTATTGCTCGGCGGATGGCAGGCCTCCACGATAGCCACATATCAATCAGGTCTCGGTTTCACTCCCACAGTTTCAGGATTTGACCCGGCGGGACTCGGTTTGATTCCTCAACCATTGACAACTGCGCGTCCGAACACCACCTGCAATCCCAATGCAGGTGGAGCCAGAACGCCGCAGCAATGGTTCGACACCTCCTGCTTTCAGGTGACGCCAGTGAATAATTCGACATTATTTGCGAACACAGTTGGGGTCGGCGGCCGAGGTATTATTCAAGGTCCACCAACCAAACGTGTCGACTTTACGATGAGCAAGAACTTCAATTTTAATGAACGCCTTAAGCTTCAACTCCGTGCTGAGGCCTTCAATATATTCAACTGGACAAACCCGAGGACGCTAAGTCTGACGGTCTGGAATCAAACCAATAGGCCGGTAAGTGCCGGTGGAACGTGCGTGTCTGGCTGCTCGACCTTCGGTCAAATCACCGGATTTCGCGATCCAAGACAATTGCAATTAGGAGCGAAAATAAGTTTCTAGAGCGATCCGGAAATTGAATGGTTGTTAATTATGGCCGCGTTGCTCTCGTAGTAACGCGGTCATTTTGTTTTTGTCGAATGTGTGGAAAGATTAACGTATGTCCACGATAAAATTGAAGAATGCTGACGTGGTCTTGCCGGATCGTACCGTCCGGCGGAATTCAATTGCGGTCGACGGCGGCAGGATCGTTTCCGTGGGCGAAACAGCGGAGGATGCGTCTTTCGAAAGGGTACTGCGCCTCGACGGATGCACGGTCTTCCCGGGTTTTGTGGACGTTCATAACCACGGAGCGGCCGGAGTGGACGTCAACGACGCCGACGCTGACGGCCTTCTGCGGGTTGCCGAATATCTCGCTTCGTGCGGTGTCACGGCATGGATGCCGACGCTGGTGCCGGATTCGGATGACAATTACCGTCGAATTATTGGAGAGATCGACAGGCTGATGGAGTTACAGGCCGGCAAGCCCGTCGCACAGGCGGTCGGCGTTCATTACGAAGGCGTTTTTGCAAATGAGAAGATGTGCGGTGCCCTGCGGCCCGAGTTCTTTAAGAAATTTGATGGTCACCAATTAAGTGAATTGCCGCGGCTGCGAAACGGCGTACATATGACGACATTTGCCCCGGAGGTCGAGGGCGGCGTGGCTTTGGCGGCGGAATTGACGAAACAGGGCTGGATCGCGTCGATCGGCCACACACAGGCGGACACCGCGATGCTCGACGCTGCATTCGCCGCCGGAGCGAGGCATATGACGCACTTCTTTAACGCGATGACCGGCGTCCATCATCGTGACGTCGGTGTCGCGGGATGGGGACTTACGAATAAGGGTGTGACGTTCGACATAATTGCCGATGGCGTTCACGTCGTGCCGCGAATGCTCGAGTTGGCTTGCCGGGCGAAAACGCCGGAAAAGGTGAGCCTGATCAGCGATTCGGTCGCGCCGACCGGCATGGGTGACGGGGAATTTGAGCTTTGGGGCGAGACGATCAGGGTCGTCAACGGGCGGACGCAGAACGAACGCGGCAGCATCGCCGGTTCGGTCAGCACTATGCTGGACGGCGTCAGAATGATGCGGAGCGTCGGTTTCACGGACGGCGAGGTTGCCGCCATGGCGTCGACAAATCCTGCGCGATTGCTCGGCATCGACGGTTTGACGGGATCGATCGAGGCGGGGAAATTCGCGGACCTTGTCGTCATTGACGGCACCGGAAACGTGACGATGACGATAGTTCGCGGGCAGCTCGCAGCAAAATAAAAGGGCCCCGCCGCTCTCACGGCAAAGCCCTTTTCCCCCTTGAAAAACCGGGCGCTTAGAACTCGGTTCCTTTACCCGGGCCTTTGCCAAAGCCCGGATGGTCCTTGGCCTTTTCCTGGAATTTCTGCCTCAACTCGGCCGCCTTCGCTTTCTGTTCGTCGGTGAGCAATCCGAAGATCTGGGCCTTCGCCCGCTCACGTTCGACGATGACCTTCGCCATGATCGCCGACTGTTCATTCGCGAATGCCTGCGCCTTGGCTTCATCGAATGTGCCATCGGTCCCGGCTGCCGCCTGATTCTGGCGATTCGTTCGCATCTGTTCCATCAGCGGTTGAATCCTGCCGCGCGTGGTGTCCATGATCTCTTTGACCTTCGCCTTTTGGTCGTCGGTCAGGTCCAGTCCGCGAAGTGCCATCCCAAACATTGCACCGCGATGGCCGCCAAAGCGTTCGTGGCCGTCACGGCCGGCCCGCTGAGCAACGACCAATATCGCACCGGTCGCCAATACCGCAACTGCTATGATCCCGATAATTACCTTTTTCATTACTATCTCCTAAAAATCCATCCCTTGTATTCGGCTTTCTTGTGCCGTCAATGGGTAAGACGAAGTCGGGCACCCCGCGAATGTAGGAGTTTTGTTAGCTTTCGTAAAGAAATGTAAAACCGCACCCGTTCAGGTCAAAATTGACGTAGAATTCCAAGTGTGATGGACAAGATCCTGATTATTGACGACGACGAAGAGCTTTGCGAGCTGGTTTCCGAGTACCTGGCGGTCGAGGGCTTCGAGATCACGTCGGTAAACGACGGTGAGAGCGGACTTAAAGCGGCACTGAACGGAGACTACGATATCGTCATCCTGGACGTAATGCTGCCGAAGATGAACGGCTTCGACGTTCTTCGAAATTTACGCGAGGAGTCGAAATTGCCGGTCATCATGCTTACCGCACGCGGCGACGACATGGAACGCATTGTCGGCCTCGAGATCGGCGCGGACGATTATTTGCCAAAACCTTTCAATCCACGCGAACTTGCGGCGAGACTAAGGGCGATCCTCAGGCGGACGGCCCCTGACCCGGAGGAAACGGACGGTACGAACGAAAAGATAGACGTCGACGGTATCCAGTTATCGCCAGCTTCGCGTTCTGTAATTCGTGACGGCGAGGACGTAAACCTGACATCCGTGGAGTTCGGTTTGCTCCACGAACTCTTGAAAGAGGCCGGTAAGATCGTCAAAAAAGATGATCTCAGCGAGCAGGTGCTGGAACGGGAACTCTCGCCGTATGACCGGAGTCTCGACATGCACATCAGCAACCTTCGAAAGAAACTGGGAGTCCGCGCGGACGGCAGCGAGCGGATCAAGACGATCCGCTCGGTCGGATATATTTACACTTTGGTATGAAACTTTTTCTAAAGATCTTCTTGTGGTTTCTGGTGGCCGTCACCATGATGCTGGGCGTCATGATCTTCGTTACGCGCACATTTCAGACCGAGCCGATGTTTGCCCGTTGGCAGCGAAACGCGAGGACCCAAATGACGATCTATGGCGGCACAACGACACAGATCTACAATGCAGAGGGCGAGGTAGGACTGAGAACGTACCTTTCCCGCCAGAGCGATTCGGAATCGATCAAAGAGATCGGCTTGATCGACAGAGATGGCAAGACAGCATTCGGCGAGTTTACTAACACGGATAGGGTTTTGGGGATAATTAGCCGTGTTGGTGAGACGGGTTCCTCTGAGATCGACGTTTCGCCCGACGACGCGGCTTACGGTGCAACTCCGGTCGAATTTGCCGACGGCAAGAAATTCGTGCTCGTTGTTCGCTGGGCGCCGCCGCGGACGCCCTCGCTATTTTTCGATTCGTGGGTAGGTTATATGCGGCTCCTGGGCATATTGCTGACGGCCGTGGTTGTTTGCACGGCACTCGCTCTTTACCTAACAACGCCCATTCGGCGCCTTCGTGAAGCGACGCAAAAGTTAGCGGCCGGAGACCTTCAGACACGCGTCGGGACCCGCGTTCTTAGGCGGCGTGACGAACTTGCCGACCTTGCACGCGATTTTGACGTGATGGCCGGGCGGATCGAGTCGCTGATCACCTCGCAGCAGCGTTTGACGCAGGACATATCGCACGAATTGCGCTCGCCGCTGGCACGAATGAACGTGGCACTTGAGATCGCCAAACAAAAATCGAATCCCGAAACTGCTCCGATGCTCGAGCGGATCGAGACCGAATCGATGCGGCTAAATGATATGATCTCGCGCATTCTGATGCTTGCAAAGCTCGAGAGCGGCAGCGACGATCACGAGCAGCGGCGGATAGATCTCGCCGAACTGGTCAAGGATGTTGCCGCGGATGCAGATTTTGAAGCTCAGGCGAAAGGCAAGGTCGTTGAGGTTTCGTCCGCCGATAAATGCACTGTGATGGGCAGCGAGAATCTGCTGCGAAGTGCCATCGAGAACGTCCTGCGAAACGCCGTTCGCTACACTGCCGACCGGACCGTAGTTGACGTATCGTTAATGACCTCTAATGGACACGCGATCCTGAAGGTGTCGGATCACGGCGGCGGGGTTCCGGAGGATGAGATCGCGAACCTTTTCCGGCCGTTCTACCGCGTCGGCGAAGACCGTACGAGAAAGACCGGAGGGATCGGCCTCGGCCTGGCTATTGCCGAACGGGCTGTCCGAGCGCACAAAGGCAAGATCTCGGCCGCCAATCACAACGGCGGCCTGCAGGTAGAGATCGAACTCGATACGATCCAGCCCTAGTCGACCCGATCGCGTCGTGCGGCGATAAACGACCGCACAGCCAATACTACAAATATCAAACAGAGTGTCGACATCGCTAGCTGCGAAAGCGATGCGGCGGAGATCGTAAATTCACTTATCTTGGACAAGACCCGTCCAAGCGGTGCGATAAAGCCGATCAACGCGATGACGACGGCCGCATGCATCAGATGCTTACGCAGGCCTTCGTTCGACGCCGCTACCGCACCGAGGATGGCGATGACGAGTCCGAATGCGGCCGGTATCAGGGCGGTTGGGCTGGCGTGGCCGGTCACCAAGCCGTATCCATATCCGGCCACACCCAAAATTACAAGTAACACTCCAAAAACTATCGATGTTGTCGACATATATTTAATTAGGAACGGCCGCGTCAATTTTTGCCTGCAGCTTTGCCGCCTGGGCAGGGTCCAGCACGTCCAACTTGATCTTCTGCTGACGGGCAAGCGCAATATCGTTTCGTGAAATGTACACCAGCCCAAGGCCGTAAATCGCGGACGCGTTCTTGGGATTGATTCCGAGGACCTTCTCGTACGCATCGGCAGCCAACGTGTACTGCTTGGTATTCAGGTAAGCGTCACCCAGATACCAGATCGGGGTTTCCCATTTCGGGTCCAGTTCAGCAGCCCGCTTATAAAAGGGGATCGACCCCGAGGAGTTACCGTTGTTGTAATAGGCATTGCCCATACTTAGATAAGTGCTCGCGTCATCCGGATCCAGGATCAAGGCCTTGTTCAGAGCGTCTATCGCATTGGAATAATCCTTTTGCGAAATGTAGGAATTTCCAAGTCCATAAAATCCTTTTGTCAGTTTTGGATTCAACCGTACTGCTTCCTTATAATTGACGATCGCGTCGCCAAAATTCTTACTATCTTCATATATTTTGGCCAGCTCGTAATAGGCAAGTGGCTCGTTCGACCCGTTTGCAATTGCTTTTTCGAACATCGCCATCGCATCATCCGGGCGTTTGAGGGCGTTATACGCCAGGCCGCATCGATATGGCGTCAACGGATCGCCGGGTTTGAGGTCCATCGCTTTCTTGTAAGAAGCGATCGCCGCCGTCCAGTTCTTTTGGCGGGCGTGAGCGACACCGAGCTCAAAGTGGGCTGACGAATTATTTGGATCGATCTCGATCGCCTTCATATACGCCGCGATCGCATCGTTGTACCTGGATAGGTAGTCGTAAGAGTTGCCAAGCTGTACCCATGCGATCACGTAATCGGGCTTTAGCCGTATTGCTTCTTTGTAGTAATTAACGGCGAGATCATATTTCTCGAGACGATAATATGAAGCTCCGATATTGTATTGAGCGGCGGAGTCGCTGGGTACCAGTTTCGCATACGCCTGGAACTCAGCGATCGCGTCCTGGTAACGCCCGGCTTCAAAATCTGCAAGGCCCCGGTCAAAAATAGCCTTCGAATCCTGTGCCGCAATTCCAATTGCAAGTACGGCAGACAGTGCCGCCAACATCAAATAGTTAACCTTTTTCATAAGATCCACTCCTGTCTTTTTGATATTTTTACGGGCCACCGCTTTTTGAGCAGGAGCCGGACACGCCTTGTTCGTCTAATGTTTCTGGATCGGCAGTATTATCGCCGACATGTTCTTGCCTCCCGTGTAAACCCGTTCGGTCGCCTTCTGAAAATCGGCGGCAGTCGCTACCTGATAATTGGGGACGAATTTCTGAGGATTTCTCGCGACCAACGGGAACCACGTACTCTGGATCTGGACCATGATCCGATGGCCTTTCTTGAAGGTATGGTTGATGCCCGGCATCGTGAAGCTCAGTTTCGCCGGCTGATTAGGCGTCAAAGCCACGCCTTTCTCGAAACCGTTACGGAATCTCGCAGGCATCGGCTCGCCTCGGAGGAGCATCTGGTAGCCGCCCGGCTCGAACACCGAAAACGCGGAGTTTTCCGGAGGTTTTACCCCAGCGGGGAATTTGTAATCGTCCGGAAAAACGTCGATCAGCTTGACGACAAAATCCGAATCCGTTCCGCTCGAAGACACGTAAAGGCTCGGTTTTATAAATCCGCTAACAGTGACGTCTTCGCCAAGTGGTTCAGTCTCGTAGGTCAACACGTCGGGCCGCGTCGATGCGAACCGCTGGTCCTCGGTCATAAAGTCACGCGGATAACTCTTCGTGATCTTCTGTGTGTAGGGCACGGGATGCATCGGGTCGGAAACGTATTCGTCGACTCCTGACTCAGAGGGCATGGTGAACGAAAGGCCTCCGTTCTTGGTCAGATACAGCGCGGTGTCGGTGCCATTCGTTGGTTCCCAGCCATCAAACGAACGCCACTGGTTCGTCCCTGTGTCGAACACGTTAACTTCCTTGATATTTGAGATGTCACCCTTGTCCTTCAAGAAGTGGTTGAAAAACGGAAGTTCCATTTTGACCCGATATTCTTCCGACGTTTTTCCGCCGAAATAAGCCGTCCCAAGCCAATCGCCGTCCGAGCGTGCCCATCCGCCGTGAAACCACGGACCGAGAACAAGCACATTGAAAATTCCGGGATCCTGTTTCTCGATATGGATATAAGTTTGTTGGGCGCCGTACGCGTCCTCGTCGTCAAAAAGGCCGCCGACGGTCATCGTGGCGCATTTGATGCCGTTAAGATGCGTCAGGACGTTGCGGTCCTTCCAATACTGGTCGTAGTTCGGGTGGCCCATCATATCGTCCCAATACGGCTGACGAACCCCTATCCCGTCCACGTAGCTGTCGGCAACTTCTTTCAGGCCGCCAAGCCGTAGGAAGTAGTCGTAACCGTCCTGGGTGTCACGCCCTTTCCAACGTTTCAAATAACCGAAATCGTTCGTTGGAGACGTGAAAGGCTGGAAAAACGTGTAGAACCAATAGTTCTGTGCGAGAAATAAGGCACCGTTGTGATGCATATCGTCGCCGTGGTACCAGTCGCTGACAGGTGCCTGCGGCGAGCAAGCCTTGAGAGCCGGATGGGAATTGATCGAGCCTGCAGATGTATAAAATCCGGGATATGAGATGCCGTACGTCCCAACCTTACCGTTATTGTTATCGACATTCTTGACCAGCCAGTCGATGGTGTCGTAGGTGTCGGTTGATTCATCAATAGTCCCGGGATTCGACTGAGCGGTTTCGGGGCGGACATCAACAAACTTACCCTCGCTCATCCATCGGCCGCGGACATCCTGGTAAACGAAAATGTAGCCTTCTCTTGCAAATTGATAGTCCGGGCCGAGCAGGTCCTTGAACTTATCAGGCCCATACGGAGCGACGCTGTATGGCGTTCGGCTCATCATGATCGGGTATTTTTGCGATTTGTCTTTAGGTTCGTAGATCGACGTAAAGAGCTTCACGCCGTCACGCATCGGTACCATCACCTCGCGTTTGGTGTAATTGTCGGTGATGTATTTGGCAAGCTCATTTTGACCCGCGGCGGGTGCCTGACCAAACGATACGACCGACAAAAATGAAACGAGAACGACCAGAAAAATAGATCTAATGCGCATATGGACTCCAATAAAAAAAGGCTGGATTGACAGCCCTATTTTCGCTCAAACGGTAACGAAAAACAAATACCTTGAAGAAAAGCCGCATTTGCTCACTTTCGCATTTCGTCGATCATACCGGCGATCGTATTTTTCAAATGATCGGTAACAACGGCATAGCCGTCTTCGTCCGTCGCTGGCAAAGAAGTATCCGGCGTGGATAAGATCTCCTTCGCGTAAAACGGCTTGCCGATAGTGATCTTGACCTTTGAGGGGCGGATCTTCCACGAGTTTCGAGCCCAGACGTTCTGGAGGCCGTCGAGTGCCACGGGAACTATCGGCAGGTCGAGTTCGGTCGCCAGAATGGCGGCACCCTTTTTGAAGCCGTGCAGTTCGCCGTCAAACGCACGCTCACCCTCAGGATAGATGTTCAGGACCTTTCCATTCTTGAGCCCGATGGCACCGGCCTTCATCGCCCGCATCAGCTCCGTGTCAGGGTTGACCGGTACAACGTTGAGCATTTTGGCTATGAACCGCATCAGAGCATTGGAAAAGAACTCGCTGGCACCGACGTGAAAGATGTTCTTGAACAGAGCGAACGGATAGTTTGAGCACAGCACGAATGGATCGAGGAAACTTTGATGGTTCGGGCAGATCAGGAACGGGCGTTCGAGCTTTTTGAGCTGATCGAGCCCTTTGATATCCACCCGTAGAAAGATCTTGAAGACGACCCAAAATATCTTGTAAACGAAGAACGCGAACGGCGCGAAAAACACCTTGTTCTTGAGTACCGGCCGTATCTCCGGCAGGTCGTCGCTCACTTCGCGGACGATCTTGCCCCAGTTGAGGTCGACAGTTAGGGCTTCGGTCGTCTCGCCGCCGTGCTTGTTGACGAGTTCGATAACATTTGCGACCGTCAGTGCCTGTGCAGCTTCATCGCCGTCGAACTCGGTCGAAAATGCGTGTTCAAGCGCGGCAAAAGTCTCGGCCCGAGCCAGGCTGTCGAGGCCGAGGTCGATCTCGAGGTTCATGTTCGGGTGAACGACCTCCGCAGCACCTGCGTTCTGTTTTATCGCCGCGACCACCGATCGAGCGGTCGGCGTTTCCAGCAGTGCAGTATCCTGGGCTGAGAATTCCCACGCCTTGACCTCTTTCGCCTCGGCGGCGATCACTCCGGTCTCGACCTCTTTTTTGAGTTGAAAACGTTTGATCTTGTTGGTCGCCGTGCGCGGCAATGGCTCGACGCGAATGATGTAGTCGCGGACACGTTGATATTCCGGCAGCTCGCGGCCCAGACTGTCGAGTGCGTGACGGATCGCTTCCTTGGAATTGGCGATCTTTGCGATCTTGAGATACTCAAAATCCGGAACGACGACCGCCGCCAGTTTCTCGGCACCGGCGTGAGCCTCGGTCTCGTCCTGCACGCCGATGATAGCGAGTTCGCCGACCATCGGGCATTTCAGGTAGTGAACTTCCAAGTCCTCGGGGTGAACATTCTTGCCCGATGGCAGGACGATGACGTCCTTGCCGCGGCCGACGATGTAAAGGAATCCATCTTTGTCGAGCTTGCCGAGGTCGCCGGAGCGGAACCAGCCGTCTTCGGTGAACGATTCAGCTGTTGCTTGCGGATTCTTGTAGTACCCGTCGAAGACCATCGTGCCGCGGATGAGCACCTCGCCAACGCCGTCCTTGTCCGGATCGACTATCTTTATTTCGGCTCCGCGCATCGGTTTGCCGACCGAACCGACACGGTTGTCGTCCTCGTAGGTCGCGGTTGCCGCACCGCTTGTTTCGGTCAGTCCGTAACCCTGAATTATCGTGAACCCAAGTCGGTGAAAGTCCTCGGCGACGGATTCGTCAAAGCGTGAGCCGGCAGAGATAGCGATACGGAGGTTACCGCCGAACGACTCGTGCACCGCACCGAAAAATTTTGTACCGAGATTGATCCCGAGCGTATCGCGCGAAAAGCCGTTGAACGCGAGCATCGCCCGGAAGAGTGCCTGGACCGGTTTCGGCTTGGCGGCAACGGCATCGAATATCTTCTTATGGAACAGGTACCAGAGCCGCGGCACGGTCGTGAGGATCGTTGGTTTGAACGTCTTCATCGACTCGCTCAGTTCGGCGGGAGTCAACTCCTTCAGATAACCGACCTGCGGCCCAAAGGTCGTCGCGACCCAGAGATTTACGATCTGCAAATATGCGTGAAAGAGCGGTAAAAGACTGAGAATACGTTCTTTGTCGGACAGCTTTAAGACGTCGTTGACACCCGAAAGCTCGCCGACGATGTTGCCGTGCGTGAGCGGAACACCCTTCGGCGTGCCGGTCGTGCCGCTGGTGTACATCAGCAGCGCTATATCCTTGCCCTCGGCCTTGGGAATTTCGGCGGCGTAACTGTCGGGAAACTCGGTCGTTGACCAATCCTCGAACTTCTTGAAACCGTTACTCGAATTTTCAAGGTTCCAAACCACCGCCGGAATATGGCGGCCGAGCTTTTCTTCGATCTGGCTGAATCGCGACGTTTGGTCCGGTGATAGGAACGCCACCTTTGCCTCCGAATTCTCAAGGAAATTCGTGATCGTTTCGATCTCACCGTGCGGGTCGAGCGGAACGCAGACGGCTCCGTGATAGATCGTGCCGAGGTACGCGATCGCCCACGACGGATGATTTTCGCCGATCAGTGCGACCCGATCGCCGAACGCTACATTTTCCTGTTTCAGCCGATATGCGACCGAGCGGATGCGGTTCAGCATTTCGCCAAAAGTGTAAACCTCGTCGTCGCTCCCGACGATACGCATCGCGACTTTGTCGGGACGCTCGTTGAACGCCGAGATCAGCATTTGGCAAAAGGTTTGTGGCATATGATTCAGGCGTATTGTGTGCTAAATCGACCGTAGATTCAAGGCGGGATGAGGCAGTTGCGGGCGGAAATCGGAGGTGTCGGACAGCTCGCGATCGGGCTATAACGACGGAACCCGGACACGCAACGCTTTCGGTACGACCTCGTAGACGGCGGGCAGTTTGCCGGGAAGTTCGCCATCGGTCTCAAGACGAATTTCGACTGACGGATCTGCCGACCAAACTTCGACCCTGGTGGCAAGCGTGCCGTGAACTTCTTTCAGTTGGTGATGTGTCCCGCGATAGAGCGTGTGGGCGTTGATCAGTATCTTGGCGGTACCGATATCGCCGATGTTGACGATGTCGAGGAATCCGTCCGTGAGCTTCGCCTCTGGTGCGATCATCATTCCGCCGCCGAAATACCGAGCGTTCGCGACGCAAAAATTGATCGTTTGCAAGGTCCGCTCTTCGCCCTCATCCATCCGGACGCGAATGTTGAGCGGTTCGAGGTCGAGGACTTCCTGCAGCGTCGAAAACGCAAAATTCGCCCGTCCGCGTACCGACGGGACCGGCAGCCAATCAAATACCTTGGCGGATTTGACGCGTTTAATGATAGACGAGGCGAGGCCGAACGACGACACGTTCAGAAAATAACGGCTCGTTTCTTCGTCTTCGAAAGTTCGGAATGTGACCTTGCCGACGTCGATCGTCCGCGTCTCCCCGGTCCGCAGAGCGGCGGCTGCCTCGCGATGCCCGAGCGGCAGCCCAAGCGTCCGCCGAAAATCGCCACCCGTTCCCGACGGCAAAACGCCAAGTTCAACATCCTTGCCGGACCGAAGGATGCCGTTCGCCGCCTCATTAATCGTGCCGTCGCCGCCACACGCGATGATAAATTTCCGGCCCGCGTTTGCAGCCCGTTCGGCGATATCGACTGCATCGCCCTGCGATTTCGTAAAGGCGACCGAGAACGGTCCGAAGTGAGCCCGGATGTCCGCGGCGGTTCCGGACCAATTATTACGGGTAGATCCTGCCGCCGATTTCGGATTGACGATCACAAGCGGAAGCGCGGTGTCCGAAGGGTTCGATTTTGAAGTGTTCTTTGCCAAAGCTACTTAGGTGCCGCACTCGGACGGCATTAATTTAAGTAGCCCTTTTTCAGCCGATAGTCAAAACCCGATAGCAGTGACGCCGTCGCGGAGGAAGTTCCGACCGCTGGTTTCGATGCCATAAAAGCCTCGATCTCAGCGATCGAACGCGGCAGGTTTTTGGTCATCCATTCGACACCGGTGTCGGTGATGAGCATGTCGTCCTCGATTCGGACGCCGATGTTTTTGTATTTTTCGAACGCCGGCCGCACCTTCTGTTTGAACTCGTTCGCCTGAGGCGTGTTTGGCAGATAATCGAGAGCGTCTTCGCGGATATATATGCCCGGCTCGTTCGTAAACGTCATTCCGGGTTTGAGCGGAATACCATAATTACCGACGTCGTGGACGTTCATCCCCAGCCAGTGACTCAGGCCATGCATGTACCAAATGCGAAATTGTTCTGAGTTCTTATTGGTGATCAAACCGAGTTTGAAAAGCCCGTCGCGCAGTACCGCATCGGCGGCCTCGCTCAGGTCGTTAAGCGTCGCTCCCGGTTTTGCGGCCTTCGCAGCGGCCTCCTGAGCGTCGTAAACTATCTGATAGATCTCAGCCTGTTCCTTGGTAAATTTGCCGTTTACCGGGAATGTGCGTGTCACGTCGGCGGTGTAGTGTTCGTATTCGGCACCGACGTCCATCAGCAGCAGTTGGCCTTTCTTGACCGGGCTCTGCGATTCTTCATAATGAAGCGTTGTGGCGTTCGGCCCGCATCCGACGATCGACGGGTAACCCCAATAATCGGCATTTCGGCGGCGGAAGGTGTATTCGACCTCGGCCTGCACTTCATATTCCATCGAGGCGTTCCCCGCTGTTGCCCATGAACGCATATGTGCCTCGGTCGTAATGTCGATCGCGTGCTGGAGCATTTTTAGTTCGTATGGCGATTTGATCTGGCGAAGGCCGGCAAATATCGGTTGAGCGTTGACAACTTTTCGATTCGTGAGGACCTTGGAGAATTCACTTTCCGCCCGAAACTCGCGCATGCCGTCGCTGTCCATTTCGCCTTCCGGTAAGAGTAAATACACGGTCTGCGGTTCAGAGCCTTTTGATCCGTTGAGACTTTCAAGGAACGGCTTCAGTTTCGCGACATCGACGATCGTCTTGATGCCCGAGATCCTCGTAGCATCCTCGTTCGAGTACATTTTGCCGTTCCAGGTCTCACGCTGCGGGTTCCGCTTTTGCATATAGACATTTTCGGTAACCTTTCCATTGGCTTTCTCGATAACGAGGGTCAGATCGGCCTGTTTGAGGCTGGTGAGGTAATAGAGGTTGTTCTCCTGGCGAAAGACATAGTCCACATCGCCCGTGTACATCTTCGGCTCAGCCGAAAAGAGCACCATGACGCTGTTGTCCTCCATTTTCGCGGCAACTGCGGTCCGGCGACGCGCAAGTTCCGTTTGACGCTCGGCGTCCGTGAATTTAGGTGCCGGCGGCGTGATCCGGATCGATGTGGGGCCATTCGCCGCGGCGACCGGCATTGCCGCGAACGCAAACACAAACAGGGAAACCAATGTGATCATTCTTTTCATCTTTTTACCTCGATCGGTATGTCAATGTAGCTCTTGTTGCCAAAATAATCCGCGGCATATGCCCTCAAAACGTAATCGCCGGTGTTGAGAGCCGCCGTATCCAAAAAATCCTCTTTGAAATTGTCGCCGTCCACGCGGTCGGTCGCGATGTAGTTAAAGATCGTTTCGCCCGTCGCTCCCGATTTGCTGCCGTCGGCATAAACCAGCCTGATCGACTCGTCAGCCGGGAGCCGGTCAAACCTGATCGTCCAGATCGGGTCGCTAAACGGCGTCAGGTCTTTGTTTAGAAGCTGGTAACCGACCTGATACACACCGAGCCGGCGGCGATCGGCGTTGCCGTCAACCTGATCGTACGCTCGTATTATCAGCCGAACTTTGCCTGACACCTCAATACGTCCGGAAGGCGATTTTGTTTCCAGGGCGTTCCAATTTTCGTCCTCGAGTGTGGCCTTTTCGATCGTCGGCGGACGCGTGTCGCTGATCCCCGGCAGAATCAGAGCATCAAGGGCGTTCATCTCCGATCCGCTGCGTCCGGCGATGAGGTGGACGTGATTCATCGGGTTCAGCGTGCCAATCGGCTCGCCAGCTTTGAAATGCGAGCCTCGCGGGACACGGACGTCTATGAGTTTGCCAGTCGTGTCCGTCTCGTATTGAAAACGCGGGTCGCCGAACGGCACGCCGCTCACATCTCGCCCGAGCCTAATATGGATATATCCCATTGTCGGCATCCGGATCAGCTCGCGAAGTGTGCCGAAATTCTCAGCCGCGATCGGCCGCAGCACCTTTTCGTCGCGGACGAACCTCGCCGTTTCGCCGTACGAACCGGCGATGTCGAGGCCGTTGTGGAAGTGGATGTCGTCGTTTCCGGGTTTGACCTCGCCGCGGATCTCGGCCAGCGTTCCGGCGATGTCTCGTTTGGCGGTCGGCGGATCGTATGGCCAGCGGGCGGGTTGGGCGGTGCGGAACGTCTCGGGCTTTTCGGCAAGTGCGGCGATCTGCTCGCCCGTGATCGCCGTTCCGGAGGTTTCCGGCGAGATCCGGCGTACGAGTCGATTCTCGCTATCAGCCACGATCAACTGTCCGTTTCCGTCGAACGCGATCCCCGACGGCCGGTTGAATCGTGCTCTGATCGGCGAACCGTCCGCAAGTCCACGTCGTCCGCCTGAAAGTGTTGTCATGATTGGGATCACGCCGCTGCGAATGACGCGGATCGCGTTGCCGTCGGCGATGTAGAGTGAACCTGCCCCGTCAACCGCGATTGCGGTCGGCGAGATAAGCGACGCCGATCCGAGCGGGCCGTCCATTCGGTCCGAAATCCCTGTGCCGGCGAGTGTCCACGTCGAACCGTCATTTTCGACGACACGGATTCGGCGGTTGCCGGTATCGGCAATGAGAAGTTTGCCGTTCCAAAACGCAATGCCCGTCGGAGTATCGAACCGAGCCGCGGCCCCGGTGCCGTCCGCAAATCCGCGTGCGCCGCCGGCGAGGGTTGAGACGCGGCCATTTTCGATCAGGCGAATGCGGTCGTTGTAGGTGTCGGTGACATAGATCTTGCCCTCCGAAACAGCGATGCCGATCGGTGCGTCGAATTTCGCCGCGTTGGCGGAACCGTCCAACCAGCCGGATGAACCGTCGGTGCCGGCCAGCGATACGACCTTTCCGTCCGGCAATACCTTCTTTATCGAGTGCGTTCCCGGATCGGCGACGATCAGGTCATCTCCAGCAAATGCGATGCCCGACGGCGTGTCGAGGCCCGAGGCAAATTGC
>JAKOVX010000006.1 GCA_029781855.1 Acidobacteriota bacterium | reverse complement strand
CTGAGTGCCCTGATCGGCGACGAAAGGCCTCAATTTACCGAAGCGGGAATGCGAGAGATCGACATCGATCTTATCGATCCTAATCCGGAACAGCCGCGGACACGATTTTCGGATGAGAAGCTTGACGAGTTAGCCGCGTCGATCCGGGCGAACGGCATTGTCCAACCAATCGTACTGCGCGAGGCAGGCAGCCGCTTCCAGATCGTCGCCGGCGAAAGACGCTGGCGTGCAGCCCAGCGTGCAGAATTGCGAAAGGTGCCGGCAGTCGTACGCGATATACCCGACGAAAAGCTTCTCGAGATAGCGCTCGTTGAGAACATCCAACGGCACGAGCTAAACCCGATCGAGGAGGCCAACGCGTACCGTAAACTCATAGACACTGTCGGGCTCACGCAAGAGCTAGTTGCCGAACGGGTCGGTAAGGAACGGACGCTGATCACAACTACGATCCGATTGCTCAAACTGCCAAAAGCCGTCCAGCAGCAAATCGTCGAAGGGAAATTATCGTTCAGCCACGGCCGGGCACTGTTGATGACGGACGATCCGGCGATCCAGAAGACCGTAGCAAACAACATCGTCGCACGTGGAATGTCTGTCCGGGAAACAGAACGGACGGTTAAACGTCTCGCCACTGAACCGACAACGCCTGGCATGAAAGAGCCCGCCGGCCGCAACGTTGATGCGAATGTGAAGAGCGCCGAGACAAAATTGATGCGCCACCTCAGCACCAACGTGAAGATCGTACCCGCGAAAAAGCGGACGAGCGGAAAGATCGAGATCGAGTATTACGGGACCGATGACCTCGATCGCATCTACCGGATGCTTCTCGGCTCATAGCTCATAAACATCTGTAAACTATTGATAATAAAGGAGGTAGAGCGGAACAATGCGTAAGCGTTTGACGGAAATGGTTGACTGTGCGGGTTGAGTGGCCAAACTCGCACCGAGCGACCTTGCTCAAGTTTTGAGCAAACTTCCTAAGCAAAACAGCGAAAATGTGATTGTCGGATTTGATAGATCCGACGACGCGGGAGTTTTTCGTCTTACGGGCGAGGTTGCGCTTGTGCAGACCATTGATTTCTTTACGCCCGTTGCCGACGATCCGTACACGTACGGCCGGATCGCGGCGGTGAATGCCTTGAACGATGTTTACGCGATGGGTGGGACGCCGCTTTCTGCACTTTCGATAGTTTGCTATCCGCAGAAGGGAGATTGGGATGTCCTCGGCGAGATTCTGGCAGGTGGCCAGGCGGCGATGAACTCGGAAAATGTGGTCATCATCGGTGGCCACTCGGTGGATGATCAGGAAATTAAGATAGGTTACGCGGTGACCGGTACTATCCATCCCGAAAGGGTCATCACAAATTCCGGAGCGAGGCCCGGCGATGTGCTCGTCCTGACCAAATCGATCGGCACGGGTGCCATAAACACAGCGGTCAAGAATGGCGTTGCGCGAAAATCGACCGAAGCTGCAGCCATCGCGGCAATGTCGACTTCAGCGGCGGCCGCTTCCGCGGCAATGGTCCGTGCCGGAGCGAGTGCTTGCACAGACGTCACGGGATTCGGACTTTTGGGGCACGCCTTCGAAATGGCAAACGGCAGCGATGTGTTGTTAACTATTGATTCTAAAGCGGTTCCGCTCCTGCCGGATGTCATTGAACTGATCTCTCAGGGAATGTTGACGCGAGGCGACCGCAACAATCGCTTGTACGTCGGCGATACTGTTAGAATAGCTGGTAGCGTGAGCAAGGAGATGCAGAGTGCTCTCTTTGACCCACAAACGGCGGGAGGATTGCTGATCAGTCTGGAACGGTCTGTGGCGGACCGGTTTCTCTCCGAGGTTGAGGGCTCGCACGTGATCGGCGAAGTTTCCGAACGCACGGATCGTCTGGTAGAGGTGAAATAGGGTGTTTTTGTTCATTTTCGAATCGATCGGTACTTCGGAGTTGATACTCATCGGCATAGTCGCGCTAATTTTCCTTGGGCCACGCAAAATGCCGGAATATGCGAGAAAGATCGGCAAGTTGATGGCTGATTTTCGAAGCACGACCAACGAATTTAAGGAAACTTGGGAGCGCGAGGTCAATTTCGATGAAGAGGCCAAGGCATTCCGGATCGACGATGAGTCGCCAACATTCCCTGTGGCCCGCGTTTCCGCAATAGATACGGAGACCAAGCCGAATGAGTTGCCCACTCCGTCGGTTACGGAGGCAGATCCCGGACGATTTGCCGAAGCTCCGGTCGCTGACATTGCGGCTTCTGCACCGGCTGGACAAGAGAAAGTGACGGTCACCGGCGATGACGGCCTTAACGACAAGAAGAACTGGCTCTAGACGCAAGAAATGGACGACAAGGAAACTGAATTAGAAGCCGGACGCGGCGGACACATGTCGTTCCTCGAACATCTGGACGAGCTGCGCAAGCGACTTGTAACGTCTGTCGTCATTGTAGTTCTGGCGTTTATCCTGTGTTGGTTCGTCTCCGACAAGATCTACGATTTTCTCTCGGCCCCGATACGCCAGGCGTTGTCTGAGGCTGAGCGTATCGACCTTCCGATTCGCGGCGAGACCGGCGAAGAAAAGGTGCTGCCGCTCGCTGATATCAAGGAGGGCGACTCGGGGCGCTACATATTTGACCGGGCTACGAAGCTGGGCCCTACCGTGATATCGCCCGGTTCGTCCGTCCTTGCGGAGGTCGCCAAGGGGCCCGACGGCAAGCTCGGTCTCTTCACCACGGAACAGCTAATTACTAACAACGCGATTATTCCAAAGGGTGTTCGTCTGCCGGTCGAGTTCCAGGATGTCGCTGTGAGCCAACCGAATGCTGACGAGCGTATGACCGTTACGACCGCTCAAGAGCAATTCACGCTATTTGTCACGGTTTCGCTTTATGCGGCGATAGCCATATCGGTACCGTTCTTGCTCTTTCAGATCTGGATGTTCATTTCGCCGGCCTTGTATAAACACGAAAAGGCGTATGTGACTCCATTCATTGGACTTTCGTCTGTCGCATTCGTGATCGGCGCGGCATTTGCGTACTACGTCATCTTTCCGCCGGCAGCCCGATATTTACTCGGGCTCGGCGGAGGGGAATTTCAACTTCTGTTGCGGGCCAGCGATTATCTGGACCTGATCACTATCATCATGCTCGCGATGGGAGTGATCTTTCAGATGCCGGCGATAACGTACGTTTTGGCGAGGATAGGCCTCGTCAACGCGAGATTCTTGATCCGGAGCTGGAAGGTCTCGCTGATCGTTATTCTGATCGTGGCTGCCGTTGTTTCACCGACCGGCGACATCCCAAATATGCTGCTTTTCGCCGCCCCGATGATAGCGCTGTACGTTGTATCTATCTTCATTGCGTGGATATTCGGAAAGAAGCGAGAGACTGACGCGGAGAACGCCGCGAAAGCAACCTGATCACACTATTTTTGCATCTTGAACATTTAAGGATAACTGTCTAGAATCGAACGGGTATAAACTAGGCAGGAGATCAGTAATTCGTACGGTAGTTGATCAGGAGTTTTAGCGTTATGTCATTAGTTAAGAGTTTAGGAAAGTTCGCTTTCATGTTTGTGCTGATCGTGGCCGCCGCGTTTATTGCCGTGGCTCAAAAGCCGGACAAGAACAATCCAAGCCAGGATCCCAACGATAAGCCGCGAAACGTCAAGCCCGAGTTGAAGGAAGCCTACAAGAAGTGGGTCAACAATGACGTTGCCTACATTATCACTAAAGAGGAACGCAAGGCTTTCATGGCACTCGTTACCGACGAGGAACGCGAGAATTTTATTGAGAATTTCTGGCGTCGCCGTGATCCTAACCCCGACACCGAAGAAAACGAATATCGCGAGGAATACTACGAACGGATCGCATATGCGAATGAGCATTTTGCTTCCGGAATCCCGGGATGGAAGACCGACCGTGGAAGGACATACATTGCATGGGGCAAGCCCGATTCGATCGAGTCACATCCGTCCGGTGGTTCGTATGACAGGCCGAGTTACGAGGGCGGCGGCTCGACGACCACGTACCCTTTTGAGATCTGGTTCTATCGCCACCTCGACAACGTTGGTGACGGTGTCGAGATCGAATTCGTTGACCCGACCGGTACGGGTGAGTATCGTATTGCTCGAAACGCGGATGAAAAAGACGCTCTGAAAATGGTACCAGGAGCGGGTTTGACTACAAATGAGGAACTCGGGCTATCGAATAAGGCAGACCGCATCACCGGATTAAATACAGGTGCCAACTCTTATCAGCGGGAACAGGATTCGCCTTTTCGACGTCTGGAACAAATCGTAGCGTTGCAAAACCCTCCGCAAGTCAAGTTTAGCGATCTGCAGAGTTCGTTGACGGATTCGCCGGTGATCGACAATAATCCGCTCGCATTCGACCTACGAGTGGATTTCTTCCGGCAGTCTGACGACCGGGTGATCACAGCATTTACCATCCAGACCACGAACAAGGAATTGAAATTCGAAGAGGTCGGCGGTTTGGAAACGGCGAGAATGAATATCTTCGGCCGCATCACGGCAGTTTCCGGTAAGCGATCGGGCATTTTCGAAGATTCAGTCGTTACCAACGCTACGGCGTCGGAATTGGCGGAAATGCAGGACAGAAAGTCGGTTTACCAAAAGGCGATGGCGTTGAGTCCGGGAACCTACAAAGTTGACGTTGTCGTTCGTGACGTCGGCACTGGCAATAAGGGCATTGTCAACATGGGCTTCACCGTTCCGAGATACGATGACAAGAAACTGTCGACGTCTTCGTTGATTCTTACCTCAAAACTGCGTTCGACCAACGAGCGAGATATTGGACAGATGTTCGTGATCGGAAACGCAAAGGTTATCCCGAACCTTAGCGGCGTCTACAAGCAGGGCCAGGAGGTCGGTCTTTACCTACAAGTCTACAATGCTGGTATCGATCAAACCACTCTTCGACCGGCGGTAGATGTCGACTATATTTTGATGAAAGGCGGCAAGGAGATCCTGCGGCAGTCCGAGGACTGGGCGGGGCTGAGTGATTCCGGTCAGCGTCTCACACTCGCGAGGCTATTACCGACGACTGCTATGCCGCTCGGCGACTACGAGCTCAAGGTAGAGATCAAAGATCGCGTGAGCGGCCAGGTCATCGAGAATAAGGGCAAGTTCGAGATCACAAAGTAGTTCAGAGAAAAGCAAAGGGTTGTAAGGTTCGGATCTGGTCCGGCTTTACAACCTTTTTTTGCGCCCGAACATCTTTGAAATTGCAGACCTTTAGGTTCTACCGATAATTGGTGCTGGGCAACGAGACGAGCACGGCTTGCCGCTCATAATTAAGGAGTTCTATGTTCAAAATGAGTTTCGCTCTCCGATCCGCCGTGATCGCGCTTGTTTTAGTCGCTGCATTCGCGACCGGTTCCGCACAGGCACCGGAGAAAACACCCGTACCTACGGACCCGGCCACGACCCCGAGAAAGCAGAAGGCAGAGAACGACGATGCGTTCAAACGATGGCTGACCCAGGATGTTAAATACATCATTACGCCGTCAGAGCGGCAAGCCTTCTTGCAGTTGAAGACAAACGAGGAGCGCGAGAACTTCATTGATACATTCTGGCGGCTTCGCGATCCTGATCCGGACACCGAGGTCAACGAATTTCGCGAACAGTATTACGAGCGATTCGCTTATGCCAATGAACATTTCGCATCCGGCATTCCAGGATGGCAGACTGACCGCGGCCGGATCTACATAACCTGGGGTAAGCCCGATACGGTCGAAGCCTCTCCTTCCGGAGGTTCGTACGAAAGGCCAAGCTATCAAGGCGGCGGGTCGACGACGACATATCCGTTCGAAAAGTGGTTCTATAGGCACCTGGACGGCCCCGGCGACGGCGTCGAGATCGAGTTTGTCGATCCGACCGGTACCGGCGAATATCGCCTCGCCCGAGGTCCTGACGACAAGGACGCACTCGGGACGGTTCCGGGAATAGGAAGGAACCAGGGCCAGACGAACGGCGCCGTAAGTTATCAACGCGTGGAGGACTCGCCGTTATCGTGGATCACACGGCTTTCCAGCCTAGATACACCGCCTTCGCCAAAATTTACCGATCTCCTCGGCGTCCTCACAGACGGGCCGGTGATCGACAACAACGGGCTCAGATTCGATGTTCGCGTGGACTATTTCCGTCAATCCGACGATCGGGTCGTTACCGCGTTCACGATCCAGGCGGACAATAAAGAACTGTCATTCGGCCAAACCGGCGGCCTTGCGACAGCGAAGATGAACATTCTTGGAAGGATAACGGCGGTATCCAACAAACGAGGCGGCATCTTTGAGGATTCGGTGGTAACGACCGCCTCACCCGCCGAACTCGCCGACAGCAGATCGCGTCGCTCGATCTACCAAAAGCCCGTCGTGCTTTCGCCCGGCATTTACAAGGTCGATATCGTCGTCCGCGACGTTGAATCAGGTAACCGCGGTGTCGTCAGCCTTGGGTTCACGGTACCAAGATACGACACAGACACCCTCTCGGCATCGTCGCTTGTGCTGGCATCAAAACTTCGTTCGGCGACCTCGACGGACGTCGGCGGGCAATTTGTCATCGGTAACACTAAGGTGGTCCCCAATCTCAGCGGTGTCTTTACGCGTGGCGAAGATATCGGTATCTACCTGCAGGTTTATAACGCTCAGGTTGATCAGACAACACTTCGGCCCGCGGTCGACGTCGATTATGTGCTTTTGCGAAACGGAAAAGAGGTTCGGCGGCAGAAAGAAGACTGGACGGGTTTGAGCGATTCCGGCCAGCGACTGACGCTTGCGAAGATCTTAACAGCTGCCCAACTCGATCCCGGCGAGTACGAAATACGAGTGGAGATGCGCGACCTTGTCCGGGGAAACAGCATAGAGACGAAAGGCAAATTCGAAGTCGTAAAATAGCTACAATTGTCGCCTTACGATCTCGTAGATCGGTGCGCCTTTACCTTCACTCGAGGCATAGATGGCGTTGCCGTCCGGACTGTAACAGACAGATTCGCCAACTTTTCGTTTACCTAGGTCGACCACTTCAGGCTCTTGTTTCCATATCTCGTCGAATTTCTTCGCACTTTCAGGAAGGGTGAATTCGTAACCCGCCGCATAGTCAGAGATGGCGAGGTATCTTCCGTCGGGTGAAATGTCTCCGCCGGTCAGAAAACCGTTCGGCACCGCCGGAACGGAAATATCGGCGACTTTTTCGGCCTTGACCACCTGTTCAACGCCAAAGTCGTCGCGCAGGCGATACACACCCGCCGGGCCGTCCATCCGCTTCGAGATGATATAGATATCAGCAGTATTTGGGTTGACCAGGAGCGTTTCAGCGTCGTGATTCCCATCCGGATACGTGAATCGGATAACATCGGCCTTGTCCGCTTCGACAGGTTGGGCGCGTGTCGAATCCGCAGCGTCGGGTGTAATTCGCGGCTCCCGAATGCGATAGATGGCATGCTCGGACCGTTTCGATTGGTTATCACCGATCTCTCCAATGTATATGAAACATTTGCCGGTATTGTCCTTGAACCCGGCGATGTCTTCCCAATCTATGTTTTGAGCTCCGGGCACGTGCCATGTGCCAAGTTTAGCTCCGGTCTTTCGAAGCGCATAAATAAATGCGTCATCACCGGAGTCGTTATGTGTCCAAAATACATCCGGCTGGCATTTGGAAGCGATTAGGCCGCTGCTCTCTGCGATCTCGGTGTCGGCTATCGAGCCGACATTCTTCGGTGGCAGATAACGGGTGCTCCTTGCTCCGGAAACCGTTTCCGATGAGCCCATTGTGCAGGCGGAAAAAGTCGCGGCCAAGAGTATAAAGAATATGACAAATTGGAAAAATTTAGTTATAGTCGATTTCGTCATATTTCTTTTGTTTTGCATCAATACGCACATATACGATAAACGGTTTTGATGCCGCGTGCCGAATCAAATTCCTCTTCGCTGATCGAAAACAATGATCGTCGGAACTGAATGGCTGATCGAAGCTTCGGGTTGCAACGCAGATTCGCTGCGCGATGAGAGCGTGATCCGCGGGGTTTTTTCCGCGGTAATGAGTGACCTCGGCCTTCGCTCGGTCGGATCGGTTTGGCATAAATTTCCCGGCGAAGGCGGCGTTACCGGACTGGTCGCTCTGACCGAATCACACCTCGCTTGTCACACGTATCCTGAACACGGTACGGCGACCTTTAATCTTTACTGTTGCCGCACTCGTCCGGAATGGGATTGGGAGCCGGAATTACGAACCCGGCTTGGTGCCGAGGTTGTATCGGTTACCAGGATCGAGCGCGGCGACCAAGAGACGCACGTCAGGTTTGAGACCGCCGGAGGTGAAGTATGAGTACCCTTCAGGCAAATTGCCCTTCGTGCGGCGGGCCGATCGAATTCAAGGCCGGTTCCACCATTGTCATTATTTGCCCTTTTTGTCGCTCAGCGATCGCCCGTTCCGACCGTGCGCTTACCGACTTGGGCAAGATCGCTGAAGTCGTTGATTCCGAGTCTCCGCTGAAACTCGGCCTCAAAGGAACATTCAGGGACGCTCGCTTCGAATTAACGGGTCGGGCGCAGCTCAAACATGAGCTTGGCGGTTCGTGGGACGAGTGGTATGCGACGTTCTCAAACGGTTGGGTTGGATGGTTGGCCGAGGCGCAAGGCAAGTTTTACCTGACATTTTACCAACCGCTGCCTTCTGGGACCGTTTTGCCAACGTTCAATGACCTCCAACTCGGGCAAACAATTCCGGAAATACCAAATCCGACGCCGCTTATGGTTCAGGAACGAGCTCATGGCACCTACGCAGCAGCCGAGGGCGAGATCCCGTACAAACTGACGCCAGGCGAAGTTTTCGAATTTGCTGACCTTGCCGGCAAGAAAAATACGTTTGCGACGATCGATTACAGCATGGATCCGCCGTGGGTTTTTGTTGGTAATCAAGTCACGCTCGACGAGATCGGCCTAGGCGACGCTAAGCCGGTTCAGCGCGAAGCGCGTCGGGTATCCGTCGCCGGCATGTCGTGTCCCCATTGCGGGGGACCGCTAAGCCTGAACGCTCCCGACAAAGCCGAACGAGTTACGTGCCCCAACTGCGATTCACTACTCGACATCAACGACGGAAATCTCAGCTACCTCAAAACGCTGAAGCCTGCTCCCGATCAGCCCGATTTTGTTGCACCGATCGGAGCCGAGGGGACATTCCCGGGCGATGTCAAATTCAAGATCATCGGCGCTGTCGTCCGAAGCGTGACCATTGATGGGATCAAGTATTTCTGGCATGAGTATTTGCTCTACAATCCGATGGTCGGCTTCCGATGGCTTGTGCATTCGGACAATCACTGGAATTTTGTTGAACCCGTTAATCCTGCCGACGTCGATCAGTCCGGCTACATCGGTTCGGGCCAGACTGTCAGGTACAACGGGACAACGTTCAAGATCTTTCAGGACGCGCAAGCTGTAACAGAATACGTCAAAGGTGAGTTCTACTGGCGGGTCGAACAGGGCGAGACGGTGCGGGCGGTCGATTACGTCGCACCGCCTCTTATGCTTTCGCAGGAAATATCTCAGAGTGAGATCAACTGGTCGCTTGGGACATACATGACCAACGACGAGATCAGCAAGATCTTCGGCGTACCGGACCTGCCGAAACCATGGGGTGTCGCGCCTAATCAGCCGTTTACCGGGCAATTTTACTATACGTGGGGAATGTTGCCGCTGCTCGCACTGCTGGTTGTGGCTGTATTTATGATCCCGCTGACAGGATTGACCAAGACTATCTTGAACCAGCAGGTCGTCCTGCCGGCAATGACCAACGCCACGACCTCACAGTCGATATTCAGCCAACCGTTCGATATCAAACCGAACAGTAATGTCCGAATTACGGCCGGCGCGCAGGTCAGTAATTCGTGGGCCGACCTTGACGTCGATCTGGTCAATGATCAGAGCCAGGAAGTCGAATCCGTCAACGTCCCGATCGAGTACTACAGCGGCGTCGAGGACGGCGAGTCGTGGTCCGAGGGTGGAACCTCAACCGACGCCACGCTTTCGTCGCTCCCGGCCGGAAAGTATACGCTAAAGGTCGAGGGAACCTGGCAGAACTGGCAGCAGCCGATGCCGGTCACGGTAAAGGTCGAGCAAAACGTCAATCGCGGCGTAAACTTTTGTTTTGCTTTCGTTTTACTTCTCATCGCGCCGCTGCTCGGGATATTCCGTAAGTTTTCGTTCGAGAGCCGCCGTTGGAAGGACAGTATGTTCAGCGGGAGCTCTTCCGGCTCGGACGATTCAGACGATGATGATTAGGAGCCGAAAATGTTAAAGAAACTCTATTTGGTGTTTGGCTTTGGTGTGTTGGCCCTGTACTCGGTCGCCTCTTGGTTTGGCGTCGAGATCGCCAATTCAGGCAGCCACTCGCGATTAGGCGTGCCATTCATCTATACCGGTTTTCGTGGAGGAAAATAATGCTAAATCTTGCAGCCATTGCCCCGACCTTGGGGATGATCGTCAAACTTGAAGAGATCTGGAACGTGATCGAAGCGACGGTGATCTTTGTCGCGATCGGCCTCATCGTATTTACGGTCGCGTTTTTGATCGTCGTGCTCGTCGCCCCGTTCTCAGTCAAGAAGGAGATCGAGGATGATCAGAATACCAGTCTAGCGATCATAATCGGTTCGATCATTATTGGTATCGCTATGATCATCGCGGCAGCCATTCAGGGGAACTAGTCCGACGCGGAGGCACCTAAGACGCGGTGACACGGCGGTTTTCGCCGCGTCCCCGCGTCTCACCATCTCCGTGTCTCAGCAATATGAAACGCGCTCCATTACTTTTCCTAAACGTCTTTGTTATCGCCACTTGCGGACTCATATACGAGCTGCTCGCCGGAACGCTCTCAAGTTATGTCCTCGGCGATTCCGTCACGCAATTTTCGATCATTATCGGCATTTATCTGTTCGCGATGGGAGTCGGGTCGTGGCTATCCAGGTTCATTGACAAGCATATCGCCGAAAAATTTGTCGAGATCGAACTTGCGGTTGCGGTAGTCGGCGGTTTCTCGGCGCCTCTGCTGTTTCTGACTTTTGCCCACCTGTCTTATTTCGGCATCGTCCTGTACGCAGTAGTTTTTGTGATCGGCGTGCTCGTCGGGCTCGAGATACCGCTGCTGATGCGGATCCTGCAGGACGAACTCGATTTCAAGGACCTAATTTCACGCGTCCTCGCCTTTGACTACATCGGTGCATTGGTCGCTTCGTTGTTGTTTCCGCTCTTCCTCGTTCCCAAACTTGGCCTAAATCGCACATCGCTCTTGTTCGGTATGCTGAACGCGGGCATCGGAATCTGGGGAACATGGCTGCTATTCCCGTTGATCAAAAAGAATGTGACCGCGATGCGGATCAAGGGCTTCGTCATCATCGTCCTGCTCGCGATCGCGTTCATTAAAGCAGATCGACTGACGACGTTGGCCGAAGACGCTCTTTTCATGGACAACATCATCTATGCTAAGAGCTCATCGTATCAGCGGATCGTCGTAACCAAGGGGAAAACCGGCTACGCTCTGTTCCTAAACGGCAACCTGCAGTTCAATTCTTTCGACGAATATCGCTATCACGAAGCTCTCGTTCATCCGGCCTTCGCGGCATACAACGGAACGCCGAAGCGGGTACTCGTGCTCGGCGGCGGTGACGGTCTGGCACTGCGCGAGATCGAGAAATATCCGTCTGTCGAGTTTATCCAGATAGTCGATCTAGATCCGGATATGACCAATATTTCGTATGCGGTCCCAGCCCTCGGTGAGCTGAACAAACACTCGTTCGACGACCCTCGTGTTCACCTGACCAACGGCGACGCTTTTGTCTGGCTGGACAGCGCAAAGACAGAGCCGTTCGATATCGCGATCGTTGATTTTCCCGACCCGAACAACTTTGCGCTCGGTAAACTCTACACGACACGCTTTTATAACCTGCTAAAGAATAAGCTCAAACCCGATTCCTCGGTCGTCATCCAGACGACATCGCCGCTAGTCGCGCGAAAGTCATTCTGGTGCATTGTGAAGACGCTTGAGACGGTTGGGTTTACGGTTCGGCCCTATCAAACAACCGTACCGAGTTTTGGCATATGGGGCTACGCCCTTGCGAAGCTCGAGCCGTTCGACGCACCGACAAAGCCGCCGCCGGGTTTGGAATTGCGCTTCCTGAACGACGATTCGTTTGCCTCGATGTTTGAATTTTCGAACGATACATCCCGCCCCGACGAGGACATCGAGGTCAACCGCCTGGATAACCAAGCCCTCGTCCGGTATTACGAAGCCGAATGGCGGAAATTCGAGCAATGAATCTTTCTCGGCGCGAATTGTTAACACTTTTCCTTGGGGCACCGTTCGCGTATGCGGCGTGCGGCTCGGGTGCGCCAGGACCGTTTCCGGAGGGTGAGATCGTCGGCCAGACCGTCAACATTGGGCATATCCAGCGCGAAAATCGGAGTTTCGAAGTTCCGGCAGACAAGTGGGAGACCAAAAAGGTCGCGATCGTCGGCGGCGGTATTGCCGGTCTGACCGCGGCGTGGAAATTCAAGAAAGAGAATTTTAATGACTTTGTTGTCCTCGAACTGGAAAAAGAAGCCGGCGGAACAGCCCGAAGTGGTCAGGGTGATCCGGTAGGTTTTCCGTGGGGCGCGCATTATCTACCGGTCCCGTTCAAGGAAAATACCGATCTGATCCCACTGCTCGAGGAAATGTCGCTGCTGGACGGCCGCGATGCCGAAGGCGAGGTCGTCGTCAAGGAGCAGTTTCTTTGCCGCGAACCCGAAGAGCGGCTCTTTTACCTCGGACGCTGGTACGAGGGGCTTTATCTGAGGGTTGGAGCTAGCGAGGAAGACCTCCGGCAGTTTGACGCGTTTCAGAAACTGATAGACGGTTGGGTCAATTGGCGTGATGCCAAGGGCCGGCGGGCGTTTGCAGTACCTCTTGAAGCTTGTTCGGATGACACTGAGGTCACATCTCTGGACAAGATCACATTTGCCGAATGGCTACGGCAAAACGGACTCAACTCAGAGCGACTGATCTGGTATTGCGATTACGCCACGCGGGACGATTACGGCCTGAAACTGGACCAGGCGTCGGCGTGGGTCGGACTTTTCTATTTCTGTGCCCGTGTCCGGAAGAGCGGTGTCGACTCTCAGCCGTTCATCACGGTGCCCGAGGGAAACGGCCAGTTCGTAAACCATTTCAGATCCATCATCGGAGAAAATATCAGGACTTCGCAGATAGTTGTATCGGTCGTGCCGACGGACAAGGGCGTGGACGTTATCTGTCTGGACGGTGGGGAACCGCGCGGGGTCCATTGCGAAAGAGCGATCTTCGCGTCGCCGATGTTTACCGCACCGTACGTCATTCGCGGGTTTCGCGAGGATCCGCCGTTCGCCGCGGCCGAATTTCAGCACAATGCGTGGTTCGTCGCCAATCTTCATCTAAAGGATCGTCCGAAACCGCGATTTGCCAAGGATTTTCCGCTCTCGTGGGACAACGTCATCTATGAGAGCCCCGGACTCGGTTACGTGACCGCTACCCACCAAAAGGGTATCGACTACGGCCCGACGATCCTGACTTATTACTATCCGATGTGTGCAGAGCCGAACGCCCGCACGACACTTTTTAATTACGATTGGAAACAACTTGTTGATGTATGCCTGACCGATCTCGCCCGTGCCCACAGTGATATTTACGAGCTGACGACACGGATCGACATAATGCGTTGGGGTCATGCGATGATCTCTCCGCGGCCTAATTTTATCTGGAGCGGCATCCGCGAAAAGGCCGTCAAGCCCTATCGCAACATACACTTCGCTCACACAGACCTCAGCGGCGTAGCGCTGTTCGAAGAAGCGTTTTATCATGGGCTACGGGCAGCGACAGAAATCCGGAAAGAAATTCGAACACTATAGACAGGACGGGCGGGATGGGAGAAAATCCTGATTATTCTGTATACCCTGTATTAACAGGCCGAAATGGACGCAACGTTCGCAAAACCAAATTACTGGCTCTTTTCCCGTGAGATTGACCTGACGGTCTTTTTGGGAAGCGCGGTCTTGTCGTTGTTGTTGCTCGTTGTCGGATGGAGGCTTGGGATCTTGAACGGTGAGTCGCCCGAGTGGACTTGGGTGTCCGCGGTCCTCTTCATCGACGTAGCTCACGTTTGGTCAACGAGCTTTAGGGTTTATTTCGACAAAGCTGAGTTCAAACGTAGATTTTGGCTGTACACACTTGTGCCGATATTTGGCTACGCGCTCGGTGTCGCGTTGTATTCCGAGGGCGAGCTTACTTTCTGGAAGGTACTGGCGGCCGTCGCGGTCTTTCATTTCGTCCGACAGCAATACGGATGGGTCAATCTTTACCGGCGGAAGCTCGGCGAGACGGCGAACTGGACTTGGTGGATCGACGCTGCAGCAGTCTATCTCGCGTCGGTCTATCCGCTGGCGTTCTGGATGACTCGACTGCCGCGAAATTTCGAGTGGTTCGTCCAGAATGATTTTGTGTCGATCCCGGCGGTCGTTGAGACCGTGCTATTCCCGGTTTACGTTCTCGCGCTGACGGCATATTTTGCCAAGTCGATCTACCAATACGTAACCAACGGGTTCATCAATATCGGTAAGGACATCGTAGTCGCGACGACCGCCATTTGCTGGTATGTTGGGATCGTATATTTCAACTCGGACTATGCTTTCACGGTGACGAACGTCATTATCCACGGCGTTCCGTATTTCGCTCTGATCTATGTCTACGCACAGATGCGGCGCGAGTCGACAGGTAGTATTTATCGAGCACTTTCGTCGAACTGGCTTGTCTTTTTGGCAACGCTTTGGGCTTTGGCTTATATCGAGGAATTGTTCTGGCATCGCGGCGTTTGGCACGAGAAAGAGTGGCTCTTTGGCAGCGATTGGGACTGGGCGAACATCAAAATGTGGACGGTTCCATTGCTCGCTCTGCCGCAATTGACGCATTACGTCCTGGACGGTTTTATTTGGAGGCGAAAGAATAACCCGGATTTCAAGTTGGTATGACATTCGTGACTTACGGTAAAACCTGGATCATAGCTTTCCTGATCGCCATATCGTTCTCATTAATCGCGGGTTCGTGCAAGAGTTCTGGTGGCGGTGGCGTGTTTGGTCCTACCGATGACACCCAGGAAGCGGTAAAACTCGTCGATTCCGCGAACGAGGATCTGACCAAGATCAAGGTGCTCTATGACGAGAACGAGGGAAAGCGGCAGGAGTTGAAATCGGCGATGGAAAAGAACGATGCCGCAGCCGCAAAAAAGATCGCTGACGATGTCGTTTACCTGATCAATGACGGAGCCTCGAACGGAAACGACGCGGTTACGAAAATCCAGAAGGCCCAGGAAATGAATATCAACGACGACTATCGCGAGTATCTGCGACTTAAGGAAGAATCGTTGAAGCTGCAGCTCGAAGCTTTCGAGCAATATAGGATGGCTGCCCGTACACTTCGCGACAATTACGATCCGAAGAACAATACACTTCGGGAGAAAGTAAAAGAAGAGTTTAAGACCCGCAGCGAAAACTATCGAACAATAATGGAAAAGGCCCGCGACTACAGCAGCCGGGCAAACGAACTCTACAAGTCAGTACTGCGGAAGCAGGTCGCCTCAAACTAAAAAACGCAAGAGCTGAACTTGTGACCAAGCCGACTCTCACGCTCTTCGTTTATAATTTCCTCAGAGTTTACAGGATCTGTCCGTCGCGCATCAGCAACGAGTCGAAGGTCCCAGGCACCATCGGCCCGATCAATGAATTCTCACCGTCCGACTTAAAGACAAATCCGTTGTCTTTCGCCGCCTCCGGTGTAACACTTAGCGTCTGTCGCTTACCGTCACGAACAAACGTCAGTGTAACAGCGCCCTCTTGTTTTTCGCCGATCACTTGGATCAGATCGAAATTGTCCTTGACTGCCTTGCCGTCGGCCTCGACGATAATGTCACCGGCCTTGAGACCGGCCTTGGCAGCCGGCGATCCGTCGCGGACCTCACTGATCAGAACGCCGCTGTCCACGCCAAAATGGGTGGATAACTGTTTGCTCAGAGGCATCACTCCGACGCCGATCTGGCGTCCGGTATTGGTGCTCCAGCGAAATACCTTGGCCTTGCCGCCGGGAATATCGAACTCGGACGCGCCGTCGAGGCCTTTCAATTCTGACAGATCTTTGAGTTTTTCGATCTCGGCCTTGGCCAACGGCGGAGTTGTAACGCCAAAGCTGCCGTTGCCGAACTCTGCGGCCGGTCGTTTGCCGAGTGTGGCCATAATCTCCTGCTGAACGCCATTGCGGAGCACCGCAATCCTGACCTCGTGATCAGGAGCCACCTCACCGACCATTCTCGTCAACTTTCGAACGCTGGTGACTTCTTCGTTCTCAAAACGAATGATGACGTCACCTGCCTTTAGGCCCGCCGCGGCAGCCGGCGAATTATCCATCACTTTCTCAATTGCGACGCCGCGGACGCTCGACAGACCGAGTTTGCTGTAATTGTCCTTTGTCACCTCTTCGGTTTGGACGCCGAGATAGCCACCGGCTCCGTCAAACGCGAAGCTGAATGCCCGCACGGCATTGTCCTTGTCGGTCTTGACCTTAGGCGTTTGGCCCACGACCGTTAACGCGGCAAGCGCCGCAATTGCCAAAAACAAAAACGATTTCCGAAACATAATACCTCCAGGTTTCATGAATTAGCGGGAGTGATAAATTGTCCGGGCGCATTACGCGCTCATTTATCATTTTTGTTGCGCGTGACAAGCGAAAAGGTTGCCTGACGAGGCGGCAAATGAGTAAGAGAAGTCTCCGGAGAGGAATTTACCGGCCCAATTTCTTAAGCCGCTCCGCCGCGGCCTCGAGCGTTTCGTCCTTTTTGCAGAAGCAGAAACGGACCAGCTGCGAACCGAGACGCGGGTCGTGGTAGAAGGACGATCCGGGGACTACGGCGACGCCGATCTCGCGGATCAGGTGTTTGGTAAAATCGATATCGTTTGCGAATCCGAAGTCCGATATGTCCGCCATAACGTAGTACGCTCCGTCAGGAAAATCGCATTTGAAACCAGCGTCCTTGAGCACCGGAACGATGAAGTCGCGCTTCTTTTGGTATTCGTGCTGGAGCTCTTCGTAATAGCTCGGCGGCAGCGTCAGAGCGTATGCCCCAGCATGCTGCAGCGGATTGGCGGCGCCAACGGTCAGGAAATCATGCACTTTGCGGATCGCTGACGTGATATCCGGCGGAGCGATACAATATCCGACACGCCAGCCGGTGACCGAATAGGTTTTCGAAAGCGAATTGACGACGACTGTACGCTCGCGCATGCCTTCGATGTTCGCCATACAGATGTGCTCGAACGGGTCCGCGTCCGGTTCCCCGTCGAAGATGATGTGCTCGTAGATCTCGTCGGTGAAGCAAAGTGCGTCAAACTCCTTGCATAACTCGGCGATGAATTCCATTTCCTCAAGGGTAAAGACTTTCCCGGTCGGATTGTTCGGATTGCAAATGATAATTGCCTTGGTCCTAGGATTGAATGCCGCCCGCAGTTCTTCGCGGTCGAAGACAAATCCGTTGTCGGTCCGATAGAGCGGCACGTGGCGCGGCGTCGCGTCCGAGAGGATGGCATCAGGAGCGTAGTTCTCGTAAAACGGCTCGAAAACGATGACTTCCTCGGTCGGATCAACGGTGGCCATCATCGCAGCGATCATTCCCTCGGTCGAACCGCAAGTCACGGTTATCTCGGTCTCAGGATCGAGATCGATACCCAAGAACCACATCGTCTTTTTTGCGATCGCGTCACGAAAGGATTTGACGCCCCAGGTAATCGCGTACTGATTATGGTCTGCGGTGATCGCCTCCATCGCCTTTTGTTTGATATCTTCCGGTGCGGCGAAATCCGGGAAGCCCTGGCCAAGATTTACAGCCCCATGCTTCATCGCTTCGCGGGTCATTTCGCGAATGACCGATTCGGTGAAGCTTGCTGCCTTCCGCGAGATACGTCCCTTCGTAAAAGCGGTCTTTGTCATATTTCAAATTTAACCACAATTCGACCTGAAGTGACACGTCGGCTGACGTGCTGGATGAGCCGCAGCGAATAAAGAAACGATTCTATTTTTCGGAGTGGTTTAGATTATGCGAGGCAACTGCCAGCGGTCTGTCTACCGTCAGGGCCATTGGTGGAAGGGGTGTTCCATTGATCGTTATCGACGCCTCGGGCAGGACGGCGTTGAAGGCGTGGCGGATGGCGTTTTCGTCTGCATCGGTTACGGCGGAACTGAATTCGCCGACAATACGCTCGACCTCGGTCTTTGAGTAGGTCGCGATCTTGCCAATAAATATCTTTGGGTTGCGGGTCTTGAGCAGGTCTTCGCCGGTGATCTCGAGTTCCTCGAACAGTTTCTCGCCCTTTCGGATGCCGGTGAACTTGATATCTATGTCCTCGTACGGCGTCAGGCCCGAAAGCCGGATCATGTCCTGGGCGAGATCGAGTATCTTGACCGGCTGGCCCATATCGAGGATGAATATCTCGCCGCCTTTGCCAAGGGCTCCTGCTTGCAACACCAGCTGCGATGCCTCAGGGATCGTCATGAAATAACGG
>JAKOVX010000005.1 GCA_029781855.1 Acidobacteriota bacterium | reverse complement strand
AGCTATGTCCGCCTTTCCGTCGCCATCGTAGTCCTCGGGCACAGGCTTGTCACCCGCCGCTCCGAAGACCGTAATTCCCGTGCCGCCCGTGCTCTTGTTGATGTACCAGGTCGTCGTCGACGGCCTGAACACGGCCGCGTCGGTCTTGCCGTCGCCGTCGTAATCTGCCGGTGCAGGTATGTCGCCGCTAGCACCGAACGGAAATGCGTAGAAGGAAAAGTCCTCACTTCGGAGGATGTACCACATTCCGCTTGATGGCCGCCAGAACGCCACGTCCGTCTTTCCGTCGCCGGTATAATCAGAAGCGACGATCGTGTCGGTCGGATCGCCGAACTGAACGGCATAATTACCGCCTGTGCTCCTTAGCCACCACCACTCGGAACCGGTTGCACCGCTCGGTCTGAAGATCGAGAGATCCGACAGCATGTCGCCGTCCATGTCCGCCATCGTCTGCGTGCCGACGCACTTACCATAACTGTCTGCCGAATAAAGAGATGCGATCTCAGTTTCAGACAGGGAGCGGTTGTAGATCGTCACTTCGTCGATCGTCCCGTTGAAGGCACGGTTGCCGTCATACCAATTTCCGATCCTCAGATGCTCGGTACCATCGTACGGAATATCACTCGAGCTAGATACGGAACCGACCAGCGAGCGGTTCAGATATCCGCGCGTGACGCGGTTTGCATCGCGTGTTATGACGATGTGCTGCCACGTGTCGGGCACCAACTCGAAGAGAATGTTCGTCCCGGCCGGAAAGTCGGCCGAGTACCACTGAAAGATATTCCCGGTATTGAGGTCCTCAAGTACCCAGCTTCGGAGCGGCGAAGTGCTATGCCAGTTATCGATAATGTCCGCATAAAGGATCTGCCCGTTATTCGGCTTGACCCACATCTCGATAGTGAATGTCTGCAGGTTGAACCAAGTGCCGGCATCGATCGCCTCATTGCCCGCCGCAAAACCGAAGGCGTTGCCGACCTTGCCGGTCGTGAACACCGGATTCCCCCAAATCGTCCCATGATGTGACTTGCGTTTGTCGAGCGGGTTATTTTCTCCGCGCCACCACGAGATCATTCCGGGCGGGATAGCTCCGCACGTCGGCGTCGACGGCGGTGCCGTCTGACATAGGCCGAAACTGCCCGCTTCGTAGATCGAACGGAGATCATCTACTGAAAGTGCCCGGCCGAATATCATTGGCTCGTCGATCAGTCCCGAATAGAACTGTTGGCCGACGTCGTCGCTGCCAAGCTTAAGGTTTGAGGTTGTGTTTGCTACTGTTACCGGTCCGACGATCGTTGCCCCGACCTGATCGCCATTCTGATTAACCGCCAGAATGTCGTGGTTATAGGTGCAGGCAACATACGACCATTCGCCGACCGGAACATTGCCGCCGGAAACCGTATACTGCGGCCAATTGTTGCCGCCTGTGTTGAAGCCGCACCATATCATGTTCGTGCCGCTCATATTGGTGACGGCCATTTGATATCCATTCAGGTTGCCGATCGGGCCGACCTTTGATATCACGAGAGCTCCGTTTGGATAAGTCGGTATCGAGGCCGGTTTGATCCACGCTCCGAGCGTGAATTCCGTCGTAACGTCGAGCGTCGGACTGTCCGGTATTCTCACGGTTGCTGTCGAGCCGTTAAAACTGAACGCACGACCGACGCGGCCCGGTGCAAATGTCGCTCCGCCGAGCAGGACGCCGAAGTTGCCGCCTACCGCGTCGTTGACGTTGTCCTCACCTCGCCACCAGCTGATCATATTCTCAGTCTGACCGGAACAGCCGCTGCACTTGCCGGAAATGCCGGCGTTGAAGATCGCAAGAACCTCGGCGGGCGACATAGCCTGGCCTGAAACTCCGACCTCGTCAGCCATGCCAGCCAGTCCAAGGACCGGATCTCCGTTATCTTTGTCAATACCTATCAATACTGAGGAAGAATCGTAAACAGGATCTCTATTTGATTCGGCGCTCGCAACCACATTGCCGTCAACATACAGGCGGTGCAGGATGCTCGCTTTGTCATATGTGTATGCTATGTGATACCAACGTCCGGGGACCGGATCGAAAGGGTAGCCTAGAGCTCCGCCGCCGGAAAAGCCCGCATAGAGGTTGCCGCTCTGGATCCACATGACGTATGCGTTTGCCGAGCCCGTCGAATAGGGTTTCGAGACCAAGGCGGCTTCCGGATGAGCGTTATCGAATTTGAACCAGCCTTCGAGTGTCAAGCCGGTTGTCGGACGTAGGCTAGGGCTGTCCGGGATCTCAACGTATTGTCCTGCCTGACTAAACCTAAACCCATTGCCAACCTTCCCCGGAGCATAATTCGCTCCGTTCACCAGGGTTCCGAAATTTTGACCGACCTGATCATTGGTGTTTCCGTTACCCGGCCACCAACTAATGATGCCGCCGGCCGTCGGAGCGCAGTGCGGGCACATTCCGGCACTCGCTGCGCTGTATATCGAGCTGATCTCTGAGGCTCCCAAAGTTCGGTTGAAGATCGCGACCTCATCGATCAGGCCCGGAAAGAATACTGATGGGTCATTAATAAATCCAAAGCCAATGCGTGCGTAACCGGTGACATAGTTGAAACCGCGGGCCCGGCTGTCAGCGAGCGTGCCATTCTTATAGATCCGCTCCGTCGTACCGTCCCACGTGTAGACCAGGTAGGTCCAGGTATTGACCGGGATAGGCGTGGCCGTTTGCCAATCGAACGGATCGCCTTGGTGATAGACTCTTACGTTCCCCGCGTTGACAGCGATACCAACCGCTTCCCCCGGATCGCCTGAGCCGAATGCAGTGATCATGTCGTATTCGCCCGTCGCCGACGGATTGACCCACGCGGCGATCGAACCATTCGAATTGTTTAGCAAATTGGCCGCCGAGATTGGCAGCGATACATACTGTTGAGCGGCCTGATCAAAACTGAATGCCTGATCGACCTTGCCGGCGGCATATGAAACGCCGTTGACAAGCGATCCGTTATTGCCTTTGACAATGTCCAGCGCATTGCCGTTTCCCGTCCACCAACCGACCGCACCGCTCGGAAGCGGCGAGCACTGGTTCGAGCATTTACCTGAACTGCCGGCGTTGTAGATCGCGTCGATCTCCGAATCGGAGAGTTCCCGGTCATAAAGTGTGGGCTCGTCTATCTGTCCAGTCCAAAACGCACCGCCGGGCCGATGTCCGATCGTGATGCCATTCGAATCGATCACGGTATTCAGGGCAATTGCGGCCTGATTTTCCAGTTGGCCGTTCACATAAAGCTTAACGGTCGTGCCGTTATAAGTAACGGCTCCGTGGTACCACGTATTCGGTAAAAGTGTCGTCGTTCCCGAGAGGTCGGCATTGTGTCCGTAAAAGTAAAGTTTCCCGGCTGCGTTTACCGAAGTGACGAGTCCGAACATATTTCCATTGCTCGCCGAACCGTATTGAAAAATGCCTGATTCGGTCTGGGACGAGAGATTGATCGGCGTCCTGAACCAAAGTTCGATGGTTCTTGGTGAAGCTCCGACAGGTAATGAAGACGTCGTCGCGATCTGGGCAAAATCGCCTGAACCGTCAAAGCTAAATGCCTGGCCGACCTCTCCAGCCGAGAATGTCGCGTCGCCCTGCATCACCGCGTTATTTCTGCCCAATCGATCGTTCGGGTCGCCCTCTGCGGACCACCAGGAGATCATGCCGCTCGGCGGCGTGACACAGGTCGACACCGGGGCCGGGGCTGACGCCCGCTTTCTATTGGCAGGTAAGATGCGTATGTCATCCGCCCTACGGCCGGAAAGCTCGTCAGCCTGCCGCGCAAACGTAAAGAGCCCTGGAAAGGACCCGGCCGCGGCGATCGAAATAATTGAGATAACGAATATTGAGAAAAGGACGATGCGGAAACTCCGCGATCGGCGTAATTTTGTTTGTTCAGACATGGCAGACTCGACCTCCAACCGTCTTCAATCGTGCCTGCAAAAGTGCGGAACGGAGAGGCTGCCTTTTCACATCGGGCGATCCGGGCCTTTGCCAGTTCACGTTGATCAAAATGAGAAACGCGCCGATGACTGTTTAATTTCATGCTATACCTGACAGCCGCGGATTCTGTGACGGTAATCACAAAGACTGTACTTAAGTTCGAATTCGAAGGAATAAAAGAGGAGGCCGTTTCAAGCCTCCACTTTCCGGGATCGCTTGAATGTAGTCATGCCTGACAATGTCATTCGGCGCGGGCACGACGGCGGTGGTGACCGTCCGTTTGACTATGGTGCCTGCGGCGGAGCGTAGGCCAAATCACGTGCAGTCCGAATTCCGGAAGAACGCGATATCAGTCTTATCGACGTTGGAGGGAGCGGAGCGCTCTCTGGTTGGATTCGGCGCAGCGGGGGTCGTTTTGGTCTTTGCAGGTGGAGAACTTCTCGGTTACCCACGATTTGACCAAATACGAGGTCTCATAAGCGACGTAGCCGATCATGAAACACAATAATAAAGTGATGACGGATAGTACGGCATTCTTCTTCATTTTCTTTCGGCGTCTCCTCCTGCTGAGATAGAACTCAAGAATAAGGGCGTTATAAAAGACGACGGAAACGCTTTTTATTTGAAAATGAAGACCTGCTTGATTTCGGGGTCAGAATATTACTCTTCGATGGTTTTGTCAACACCATTTTCGACCGCTGACGTCAAAACAAGCCTTGAAATCAACCGCTTTCGGGTATAAGCTGAAGGCGCATCGAACTATCGCCAAAGCTCCGCACCAAGCGCCTTTCGGCTCCTGCCGTTAGCTCCTGCTTGTAACAGATCCACACATTAAGGAGGTAATCGAAATGCCAACACCAGAAACAGCTCCGATCGCTAATAATAATAAGTCGATCGCCCGCCGTCTGGTACATGAGTTTTGGAACAACGGACACTCCGAACTGGCCGTGGAATTGGCCTCGCACGAGTATGAGCGAATCGAACTCTTTACACCCGGAATGCTGCACGGGCCGGACGGCCTGATGCAGGCCGCGATGATCTGGCGCGGAGCATTTCCGGACGCCCGTATCACAATTGACGATATTGTCGGCGAAAACGACGAGGTCGCCATGCAGTGGACGTTTACGGGAACACATCTAGGCGAACTGAACGGCACGCCCGCGACCGGGCGCGAGGTCAGGGTGCAAGGCATGAGCTTTTGCACGATCGTCGACGGAAAGATCAGAAAAGAGATCGTTTCCGCCGATATGCTGACACTGATGAAGCAGCTCGGAATATTGCCGTCATAGTATCTGCCCACGCGGCAGTGTGACGCCCGCAACCTCGCCCTCCCATTCGGCCAGCGTGTGAAGTTGTGTAAACACGGCGGCCTGAAAGAAGCCCAAAATTACCCTACGGCCCAAACAGTAATTTCATTAATTGATCGTCTCGGAGATCTCGTCCGCGGGCTGCATTGCGTTGAGGCTGGCCTGATCGGTGACGATCAGCGGGAATTCGTCGATGAGCTTGGTATTGGCGACCGTCTGGACCCAGTAAGTGCCGGCGTCGGGGAAAACGACATTGACGAAAAAGCTGACGTTGTCGGTGAATCCGCCGGTCGCTAGTTCGACCTCGGTCGGCTGCGACGTGACGACAAGATTTGCCCTGTCGGGCGACAGGATGCGGACCTCGGTCTCGTGACGGCCATTTCCTTCCCAGTGATTGACGACCGCGAATTTTATCAGCGACACGGGCAGAGTCTCGACCATGATGTTCTGAAAAATGCCCATCAGCGAGATCTTGTTGCCCATCTCAACGCGGACGTCGTCGCAGAGCAGAGTGTAAACGAGTTTGAGAGTTGCGGTTTCCATCTGGTATTTACAGGCTCATTTGAGCTGGCGGCCTATTGTCGCTCATTCCGACGCAAGCGGCTTCAGCAATTTGTGCCAGATAGAATATACGGTACGGCAGACTAAACACAAAGGGCACGGAGCAAAGCCCACGAGGGACACAAAGAAGATAATGACTCGGGCGGACTCAGCACTTTTTTTCGCCGTACGTTGCTAAACTCAAAATTTTGCTTTTCCTGTCAGCGGACGTAAGAGTATAATTTGAAAATCAGGTTCAATAGGGGTGGTCGCCCGCTAAGAATTAACAGGTGAGTATGCAGATGCTGGATTACGGGCTGATATTGTTGCTATTCGTATTGCTGGGCGTCGCCGGGCTGCAGTTCAGCTACATGTTTTACCTCGAGCGACTCGACCGCGAGCGGAAAATGTACGTACGAGAACTCGAACGCCGTACACGACGACTCAACGAAAAGCTCGAAAAGGCCGAGGAAACGATCGCCCAACAGTCGGAGCAGATCGTCAAGCTGCTCCCGGAGTGTCTTGGAGTTATTGATCCCGAAGAAGAAGCGTGGGCCGATATTCTTGAGGAACGCTAATCGCCGGTTCGGAGCTTTACCACCGTTGCTCCCCAACTTCCCGAAAATTCAGGTGCGTCCTTGAACGATTCGACAAGCTTCGATTCGGAGAGGACTTTGCGGACTGTCTCGCGTTTTACGCCGACGCCCTTGCCGTGAATGATCCGTACGATGGTGAATCCTTTTTTCACGGCTTCGCCTAAATAAGCGATGGTCACTTTCTTTGTGTCGGACGGCGCGAAGGCGTGGAGATCGAGCGAATCCGTCACGTCGATCTCGAAAGGTTCATCCTGGATGTCGGCCATTACTTGCTCTTTGTCTGATACTGGACGATGTCCTCGGGCGGCGTGACACGAAGCCGTGACTTGTCCTTGAAAACTACGAACTGCTTCGAGTCCATAGTGCCGTTGGGGTTCTTTAACTGAACGGTGAACGTCTTGCTGTCGCCTTTGCCTTCGACCTTCAGCGGCAGCACGCCCCAGACATCGTTGTTTGGCGGAATTCGCCACGCCGTATAGTAACTCTGGTCGTATTTGTCGAAAGCGAGCACCATCATTCCGTCGAAATCCGGCTCGTTGCCGTCGGTTCCCTTTACGATATTCGTTCGGGTCAGGATGACGTAGCTGCCCGGCGTGGACGCTCGCGTCACGGTGTTTCCGGCAGCATCGGTATCGAGCCGCTGCCAGGTGACGAACTTGCGGTTATTCGCCTGAAAGAAAACGATGTCGGAAGGCACCTGCAGCTCAACCTGACGTCCAAATATCCAGCCCGCGGGTGCCGGTGAGACGGACGGGTCTAGCCGGACCATGTACCAGATGTCGTATTTGTCGTCGATCTTGTCGGGTTCACCGGCAACCTTCGCAGCCTCGATCTCGGCGTTCTTTGATTTCTTGCCGCCTTTTTGCTGATCCTTGGAATCGTCGTCCACGTCCGGCGTCTCTTCCTTCGGAACGAACTTCCAATCCATGATGTCGAAGGTCGAGCCGTTGCCGAGCTTAAACAGAATGTTCTCGGCATTCATATCGGGAGCAGACCGAAGGTTTGACGCGGAGCGAATAATGCCCGCCGCCTGCGGTGTCTGCGACGGAAACTGTTCGACGAGCTTTTTGGACTTCTCAAGCGTGTCATTGGTGATGACATTTTGCGCCTCGATCCAGCCTTCGGTTTGAACTTCGTCGTGGGCACGAACGCGATACCAGAGCACCTTCTCAAACTCGATCTGATCCTCAATATCGAGTCGGTCGCCGCGCTTCACTTCCAAAAGGTCGCCCGATACGACCGCGTACGAAGTTCGTATCTGAGCGGTTTTGGCAATGACGGTTGCGGTGTCATTGGCACCGAGGGCTTTCGTGACGCCGCCGAACATATTGTCGATGTACGTACAGCTGCCGGTAAGGACCGCGATCAGGATGACAGTGATAAATGTGTATGATCTTGCTTTCATTTCGAACTACCAGAAAGTTTTCGCCAGCTATTATAACCCAAATTATCCAATAAATCCTTTTGCCGGCCATTGGGTTTGGGAACGACCGAAAGCCGCGTCGCAGCTCCGTCGCCGTCTGCAGCGATGCCTGCGGCGAGAAGTTCTTTGCTCCAATTAATGGGCTTGGAACCGGTAACATAATTGTCGGCGATCGCTTTTAGCTCGACTCGTTCTCGCATTGCACCAAGGACGACTTCGTTGCCGTCGAGCGGTGTTTTGGCGGACGCTCCGCGTTGGTAAACCTCTCGGATCAGGTCCGTTACCGAACGTTTGCCTTTTGAACGTTCGAGCATTGTCAGATCGCAGAGAAATGCTACGAGCATCCCGCGGGCGTAAACCGTGGCATTCGCACCGCTCCAACGCCGTTCCGACGCGGCTATCAGCGATCCGCGATCGAGCTGGATAATGTCAAGGCGATAAGCCTGAGCGAGCGACGCGAGAAAGTCGTCGAACCGCAGATTATTGCTCGCGATGCCGAGTTTCAGCGACTGGTAGAGAGCGAAACCCTCGTAAAACCAGTCGTATTTTCCGGTCAAATTTACGCCGTTCGGCAGCCATAGATGAAAGATCTCGTGCCGCAATTGCTCGTGCAGCCGCTGAACGGATTGGTTCTTGAAAGGCATGTCTGACGAGAGGATAGTTACCGTGCTGCCGCGAGTGTCCGCCTCCCAATTACCGAGGCCGACATTCTCGGGAAAGTGCATCAGTGAAACGACCGGGCTGCGTGCGGACTGTCCGCCGAAGATCTTTTCGTACTCCCCAAGGATCTCTGATGCCATCGCCAAGGCTTCGCGGTCGGCGAATTGCCATTTGCCGGAGATACTGAGCGTCAGCGGGCCATTCGGAGCAGTGGTGACCCGCGAGTTGCCGTTGCGGGAGAGAACGAAGACGGCCTTATCGACATCCCTGACGTCAAAAACGCCCTTTTTCGCCGACGGCTCCGACGTTATGATCTGCCAGTCGTCCGGCAGTTCGATCTCGACGCGTGCCGCGACCGGCCGCCCAACGCCAAGCTGCGGCAGGACGTCGTTGAGCATAAGGATCCCTTGATCTGCGGTGACCCACGAAATGTGGGCCTTTGCCGACGCCGGGCCGATCGGGGCAAGTGCCAGGTTGTAATTCCAGCCGTTAAATTGAGACTCAGCGAGATATTCGCCGGGAGCAAACCTCTTGAACGCCACACGATCGCCTACCTTGTCCGTCATCGAAACGAGATTCGCTCGGCCGGCTAAGCCGAGTGTACCGGCGTATTGATCGAGCAGGACGAGATTCTTAAGGTTTGGACGAGTGTCGTCCAAAAATCGGCCATCGAAATAGAAATAAGCAGGCTGGTTTTCGGCGATCGCGACAATGCCGATCCGTACTTCGATGTCCTGCGCGGGTGCAATTGTAAAGAATTGTAAAATCTCGCCGAACACAAGCAAAACGAGCAGAATTGGGCGAAAAGTCTTTGACATCGGCACTTTAGGCGGATTATTATTGAGTTTTGGACGATTGAGCAGCGGACTCACTTTCTAAGCATAAGGATTTTTATGAGTCTTATCAAAGTTATCATTTACGCGATGGTACTCGTGTTGAGCCTTCTATTCCTTGGACGCTTTTTCTTTTAACACGTTGCCGATGCCAGTTCGAATTTTCCCCTGCTCGAAAGACCTTCGGGAAAAATTGTCGAACGTTTGATGCAAAATCCGGATAGTACAGCGGTCGCGAAGGCCGCTTTTTTTGTTTCTATATGAGTGAATTGAGAAAGATCGAACGGGCGTTGATCAGTGTTTCTGACAAATCGGGCCTCGCTGAGTTTGCGGCCGGCCTCGCGGCCCGCGGAGTAAAGTTGATCTCGACCGGCGGGACGGCGCGGTTTCTGCGCGAGCAGGGCCTCGACGTAACAGACGTGTCGGATGTCACAGGCTTTCCGGAAATGATGGACGGCCGTGTAAAGACGCTGCATCCGAAGGTGCACGGTGCGTTTCTCGCACTTCGCGATAATGCTGAGCACGTCGCGTCGATGGCTGAGCACGGCATCGAACCGATAGATATGGTCGTCGTCAATTTATATCCGTTCGAGGAGACGGTCGCGAAAGACGACGTATCGCTCGAGGACGCCATAGAGAATATCGATATCGGCGGGCCGGCGATGATCCGTTCGGCTTCGAAGAATTGGCGCGACGTCGCCGTCGTGACCGATCCGCGGCTTTATGCGGAGGTCGGCACCGAACTTGCCGAATCGGACGGCTCGCTCTCGCTCGAGACGCGGCAGCGCCTTGCGGCACTTGCCTATACGCGTACGGCGAGCTACGACCTGGCGATCTCGTCGTATCTGGCGAAGCAGCTGTCGAACGAAGACCTCGAATACCTCGAACCGCTCAATCCGCTCGGCGGACTGGCGTTTTTCGAAATGGACGACGACGAACTGGAAGAAACGGAACTAGGCTCCCCTCCTTACGAAGGAGGGGTGGCAGACGCTTCGTCTGACGGGGTGGTTCTTTCCGAATATAAGCTCATCGAACTCTCCAAGATCACCGACCTCCGCTACGGCGAGAACCCGCATCAGCGAGCCGCACTGTACGAGGCGGACGGTGACGGCATTACCGGCGCCGTGCAGCTCCAGGGCAAGGAGATGTCGTTCAACAACTACGTCGATGCCGATGCCGCGTGGAACCTCGTTCAGGACCTCGAAGGCATAGCCGTTGCCATTATCAAGCACACCAATCCATCCGGCGTCGGCACCGGTGCAAATAATCTCGAAGCGTACAAACGTGCGCTTGCGACCGACCCCGTTTCGGCATTCGGCGGGATCGTGGCTTTCAACCAAAGGGTCGATGCGGCGGTGGCGGCGTCGGTGATCGAGGTTTTCTCCGAGGTGATCGTCGCTCCGGAATACGACGACGATGCCTTGGAGATATTTAGTTCGAAAAAGAATCTCCGTGTCCTGAAGATCCAGGACCAAAGATCAAGGACCGAAGGCCATCCGTTGGAATACAAACAAATTTCGGGCGGCTTTCTTGTACAGGAGCAGGACGTTCATCAGCTCGACCTAAATGAGCTGAATATCGTCTCGGACCGCAAACCGACGGACGCTGAACTGCGGGCGATGGACCTCGCGTGGACCGTCTGTAAACACGTCAAATCGAATGCGATCGTCTTCGCAAATGAGCATCAGACGCTCGGAGTCGGAGCCGGGCAGATGAACCGTGTCGATTCGGTCAGGATCGCGGCAATGCGTGCCGAGCGATTCGAACTGCCGCTGAAGGGCTCGGTCGTCGCGTCCGATGCGTTCTTCCCTTTCCGCGACAACGTGGACGAAGCAGCGAAATTCGGTGTTTCTGCGATCATCCAGCCGGGCGGTTCGATCAAGGACGACGAGTCGATCGCCGCCGCCAACGAGCACGGAATTGTGATGGCATTCACCGGGATCCGGCATTTCAAACACTGATATTTGCGGGAAATTGCCCGACCGGAGAACGCGAAAATACTTTGGATCGGAGAAAATACTGCTTGACAAGATGTTGTGGCAGTGTTAAAACTATACGCAATAAGGACGACTGTTGGAACGCTCGAGGGGTTTTTTGAGAAGAAAATCTTACGGGCTGCTTTTGTTTTGAATTCAGGAAAATTCGAGAGGAGATAACTGTATGAGAAGGACAATACTACTTGCTTGCTTGGCGGCCATGGTTGCGATGATCGCTGCGTGCGGCGGTGCCGCTGACAATAAGCCAGCGAACAATGCTAATGCTTCCAACACGGCCACTAAACCGGCGGCCGCGGCACCTACAGCAGATGCCTTGCTTGCGCTGGACAAAGCCGCGAACGAAGCCTATTTCAAGGGCGACTCGAAATTCTTTGAGGGATTCTTGAGTGACAAATACGTCAATTACGGCGGCGGTAAACGATCCGACAAAGCCGAGGCGCTCGCGGCCATTGCTAAAGTAAAATGCGATCTGAAGGAGTGGAAGCTCGAAGAGCCGCAGATGGCGATGATCGATGCCGACACCTACGTTCTGAGCTACAAGGGCACATTCGACGGGACCTGCAACGATGGCCCGAACGGTGCCACGAGGAAGGCGGATAGTCCGATACGCGGCGGCACGGTTTTTGTCCGCAATGGTGATAAATGGCAGGCTGCGTTTCACGGCGAAAACATGATCATCGACCCCAAGAATCCTCCGGCGACCGAGAAGAAGGCAGAGCCTGCAAAGGACGAAGCCAAGAAGGACGAGCCTAAGAAGGAAGAGGGGAAAAAGGATGACAAGGCCGCCTCAAATTCCAATACTGCTGCGGCTCCTGCAAAGCCCGCCGCAGACCCCAACACGGACGCACTCGTGAAGATCCACACTTCAGGCTGGGAAGCATTCAAGGCCAAGGACGCCAAGAAGTTTGATGAGATCGCAGCAGCGAACCTCGCCGTTGTCGACCCGCTCGGTGATTGGATCAGCGGAAAGGACAATGTGATCAAGCGATGGACCGAAACGATGAAATGCGAAGGCATCACAAAAGTCGGCGTATCCGACGGATTTGCATCGGCGATCTCGCCGACCGTCGAGCTGCTGACCCTAAAGGGTGAGGCTGACGGCACCTGTGACGGACAGAAGAACGGCCCGCTCTATCAATCCGCCGTTTACGTAAAGCAGGGCGACGCATGGAAACTCGCCTTTATGTTCGAATCAATGGCGAGGTAGCTCGTAAGCTTTCCTCGATCGATCGGCCGCGGCTCTCCGTTTGGGAACCGCGGCTTTTTCGCTTTTGGCCACATGATCGACAAGACGGTGGGTCCATGTGCCGGTTGACTTTCGTTCGAACTGGTGTACTCTGAAAGCGAATTACCAATATTTTTGAGACGGTCAAGCTCCCCCTGTTCCGATTTTTGGATCGGCCGTCGTTTGTTTGACTTGAAGTCTTTCAAAAAAGGAGAAAAAACTATGAAACGGATAAGTCTATTTATCTTGACGATCGTGGCGACTCTGTTCTTTGTTGCCTGCGGTGGAACGGCGGACAACAAACCGGCGAACAACTCCAACGCCTCTAACGCGGCAAATACCGCAACTAAACCGGCTGCGGCGGCACCGACAAAGGACGCCTTGATGGCGATCGAGAAAGCGAGCTGGGAAGCGTGGAAGAACAGGGATGCCAAGGCATTTGGCGACATCTTGTCGGACAAATCGGTTGGCTTCAGCGCGAAAGACGGGCGACAAGACAAGGCAGCGATGATCAAGTCCTTTTCGGACGCAAAGTGTGAGGTCAAGAGCTATTCATTCTCTGACGACCAGATGAACATGATCGGTGCTGACGTTGCGGTTTTGACCTTTAAGGCGGATCAGGACTACACCTGCGACGGCAAGAAGGGCCCGGCGAACGTCTGGTCGACCAGCGTCTACCTGCGCGATGGCGATAAATGGAAATCGCTCCTCTATGTCGAGAATCCGGTCGTTGATCCGAAGGCTCCACCCGCTAAGCCCGCAGCGGCTGCTCCCGCCAAGAAGGACGAGGCCAAACCGGCTGAGACCAAGCCCGACGCTTTGACCGACGCTCTGATGGCGATCGAGAACAAAGCCTGGGAAGCCTGGAAACAGCGTGACAAGGCTGGGATCGAAGGCGTAATGTCCAAGGACTTTATGTACGTCTCGGGCGCGGGCCGTATGACCAAAGCCGACGCCACGAAGGAATGGGGCGACAAGAAGTGCGAAGGCCTCGATTTCAAACTAACAGACCCGATGGGTGTTTCGCTCGGTTCAGATGTTGCGTTCGTGACCTATAAGGCTGACGCCAAAGGTACTTGCGACGGCAAGCCGGTGACGCCCGCATTCTGGGTCGCGTCCTTCGACATCAAGGAAGGCGACGCGTGGAAGAATGCTCTGTACACGGACGTAGCCAGATAGGGCTCGCGACTGGCAGATCATTAATAAGGCTGGGGCAACAATGCTCCGGCCTTTTCTATTGTGCGAAGGTGTTCAACTGCAGATCATGCCCGTCTGTCGAGACCGAGATCGTGCCGCTTGTCCCTGTCGTCAGTACATTGACGCCCGCAGCCCTCCAACGTTCGACCACGTCCGGGTGCGGATGGCCAAACGGCGAAGTGCGGCCCACAGAAATGACAGCGTAATTCGCCCTGACAGCATTGATAAATTCCGCTGTGGATGACGTCCGGCTGCCGTGATGCGGGACCTTGACCAGATCGGCATTCAGCGGGTTGTCTTCAGCTAGCAGGTCGCGTTCCGCCGGGCTCTCGATATCGCCGGTGAGCAGGAATGTGCGGTCGCCGAACCTTACACGGAAAACGACCGAGTGGTTGTTGTCGGAGATGGCGTTAGGGTCCGCCACGGCGATCGGGTAAAGAACATCGACCGCTACGTCGCCGAATTCAAAAGTGTCTCCGCGGGCGATAACCAGCGACGGAATGCCGCGTCGTTGCAGTACAGCGGCGAGATCGACGTAATCGGGATCGTCGAGCGGCATCCGGCCGAAGTACGCGGCACCGACCGAGAAATTCTTGGCGACGTCTGCTAATCCCTGAATGTGATCTGCGTCTGCGTGCGTCGCGACGATCGCATCGACGTGCGAGTATCCGCGATACCACAGAAATTCCGACACGACCGCCTCGCCGATGCCGCGTGTGTCGGGCACGAACGGCTCTGCTTCGCCGTCACCTGTTTTGTAATTGATCCGCCCGCCGCCGTCGATGAGCATTGTCCGCCCATCCGGAAACGTCAGCAACGCCGAATCGCCTTGCCCGACGTCCAGAAAATCGATATGCAACCGCCCGTCCGGCCTCGGAGCACTGAATGGGTGAGCGACTATTATCGCGATCAGGGCGGCCATTGTTGCCAATGCAGGAACGAGCATCCGTCTGCCAGTCCACGACGATCGGCCCTTGAGGTCGAATGGCCGCCATTTGTAGACCGCTAGTGCGAGGAACAGGACCGGCAGTGAAAAGAGAAAATAGATCGATTTACCCGGCCCTGTGTACGCCGGCAGCCGAAAGCTCGCGATGCCGTTGTCGGAAAACAGCCTCGGCAGAGTCAGCATCAGGCCGTTAGAAAGCTCGGCGAACGCGAAGAATGGTTTTGCCAGAGATCCGCTAAGGCTCGCAACGAGGGCACCCGCGACGGACGCGACGCCTTCGGCTGCGATAAAAATACCGACCCAGATGTTCAAGACCACGGAAACGACCGAGATGCGGTGAAAATAAATGACGGCGAGCGGCAGCATCCAGATCTGGATGATGAGCGAGACGAGCAGGCCTTCGAAGACGAAGCGAGCCGTTCGCTGCAGGCCGAGCTTTGCGATCTTTGGCAGATACGGCGATTTAAGAATGCGTGCGGACCAGATCTGGCGTTTGGATTCGAACGCCCATGCGTCCGCGTTCCAGAAGAGCATCTCGCAAAAGCGCTTGAGCCGTGCTGGAACGTTCGGCGGGAAAGGCTCTTTGGCTGACGGCGTCCAACTACCGATACTCCTGAGCTTTTCGACGAGCGGAACCGCCATCGTGACGATCGCCGCGACGCTGACGAACGTCAATTGAAACGACGGATCGAGCAGGTCCGACGGCCGCCAAACGAGCAGAACGAGCGAACTGATGCCAAGCGAATTCAGCAGCGAAACCTGTCGGTAAATGACGTACGCCGCCAGAACGGCGGTGAACATAACAGCGGCCCTTACCACCGGAACGTCTGCCCCGACGGCGAGCGTGTACGCCCACAGAACTGCGGTCGTAACGCCGAACTGGACCCAGCGACGACGCGTCAAACGCCGCAACATCAACATGATCAGCCCGCCGATAAAAGTGATGTGCAGGCCCGAAATGACGAGGATGTGAAACGTGCCGCCATCGCGAAAGAGGTCGGCAGTTTCCTTGTCGAGGAAGTATTTGTCGCCGAGCAGGCTCGCGATCATCACACCCGCGGCACGCGAGCTCAGATTCGCACGAAACGCCTCGATCAGCCGTGACCGTTGGTCGTAAATCCACGCGAGCGGCAGGAAAACGCTCTCATCGGCGATGTGTTCGATAAGCTGCGGGCTTTTGACCGAACCAGATACGTCGATACCCAGGCGGTCAAGGACATCCTTTCGCGGAATTACGCCGGGGTTGAGGAAAGCGTCTTCGCGGTTGAGCTTGCAGGCGATCCGCAGACGCGAGCCGTATTTGAGATCTGAAATTTGAGATCCGAGATCCGGGGTCGCGGACTCGGATGAATCGGCTTTCTCAGTATCCGGCATAAACAGCCTGATCCGTCCGGAAACATCGTGGTCGACTCCGCGGTAGCGTAGGCTTTCCGTCCTGAGCGTCAGGAACACGCCGTCGTACGACGGTTCGGGGCGGCCGAGCAGGACGCCTTCGACCTCGACCGGGTCACCGCTCGCGATCGTGCCATTGTCGTATAGAAGCCGGATGCGGTTGTCGGCGACAGACCTTTGTTCGATCGTCGCGGAGGTGAATCCCGCGACGGCAAATGCGGCGATCATTAAGTAAGCGGCAGCTTGTCGTCCGCGAAGAAACAAAGCAGCGAGCGCGATCGGGACGCAAATTGCTAGCGTGATCAACGGTTCGACGCCGAACGCCTTTGTGGCGAGGATACCGACAGCAAACGACAGGGCAAGCCAGAGCACCGGCTGGCGGTCGAAGTTTGGGAGTTTACGATCTTCGGGCATCGCTAGCTGATTATTCGGTTTTTATGTAAGGTCTTAGCTCGGCAAATCGCATTTCGCTTACACCACGGATCTGCATCAGATTTTCGGGCCGGCGGAACGGGCCGTTCAAAGTGCGAAACTCAACGATCGCTTCGGCGGTCTTGCGGCCGATATGCGGCAGGCGTTCAAGTTCTTCAGCTGTTGCTGAGTTGATATTGATCGCCTCAGGCGCGGCGGTCGGTTGGCCAGCAGTCGTCTCGTAAACCCGGCGCGTACTGCAGGCCGTCGCCGTAAGCAGGCACCCGATCGCGAGCAAAATAGCCATCGAACGTTTGAAATTCGACATATTGGTTAAATTGAAAATGCGTTTTGTTCAACCACCCGCTACCGCGGGTGGTTCTGACATCTGCCCACTGACCACCGAACACTGACCACTGCCCGCTACTGCTCATTCTCCATTTCCGAGATGTCCTGCAGGTCCTCGTAGGCTTTGGCGAGGACTGGGCGGGCGCGGGTTGAGCCATCCATCTCGCCGATGTAGCCTTCGCGGACCATCGCGTCGAGAATGGCGGCGGCCCGGCCGTAGCCGATGCGGAGATGCCGCTGGAGCAGCGAGGTTGAACCACGTTTTGCCTGGACTACGCAGCGTAGAGCGTCGTTGAAAAGCGGGTCCTTGCGGCCGGGCAGATCGCCGCTGTCGTCGAGTTCCTCTTCGGTCTTGGTGATCGTCGTGTCGTATTCGGGGCGGCCCTGGGCCTTGACGAATTCGACGACCTTGCCGATCTCGGCCTCATTCACAAACGCGCCGTGCACACGCGTCACCTGCGAATTGCCGGGCGGCAGGAACAGCATGTCGCCCTGACCGAGCAAGCTTTCGGCACCGTTGCCGTCGATGATCGTGCGTGAATCGACCTTTGACGAAACGCGAAAACTTATACGCGATGGGAAATTCGCCTTGATCAGCCCGGTAATCACATCGACGGACGGCCGCTGCGTCGCGAGGACGAGGTGAATTCCGACGGCACGGGCCATCTGGGCGAGACGCGTGATCGACTCCTCGACCTCCTTGCCCGAAACCATCATCAGGTCGGCGAGTTCGTCGATGATGATGACGATGTACGGCAGGATGCGGTGCGGATCGCCGTTGTCGTCCCATTTCTCGTCGCGGTTGAGCTGC
>JAKOVX010000140.1 GCA_029781855.1 Acidobacteriota bacterium | reverse complement strand
AAACCGCTGCTGATCCTGCACGGTCTCGTGGATGACAACGTCCCGGCGCAGGATTCGATCCAGATGATCGAAAAACTGATGCGGCTTGAGAAGACCAGGTATTTCGACGCGATGCTTTATCCGTCGGAGAACCACGGATTCCAGCGCCCGACGAGTTGGGCGGACGAGTACGAGCGGATTCTCGCGTTCTTCGAAAGGAACCTAAAGAATTGATAATCACGGGTGGTTAAGGGATAATTGCAACGTTGTTTCGCGGGTTTTGCACAATCGAGAAACGATACAATTAACCGTTTATAATCAACAATTAGCCAAAGAATGAGAATTTTGATCACCGGTGGTGCGGGCTTTATCGGCTCGCACTTGTGCGAACGGCTTCTGTCAGAAGGCAACGAAGTCATTTGCCTCGACAATTATTTTACCGGCCGAAAAGAAAACGTTTTTCACCTGATGGACGACCATCGGTTTGAACTGATCCGTCATGACGTGACCGAACCGATATATCTTGAGGTCGATCAGATCTACAATCTGGCCTGCCCGGCGTCACCGGTTCACTATCAGTACAATCCCGTCAAGACCGTCAAAACAAGCGTGATGGGCGCGATCAACATGCTCGGGCTCGCGAAGCGTGTGCGTGCGAGGATCCTTCAGGCATCGACGTCGGAGGTTTACGGCGATCCGGAAATTCATCCTCAGACCGAGGATTACTGGGGCAACGTAAATCCCATCGGACTTCGCTCGTGTTACGACGAGGGCAAACGGCTTGCCGAGACGCTCTTCATGGATTATCACCGGCAGAACGGTGTGGACACGCGAATTGTCCGTATTTTCAACACTTACGGGCCGCGAATGCTTGAGAACGACGGGCGGGTCGTTTCGAACTTCATCGTTCAGGCGTTGCGCGGCGAATCGCTGACGATCTACGGGACAGGCGAGCAGACGCGCTCGTTCTGTTACGTCGACGATCTTGTGGACGGCCTGATCCGACTGATGAATACCGAGGCCGACGATCTGCATCTGCCCGTGAACATCGGAAACCCGGGTGAATTCACGATGAACGAACTGGCGGACGAGGTCGCCAAAGCTGTTGGACAAGAAGTGAACGTCGTTCATTTGCCGCTTCCGCAGGACGATCCACGACAGCGACAACCAAATATCGATCGGGCTCAAACGGTTCTCGGCTGGTCTCCGAAGGTACAGCTCGCGGAAGGATTGAAGAAAGCTGTCGAATATTTTCGGGGACGCGTGAGCAGTGAGCAGTGAGCAGTGAGCAGTGAGCAGTGAGCAGTGAGCAGTGAGCAGTGAGCAGTGAGCAGTGAAGATGAGTCTGAATTTGTGCGATCGCAAATCGAGAATCGTTAATTTGGACCTACCGACTACCGACTACTGACTACCGACGACCGACTACGGACTACTGACTACCAAATACTTGATACCTATGAAGATCTTAATTACCGGCGGCGCGGGATTCGTCGGGTCACACCTCGCGGACAGACTGCATGCCGAGGGACATGACATCACGGTCATCGACAACCTATCGACGGGCAGATATTCGAACGTCGCGCATCTCGAGGGTCAGGAGCGATTCCGACTGATCATCGACACGGTTCTGAATGTCCGTTTGATGGAAGAACTGATACGCGACGCCGATCGCGTGTTTCATATGGCGAGCGCCGTCGGCGTCCGACTCATCATGGAGCGTCCGGTACAAACGATCGAAACGATCTTTCGCGGCACCGACATCGTTCTCGGGTTCTGCGCCCGCTATCGCAAACGGGTTCTGATACCTTCGACGTCCGAAGTTTACGGCAAATCGACGCAGGTTCCGTTTGCCGAGGACAATGACATTATCAAGGGCTCGACGTCGAAACATCGCTGGGCCTACGCCTGCGCGAAAGAACTCGACGAATTTCTTGCACTCGCGCACTGGAAGGAATCCCGGCTCCCGGTCGTCGTCGTCCGGCTCTTCAACACCGTCGGACCGAGGCAGACAGGCCAATACGGGATGGTCGTACCGAATTTCGTCCGTTCGGCGGTCAAGAACGAACCGCTCGTTGTTCACGGCGACGGTTCGCAAACCCGTTGCTTCGGCCACGTCGCGGACATCGTCGGCGGACTCGTGAAACTTCTCGAAACGCCCGAATGCTTCGGCCAGGTGATCAACATCGGAAACGAATACGAGATCTCGATCCGAGGCCTCGCGGAGAAAGCGATCGAGATGACCGGCAGCCGCAGCGAGATCCATTTCATCCCGTACGAAGAAGCCTACGGCGAGGGGTTTGAGGACATGCAGCGGCGCGTCCCGAGTTTGGAAAAAGCCAAGAGGCTGATCGGCTATGAGCCAACCCGCACCCTCGAAGACATCATCAATGATGTGGCCGCGGAATTCCGGGCTTGAATTTGATGAGAACACGAATCTATCTTTTTGCGATCGCGATCGCCATGGTCGCCGCCTTCAGCGTATCGGCAGTCGCCCAGACCGGCGTCAAGGGAAAGGTGCGGAACACCCGCGGTCAATCGATCGCCGGCGTGCTCGTGACGGCACGAAAGGACGGCAAGGACGTCAAGTCCGTTCGAACCGATTCGGACGGGAAGTTCACGATGACGGGACTTTCGGCCGGAACTTACAACTTCATGTTCGACAAATCCGGATATTCGCTCGGCATGAAGTCAGAGGTCGAGGTCAAAAGCGGACAGATCCGGGATCTTGGGGACCGATTGATCCTTGCGGTCGATTCGGGAATGCTCGTTTTGATCAACGGGAGCGTCTTTGATCAGGACGGACGGAGCGTCACCGGCGCGAAGGTCGAGATCGTGAAAATCAGCGGCGGAACCGAGAAGAAACTCGCCACCCTCTACACTAACGTCAGCGGCGAATTCTCATATCGGCAACCCGAAGGCGATGCGACGTTTCGCATCACGGCGACGCTTCGCGGCGTTTCTGCTTCAAAGGAACTTGTCGTCAACAGCGCCGCGCGCTACCGGCTCGCGATCACGTTGAATCTACCGAGGAAGGAAGAGGACAAACAGCTCTAATTGACCGACTCCGAGATCTCGCTCATCGTCGGGATCGATTCATTGTTGACATCGGTTACGATCAGCGGGAGCTCCTCGAGAATCTGCGTGTCGGCAAGTGTTTGAATCCAGTAGGTTCCGGGTGATGGAAAAACGACGTTCACGAAAAAACTGACGTTGTCGGTAAAACCGCCGGGCGCCAGTTGGATCTGCGTCGGCTGCGACGTGACAACGACGTTTCCTTTGTTCGGAGTGAGAATCCGCACCTCGGTTTGATGGTCGCCATCGCCGCGCCAGTGATTCACGACTGCGAATTTGATCAGCGAAACGGGCAGTTTATCCACCATGATGTTCTGAAAGATCCCCATCAGCGAGATCTTGTTTCCCATCTCGAGCCGCACGTCGTCACACAAGAGGGTGTAAACCAGCTCTAAGTTTTCCGTTGTCATAAGCCTCTAAAAAGATGGAATCGGGCGAAAGTTTCGGATTTTGACCGGCCTAATTTGTTCGACGGCCCGGAATCGCCGGATCGTGTGTCGGACGAACGCGAAGGCGCGTTACGCAATCACATTTCTTGATCACCCAATTCCGGAGAATTTGATTCTTACCTTTCTAAATCCGGCGGTCAAGCATATAATTTCGTTTTATATCCTCGTCTCCGCAGTCGTTCCAACCCTCCGGCGACGCTCCGGATTTATCGGGAGCGAACGACGGCGACGAAGAGAAAGCCGCAATGTTGTATGTGCTGATCTGTTTGTGTTTGAGCCTCGCCGGAGTTGCCGGCCTGCAGTTCTTTTACATGGTTTACCTCGAAAGGGTCGATCGTGAGCACAAGAAGCGGATCATTGTCCTCGAAAGACGCGTCCGCAATTTAACGACGCGGCTCAGAGAATCGGAGAAGACAATTGCCGAACGAAACGAACTGATCGAGGCGATATACGACGATCTCGATCTGGAGGACGAAGAAGTCTGGGCTGACGTGATTGAAGAACGTTGATGCCGTAGGGCGTAAATTCGTCTCAGAAGTAGCGCTACACTGCGCAAACAATTACAATCAGAAGTTGTCCGCGCTATGAAGGTTCTGAATAGCCTCAAAATAGAGCATAAGTGCGAAGATTGCGATCTCCGTGAGCACAACTTTTTTTGCAATCTCCGGGATACCAACCTCAAGATCTTCGAATCGCTCAAGATCACCAACGCATATCCGAAGGGTTCGACGCTGTTCATGCAGGGCCAGCAATCGAACGGTGTCTATATTCTCTGTCAGGGACGGGTCAAACTCTCGACCGGCTCGAAGGACGGCAAGGTCATAATTCTGCACATTGCCGAACCCGGCGAGATCCTGGGGCTGAGCTCGACGATCACGCAGTCGTCGCACATCGCGACCGCGGAGGTTCTCGAGCCGTGTCAGGTGAACTTCGTAAAGGCGGCTGAGTTTCTGCTGTTCCTTCAGAGCAATGCCGAAGCGTGCCTGAGCGCGGTCAAGCAGCTGTCGCAGAACTACCAGACCGCTTATCTGCAGATCTGCTCGCTCGGACTTTCGAGCTCGGTCGCGGACAAACTAGCGATGCTCTTCCTCGGCTGGTGCAAGACCGGCGGCCATCCGCACGACAGCGAACACATCAAGATCTCGTACACCCATGAAGAGATCGCGCAGATGATCGGGACATCGCGCGAAACCGTGACGCGACTGCTCAAAGAGTTCAAGGAACGTCATCTGATCTCGCTCAAAGGCTCTGACCTACTGATCCACGACAAGAAGGCGCTCGAAGATTCGATCGGCACCCGGTCGAAAGCCCGCTGAATTTTTCTAACATATTAATTAACTAAGATTGTGACCGACATCACTTTTGGGTGTGATGGACGTCCTACGTCGGGGTTTCGTCTGACCGCATTATTGAGGTGCGCCCGGATTGCGGACGCGAACCTGATGACCAAGCGAGTTCGAAAATTCGAAGGGCACTTCATTTGTCGGCCGTTCTTTTCCGACGAGTTGTTCCGTGACCTCGAACCCAAGACCTCGAGATCGCTCGACCGGATCAGAACAAAACGACGATTCAAAAAGAACGACACGGTAGTCACCGCGGGCGAAGTTCCGAATTTTATCTTCATTCTGAATTCGGGTCAGGCGCGACTTTCGATCACGAACGGCATTAACGCGGTAACGAATCTCAGGCTGGTAAAGAAAGACGAGATCCTCGGACTGAACGAAGTTCTCGCAAACTCGTTTTGCGAGATGAATGTTGAGACGGTCACACCATGTGAATTCGACTGTCTCCGTCGCCGAGATTTCCTCGAACTGCTCCGCAAGGACTCTGAGATGTGTTATCGGTTGCTGAGCTTGCTGGGGATCAGGACTCAGCAGATCTACGAGACATTCTCGTCCTTCAGTTTTTGACGAATCGAGCCGTGTGACGCAGGTCACAATCAAGCGTGATACTACTCACCGATGCTTATTAGCTGTACTACTACAATGTTTTCGGCAGCAATCAGCAGAACCGTTTTTTGAACAGTTTTACCAACATCGTAATGGCGCTGACCAGAAGCTGGCGCCAGGGAGGCCATCTTATGACTTCAACAAAGAAAGTAAAAATCGCTTTGCTTGGAGCATTCATTCTTTTGACTTTGGTTTGGGCATTTTCCGGAACATTTTCAAAAGCAATGCTTTCGACAACAGCGGAAGCGGTAAGTCTCTTGCCCAACGCCAATGCCGACGACTATGTCGGCAGCGACACCTGCAAGGCTTGTCATGAAGACCAGTTCACAGCTGTGTCGAAGACCAAGCACGGCCGACTTTCACAAGTCGCCGACTGGAAGGACAAAGTCCAGGGATGCGAGTCGTGTCACGGACCGGGTAAGGCTCACGTCGACGGCGGCGGAGACAAGACCAAGATCGTTTCATTTACAAACAAAAATTCAAAGGAAATTTCAGAGACCTGTCTTTCGTGCCACGCGGGCACGGAAGCCCACAACAATTTCCGCCGCGGCGAACACTGGCGCAACGACGTCGGTTGTACGGATTGCCACAGTGCGCACGGCGCGACATATCCGAAATCGGTAACCGGTTCGATTACCTATCCCGGCCCGACGACCCAAACCAAACCAACCTCCGCGGATGCGATGATGCTCGTTCAGAGCGAACCGCAGCTGTGCATGAGCTGTCACAACGAGACGAAGTCTCAATTCACCAAGCCGTTCCACCACAAGGTGTTGGAAGGCACGATGAAGTGCAGCGACTGCCACAACCCGCATGGCGGATTTGAAACGAAACAAACCAAGCTTGCCGTAGGCAACGACGCGGTTTGCATCAAGTGCCATACGGACAAGCAAGGCCCGTTCGTTTTCGAACACGCGCCGCTGAAGACGGAAGGTTGCTCGTCGTGCCATACGCCGCACGGATCGAACAATCCGCGGTTGCTCAAACGCAGCAGCGTCCGTCAGCTTTGTATGGAATGCCACAGCGTTCTTCCTGACGTCGATTCGGGTGCGCCGCAAGCGCCGCACAACCAGTCGACCGGCAGATACAACAACTGTACCGTCTGTCACAGCAAGATCCACGGCTCGAATGCAAGCGCCGCGTTCTTCAGATGATGAATAAAGGGAGGAAATCATGTTCAGAACAAATATCTTTTCAGGTAAAAGCAATATGAACTACCGAAATTTATTCATCGCACTGATCACCGTTGGTCTCTTCGCCACGTTCTCCGTCGCGCAGGATAATTCGAACTCGAATTCTGACTCAAACGTTTTCAACGGATACGAAATCCGTTCCGGAATCGAAGTCGGCGTTCGCAGTCTCGATGTCGACGGCAGTTTGAGTAAGTTTCGCAGTGACTTAAATTACAGAAATGGAGTCCGGCTCTTTGATTCGAGTTTCTCGATGAAAAATACGACAGGGCATAGAAGGTTCTTCGACCAGCTGACCGTCAACGCGTCGGGCTGGGGCGCCGATCGAACAGGCTATGCGTCGGTGAACGCCGAGAGTTCGGGACTTTATAAATTCACCAGCAACATCAGGCGGGTTGCTTATTTCAGCGACCTGAACAATCACGCACTTGGACAGCACAGTTTCAATACGAACCGGGACCTCGGTGATTTCGATCTTTCCGTGTACCCGATCGCCGACAAACTGCGGCTGAACTTTGGTGCATCGTACGACCTCAGCAACGGCCCGGGCGTTTGGAATTCGCGAGCCTATCGCGATGACTTCCCCGTTTTCGTCAACAACAAGACGAACAGCGCGGACTTCCGCGTCGGCGTCGAAGCGAAGGTCTTGGGATTCAATCTCGGTCTGACCCAAGGGTACAGGCGTTTCAACGAGAAAAGTCAGTATTACCTCGACAGCACGCAGATCGGAAACAACACGACCGACACGACCGTGATCTTCTCGTTCCTGCGGCAGTTCCCGATCAAGGGAACGTCTTGGTTCACGGCATTCAACGCGCAGCGGACGTTCGCAAAACGCGTTGATTTCACGGCACGGATTGTTTATTCGGACACGAAGACGCGGTCATCGATAATCGAGGAGATCACGGGACGCGACAACAGCAACAACTGGGTCGACCTTGATCGTTTCGACATCACCGGCGACGCCTCCCGGCCGCAGGCACGCGGAGACCTTGGATTGACGTTCAACGTAACGAACAACTTCAAGATCTCGAACACGTTCTCGTTCGACCGTTTCGGAATCGATGGCGGTGAATATCTGTATGAGCAGTTGCTCCGCAGAAACGCGGCCGGAACCACTTTGGCTCCGTCGCTGACGCGCTC
>JAKOVX010000138.1 GCA_029781855.1 Acidobacteriota bacterium | reverse complement strand
CGCATTAGATTGGATAGCGAACTGGTATTCGACCCTAAATAAGCCAGAGGAGCAAGCAGATGTCTACCGCCGATGGATAAGATCATACCCGAAGGATGAGCGGGCTCACGGCCTGCTGTCTAACCTATTGATATTAGTGCTTAAGCAATATACTGACGGGCTCCACGAGGCCGAGATCGCGCAATTGCTTTGTAAAGGACGGCTGTGTTATGTGTACGACGAGCGAATAGCGGAAGCACTTGTAGGGCTTAACGATGACTCGCGAGCAATTGAACATTATGAGCGATACTTGAAGGGCTCGAGAAAGGACGGCGACCCTAATACCAATGTTGAAATAATGGAGAAAATAACTCGGCTAAAGAAAAAGATCGGTCGGAAGTCATGAACTCGGGCAAAGACCCTAACCAGCCCTTGCTCACTTTAATGGACAGGTACGGGCTGTGCCCGCGCGCAGTGCGGTCAGGCTTGCCTGACCGTGAGATGCACCAAACGATCAACCGGAGGCGGCAGAGCCGCCGACTGGAGCCTGACTGGTCGCTATATCTGCTCCTAGTCACTCTCAACCTCCTCCCAAATCTTTCCCAATTCGCCGGAAACTCCACTGATAAGTGTTAACATTCGAGGGAACCCTTAAAGGAACGCAATTTACCAAGTGTTGGTCCGAAAGCTCCGTTTCGTTTGAGAATCATCTGTAATCTTTCAAAGAATCACGACCTTTACGCCAATTGGAATTCATGTGCCGAATGCAGGCGGAGGATTTGCTAACTTGAACATTGTACGTCAAACACGATCAGTGCCTTTTGGATTTCGCAAAGCGGTTGAGACGTGCCTTAAATGCATTCCGATTGGCGACCTTGCCGGATTGGAGCGGGTTGAATTATGGGGAAGTCTAGCTGATATTCCTGATGTCGCTCTCGTTGGAAAGAAAATATGCGAGTTGGAACCGTCTTGGGTGAAAGCTCTCTACCGCCGTAGATCCGAAAGCTCGCCGGCATTCATAATTTTGTTCGTCGACTCTATTTACTTCCCGCTCGAACTCCTTAACAGACTCCCTCCGATCTTGACAATTTATTTATGTCATTTCGTAGCCCATGAAATCGGTCACCATTTGATCGAAGAGCGAGGCTACGTCTTTACACCTGACGAAAAGTACCGGTCCAACGAGTTCAAGGAAGAAATGGCAAATCGATATGCATTTGAGATCACTACACGAATGAAGGCAAATTGGCATTATCGTTTTGCTGACAGGATATTGAAATATTTCTCAAAAGTGTATTTTGAAGAAGGCCGGCAAAGCTGGAAACGGGGTAAATTCCAAGCGGCGGCTTCATCTTGGTACAAGGCATGGTTACTTGACCAAGAAAACGAAAAGGCGGGAGAGCTATATTGGCATGCCCGAAAAAAGGATAATTAGCATCAGAACAATAAACGTTCCGGTTCAACTACGAAGATGTATCAGAAGTCACGACCTCCGATACAAAGCCCGACAGTTGGGTGGTGTTGTATTCATGAAAAGATCAAGTCCGGTTTTTGGAGGACTTAGATCGTTGTCGCCCGATGCCCGCTTTGGGAGCGGGCCGGGCTCCGGGATCGATTTGGATACACCTTATCCACGCTCTAAACAGCGTGGCAATTCACAAGACGGCCGGAAGGGAAAAACGGAGGAGAGCGCAGAGCCGTGCGACATTGCAATAGTGTAAATCTGACCTCTTCCGTGCTAAAAAACCTCAGACTAAGCCTTCCATTTCCTTCTTGCATAGAGCACGACGGCTAAGATCGTTAAATTCAGAATCGCAAGCTCGATCCCGAAAAGACGCCATCCTGAACCGAATGCTTTCTATATACCGTCTCGAGCAAAAATCCCCCAACGGCATTCAAAACACCAGTGAATAGAAACCAGATAATGTCGAAACACCCAGGTTTTGGCATCTAAAATATTAGAATAATTGCATCAGAAATAACATATGTGCAGCAGAATTATCGCCGTTGGGCCAGATTCTCTCGAAGGAATATGGTCAGACTTGCGATATTGCAATACTACAAGTCGGACCCATTTTTTCTTCGATGTCATAGACCAGAAAACGCCAAACCTTATTGACGTTCTCCGCAACTCGCGTTCCAGGTGCATCATACACCGAATGCGCATTGAGCACACGAGTTTTCGTCGCCTGAGCCATTTAGTTCTCTGATACCTTGTGATAATCTTTTTTCGATCCGAATCGGTGGCGACCGGCGCAAAACGCAGACCTAAATTCTGAACAATACAGGGGGAGTAATTCAATGGCTGGAAAATTTGAACTAAAGGTTAGTAAGAACGGCAAATATTATTTCAATCTATTGGCGGGAAACGGACAGATCATTTTGCAGAGCGAAATGTACGAGTCGAAATCGGCTGCCGAGAACGGGATCGCATCGGTCAAGAAGAACGCTGCCGACGACGCACGCTACAGCCGCGAAGAATCGAAGAAGGGCGAGCCCTATTTCACGCTGAAAGCGGCAAACCACCAGGTCATCGGCAAGAGCGAGATGTACTCGTCGAAAGCCTCGATGGAGAATGGCGTCGAATCCGTCAAAAAGAACGCACCGGACGCACCGGTCGTCGAAGTCTAGAAGCACTTTCAATTAATACCGGGCATCAACGCTCGCGAATAGCCCTGGCACCCAAGCTTGGGCTATTCTCTTGTCTAACTATGAAAACGAACAGGACCCGCCTCGGTATCGAACGGCTTTTGGATGAGAAGATCGGCATTATTCGCGGCAGACGCGTTGGGTTGGTGTGTAACCAGGCATCGGTGATGCCCGACACGTTCGCCCACGCGGCCGACATGTTCGGCGCGAGTGACGAATTCGAACTGACAACGCTCTTCGGACCGCAGCACGGCATCCGCGGCGACGTTCAGTACAACATGATCGAGACGCCGCACGTCCGCGACGCCCGGACGGGCATCATGGTCTATTCGCTGTACAGCGAGGTCCGCGAACCGACGGAAGAAATGCTTGTCGACGTCGACGATATCGTCGTCGACCTGCAGGACGTTGGCTGCCGAATATACACGTTCATCTACACGATGGCGAACTGCATGCGGGCGGCAGCGAAATTCGGCAAACGCGTCGTCGTATGCGACCGGCCGAACCCGATCGGCGGCAGCGCGGTCGAGGGCAACATCACCGAGCACGAGTTCAAATCGTTCGTCGGACAGTTCGAGCTGCCGACCCGTCACGGAATGACGATCGGCGAGCTGGCGCGGATGTTCAACGAGCATTTCGGCATCGGCTGCGACCTCGAGGTTGTCGAGATGGACGGATGGTCGCGCGAGATGTGGGGCGACCAGACGGGCTTGCCGTGGGTCTTGCCGAGCCCGAATATTCCGGACACCGACACGTGCGTCGTGTTTCCCGCGACCGTCCACGTCGAGGGCACGGAACTTAGCGAGGGCCGCGGCACGACGCTGCCGTTCTTCCTCAACGGTGCTCCGTACATCGACCCGCAGGCGTGGGCGGCGGAACTTCGCAAATTCAATTTTCCGGGCGTTGCCTTTCGCGAGGCGTATTTTCGTCCGACCTTTGCCGAATACACGGGCCAGACCTGCGGCGGCGTCCAGATCCACGTCACCGACCGCGACGCGTTCACGCCCGTCATCGTCGGTATCGCCATGGTCAAGACCGCCTACGATATGTACCCCGACAAATTCGAGTGGCGCCAGAACGCCTACGAATACGTCTTCGACAAGAACCCGTTCGACGTCGTCTGCGGCACCGATAAGATCCGCAAACAGATCGAGGCCGGCACGTCCATCGCGGAGATCGAGGCGGGCTGGGCCGCGGGCGAGGCGGAATTTACATCGGCGAGAGCTCGTTTCCTGCTGTACTAAACACTAAAAAGTCTTGTAAGCTCGACCCATCGGTTGTAGTATTACTTGTAGGAGTATTACTTATGCGAGTCACAACAAAGGGACAGGTCACGATACCGCAGGAAGTTCGAAAAAAACTTGGAATATTTCCCGGGACTGAAGTCGAGTTTATTGTTAACGGTAACACTGCAAATCTCGTAAAAGCTAAAAATAGTGATAGCCGCGCGAGCCGCGGCGAACGTCTCGTCGCGCTTCTCGCCGACTCCGCTACTGACCGGAGCTTAGGCCTGACCACCGACGAAATTCTGCGTCTAACGAGGGGTGACGATTGAGAGACGTAATTGTTGATAGCAGTGTCCTTATCGACGTGCTACTTCGCGATAAAGAGTGGTTCGAATGGTCGTCATCGGCCTTGGCCGCTGCCGGTAACGAGGCGACGGTAGTGATCAACCCTATCATTTACGCAGAGATCTCCGTACGTTATCGATCGGTAGATGACCTGAACAAGGCTCTTCCACCGGCTCTTTGTCGGAGAGACGATCTTCCGTATGCGGCAGCGTTTTTAGCAGGGCGAGCCTTCGTTAAGTATAGACGGCAAGGTGGTTCGCGAATCTCCCCGATGCCGGATTTTTACATCGGCGCTCATGCAGAAGTTGCAGGCTTTCGCGTTCTTACACGTGACCCTCGCCGTTTCAAAAGGTATTTTCCGACGGTGGACCTGATCTCGCCATGAAATGCTCTGTTTCGACCCATGGTCAAGAAAAGGCCGAGCCTTAACGCTCAAAACCCCTCCGGCCGGACGAAGCCATCGGTCAGGGCTGTGACCTTTTTGGCAAAGTTGAGCAGCTCCGGTTCGCTCCAGTAAGGCCCGACGATCTGTGCGCCGATCGGCAGTCCCTCGGGGCTTAGGCCCAGAGGGACGGCGACGGACGGATTGCCTGACATGTTGAACGGAGCGGCGTACGGGAAAACGTAATCGGCGTAGATCATTTCCTTGCCGTCGTACGAGAGTTTGCTGCCTGTCTTGCAGCGTTTGAATGCCGGCCCGAATGCGAGCGGACATATCAGGAAATCGTATTCGCCGAAGAACCGCTCCCACCGCTCGACGATCATGCTGCGGTTGAGCATCATTTCGCCGTAGTGGTTCGCATGCAGCTTAAAGCCGCGGCTCATCGCCCTCGCGATCTCGGGCAATTCGCTGCGGACGCCTTTGAGCAGGCTGGAACTTAACTGCTGCTTGAACAACGCTCTGACGTACCATGGCAGGCCTTGGGCGACGACGTACGGAAATGTACCGACCCAATTTTCGAGCGAATCGCGATGAAGCGTGTCATCCGGGATCCGTTTTTCAATGTTGCACCCGTTCTCCTTCAGCTTCGCGGCGATCGAGCCGATCGCGTCGCTGACCGGCCCGCTTGCCTGAAAGTCCGGCCAGCCGTCGGTCCACGCGATCTTGTATTCGCTCAGGGTGCCCTTTGCCGCCGGCCGCCAGTTGATATCCGGAATATTCCGGTCACTCTCGTGCGGGCCGACGATCGTTTTCCAAAGCACCTCGAGATCGTCGAGGTTGCGCGCCAGCGGCCCTGCCTGGACCATATGAACGATGAACGTATTCGCATTTTTCGGGAGCGGAACGTTACCGTGCAGCGGTACCGTTTTCTCGGTCGGCTTTAGC
>JAKOVX010000129.1 GCA_029781855.1 Acidobacteriota bacterium | reverse complement strand
GGCAAATTACTCATAATCTTATCGGCATTTTCTCGGCGATCCTGCGACTTAGCAGTCAGGTAACCTATGGCAGAAACCACTATCGGCGAAAATAAAAAACTGACGTTTCCCGTCAAGCAGTCTAGCAAATCGCGGTTTGCGGGCAAACTTCGTTATTGGTGGAGTTGGTTTGTTGCGGGTTCGTTGCTGCTGATCGTCGCAACGCCGTCGCTGATCGTTCTGGGCATCATAAATCGGCGAATGTGGCTCTATCCTCTGGCGAAATGGGGAGCACGCACCTGGCTCAGAGCGTGTGGAGCAACCGTCAAAGTCACTGGATCTGAAAATGTCGACCCCAACAGATCGTACGTTTTCGTTTCGAACCATCGTTCGTATCTCGACACCGCAACGCTATTCTTTTACGCCGGACAAAAGATGGGTCTCGTCGCGAAACGCGAACTGTTGAAGGTACCGGTCCTCGGACAAGGCATGAACTTCGTCAACATAATCGCGATCGACCGCTCAAATCCTGAGCGGGCGATGAGGTCGATGAAAAAGGCTCGTGAAGTGATGGACAAAGGGTACTCATTTGGCGTATTCGTCGAGGGCACGCGAGCGATGCTGGGCGAGTTGCTGCCGTTCAAGAAAGGCGCGTTTCACCTCGCGTTCCAAACGAATTCACCGATCATTCCCGTTGCGATCCGGAACACCGACTGGATGATGGGCAAGCGAACCGGAGTCGCTTATTCAGGAGAGATCGAAATGGTCCTTCTGCCGCCAATCGAGACAGATGGACGTGACCCGGATACAGAATTAATGGCCGTCCTAAATGAGACCCGAGCGGCGATCGCCGCCGAACTGGCCAAGGAATAATGTTCAACGCCGCGACTGCATTTTCATTACTATTCGCTCGACGTAACCGCGGCCTGCTGCTCGACATTTTTGTCTTCCTCATCAACATCTTCCTAATGAGGCTGCTGGTCGGCGAATTCTTAGCAGTCGCAAAGTCAGCCTCAAATGGTGATATTTTCTCGCAGGTCACGCTTTTTCTCGGAGCTGTCGCGGTAATGGTCTTGCCTCCGCTCGGCGCAACGTTGAAACGCTGGCATCACTACCAATGGCTCAAAGATGAAAGTCGAATGGCCGAAGAAGCCTCGACCGGAATGGGCGGATGCCTGTTCAATCCGATCTTCTACTTTTGCCTGACGGCCCTTATTTTTTCAACTGTAAATGCCGGGTTGATGCAATTTGTTTACGGCAACCGCGAGCCTAGCGGTGCGGTATTCGTTTCATCGATCTTTATTGGCCTGGCACTGATGATCACGCACACTGTGCTCGTCTATCGTTATTTCTCGCCGCCGAAGCACGAACCGAGATCGGCTTTCTTGCGCGACCCGAGTTCAGAGCTTATCGGCGATATTTGCATTTTCGTCAACATGATCCTTTTTCAAGTCATTTGGAATCTGATGACTGTCGTTCCGTTCGACAGGGTCTCGAGCCTTGCCGATTTTGCCGGACGTCTCTTCCTGCTTGTCTTCTCAGCGTTGCTCCTCTATTTCCCACCGAGAATGTTTTACCTGGCGGACGATATTCGTAAGCGGCGGACGTGGGCAATGATCCTGTTGGCGAATTCGCCCGTGATCTTCAAAGTTATGATCGGGAACGGGAATATCGCGGGGTGGTGATCACATCGTGCGGATCTCGATCGGACGCTAATAATGAAAGGAGCCGCTCATTTCTGAACGGCTCCGGAAAATTATGGCTTCTGCGGCGTTGGCGTCGGCGACGGTGACGTTTTCGGATCCGCAACGTCATCGAGGATCTTGACATCGGTACGGCCGAGTTTGTAGTCGCTGTATTTCACCCGCATCCTAAGCCGCACTACCTGGCCATTGTCAAAAACAAGCGTGTCGTCCGACCTCGCGTCGATGGGAAACCAGTATTTTCCATCGATCTGCTCTCGGGTCGTCTCGACGATCGGAAATTTGTTCTGTTTGGTCTCGGGCACGGCCTTCCCTTTCGACTTGAGAATCATCAAGTCCTTGGTATCGACCCAGATCCGCCCGTTGAAGAGCCGAAGCTTTGACTTCTTGGGGTCAGGCATTACCTTCGGCGTAACGTCAAAGACATACAGGTCAAAATCATCGATATGTTGGACACCGACATAATCAAAATTGTATTGCGGGATCGCGTACGGTTCCAACGCAAAAGGATTTACGCCGCCGAGGTCCTCAAGATCCTCTGGAGTGACGCTAATTTCGGTGAGCGTAGAAATGGGCGAGAACAGTATCTTTTCGAATCGGCCTCCATCACTATTGAACGTCATAAATGAATCGCGGCGATACGTTCCGGTGATCTGACCGCCCATTCCGAGGGTGCTTACCGCGGCCTTTCGAGTGAAAACATAATCTGTCAGGGCCTCGCGAAAGGCAGTTTCGTTTTCAGAAACCTTCTTTATGATCCTGTTGATCTCCGCTTGCGAGAGCTCTTTCTTGACGATCTCCGATTCCTGCGCCGGAACCGCCACGGCAAGCACGGCCATCACCAAGAGTCCCAATAATCCAAGTCTTATCATCGTTTTCTCCGAGAACTTTTCAACTAAAATGTAGATGCCGCCGTATTGCAAAAGGTTGACATAATGATCATCTACGTGGCTCAGGTATAGCAAACTTGAGGCGCAATGTGAAATAAAGGCTTGCTGAATGAACGCTCATTCAGTTATAATCGTCGGTATTTTCAACGCTTGAAAAATATGATCCTGAGGACGCTATGAACATTGCAAAAGCTGCCGTTTTAGGGGCAGGAACCATGGGTGCCGGCATTGCCGCACATCTTTCGAACGCCGGTATTCCGACGCTGCTGCTCGACATCGCTCCGCGCGAATTGACGCCGGACGAAGAGAAGAAAGGGCTCACGCTTGAGTCGCCGCAGGTACGGAACCGTATCGTCAACTCGCTGTTTGATGCCGCGAAGAAGCTCAAACCGGCTCCGTTCATGCTCGGCGATAACGCTAAGCTGATCACGACCGGCAATTTCACCGACGACATGGCGAAACTCAAAGAGTGTGACTTCGTCATCGAGGCTGTGGTTGAAAATCTCGACATAAAACACAAGCTCTTTGCCGAGGTCGAAAAGAACCGCAAGCCCGGAGCGGTAATCGCGTCGAATACCAGCGGAATCCCGATCGACTCGATCGCGGAGCCGTTCTCGGACGATTTCAAGGCACATTTCGTCGGCATCCACTTCTTCAATCCGCCGCGGTACATGAAGCTCGTCGAGGTCATCCCGGGCTCGAAAACGAGCGGCGAGATCGCATGTGCGGTTTCAGGTTTCCTCGATCAGCGGTTAGGCAAGGGCGTTGTTCCGGCGAAGGACCGGCCGAATTTTATCGCGAACCGAATCGGTGTTTTCGGGATGATGGCGACGATCCACGAGATGATCGAAATGGGCTTTACGCCGACCGAGGTCGACCAGATGACAGGCAAGGCGATAGGCCACGCGTCATCGGCGACGTTCCGCACCTCGGACCTCGTCGGGCTCGACGTGACCGCACACGTCACGAACAACCTCTATCCGGCCGTGCCCGACGACGAGGACCGCGAAGTCTTTAAGCTGCCGGAACTGATCCAGACGCTGCTCGATAAAAAGCTGCTCGGCGACAAGACGCAGGGCGGATTTTTCAAGAAAGCGAAGGACGCCGAGGGCAAACGCGTCATTCTCGAACTCGACCTCAATACTTTCGAGTACAAACCGCAGGTCAAGACCAAGTTCCCTTCGCTCGACGCCGCCAAAGCTATCGAGGACCAGGCGAAACGGGTCAAGACGCTGGTTTGGGGCAATGACCGCGTTGGTGAATTCCTCTGGAAAACCACCTCGCGTGTTTCCAGATATGCCGCGAACCGTATTCCCGAGATCGCCGACACGATCGTCGAGATCGACAACGCGATCAAATGGGGTTTCGGCTGGGAGATCGGCGTATTTGAGGCTTGGGATGCGATCGGCGTTCCTGAATCCGTTGAACGGATGCGAAAAGAGGGCCAGGCGATACCGGCAAACGTCGAGAGAATGCTCGCGTCGGGCGTCACCAGCTTCTACAAGAACGAAGGCGGCTATCATTCCTTCTACGATCTCGTCGCGGGCGAATATAAGCCGATGCCGGCACGTCCGGGCGTGATGGTCCTCAAGGACATCAAGGAACGCACCGGCGTGATCAAGTCCAACCCCGGAGCTTCGCTCATCGACATCGGCGACGGCGTTGCGTGTCTCGAATTCCACTCGAAGATGAATTCGATCGGCGGCGACACGGTCTCGATGATGAATTTCGCGATCGACGAGGTCGAGAGAAATTTCAAGGGCCTCGTCGTCGGCAATCAGGGCGGCAATTTTTCGGCCGGAGCCAACATTATGATGCTCCTGCTCGCCGCTCAGGAAGAGGAATGGGACGATATCAATATGATGGTGCATGCCTTGCAAAATGCGGTGATGCGTCTCCGATATTCGTCCAAACCGGTCGTCACGGCACCATACGGACTGACGCTCGGCGGCGGATGCGAGATCGCAATGCACGGCAACAAAACGCGTGCGGCGGCTGAGACCTATATCGGCCTCGTCGAGGTCGGCGTCGGCGTCATTCCGGCGGGCTGCGGCACCAAGGAAATGACGATGCGTGCGATGGACGCCGCGGCAAAGGCTCCGGATGCCGACCCGCTCGCGTTCCTCAAGAAGACGTTTGAGACGATCGGCATGGGCAAGGTCGCTACCTCGGCTCAGGAAGCACGCTCGTGGGGTTTCCTCCGCGATTCGGACGCGATCTCGATGAACGGCGACCGTCTGATCCAGGACGCCAAGCAGGAGGTCCTGAACCTCGACGCAGCGGGCTTTGTCGCTCCGGTCGAACGTACGGACATCATGGTGCTCGGCGAATCTGCCCAAGCGGCGATAAAACTTGCCCTGCACACAATGAAGCAGGGCGGATACGTATCGGACCACGACGTCCTGATCGGCAAAAAGCTGGCAAACATCCTGACCGGCGGCAACATCAACCATAAGGCATACGTCTCTGAGCGTTACCTGCTCGATCTCGAACGCGAGGCATTTGTTTCGCTTTGCGGTGAGCGGAAAACCCAGGAACGGATCGCGGCGATGCTTAAGACGGGCAAGCCGCTGCGTAATTAATTTTATGGAAGAACGCGTAAACGGCATTACGACTCAGCTATCGGCGGCCGCGGATGACGCGAAGGCTACTTTTGGCGGACTGACGCCCGAGCAGCTTAACTGGAAACCATCTGAGACAGGTTGGAGCGTCGGGCAGTGTCTTGAACACATTATCAAGACGAATACGGAATTTTACGGCGACTTTGACAAGATAGCCTCGGGCGATCGACGAAACTCATTTTGGGAGAACTGGTCGCCGTTTACCGGCATGTTTGGCGGATTTTTGATCAAGACGCTGAGCAACGACGCGAAAAAGGTAAAGGCACCGTCAAAAAAGATCGTCCCGCCGAGCGACGTCTCTGCGGACATCGTTGAGCGGTTCGTTGTACACCACGCCGAGTTGAACGAAAAGATCGCCGCAACCGCGAACGCAGATTGGGACAAAACGGTCGTCACCTCGCCGTTTTTGGCTGTGATGACATATCGTCTGAGCGACGGCTACAAGATCGTTGTCGCACATTCGAAGCGGCACATCCGCCAGGCGAAACGGGTTATCGAGACGGAAGGGTTTCCGATCTAGGTCTATTTTGGGAGGGAATAATGAGGATATTCTTAGGCTTGCTTATTTTGTCTCCTATGATCTTGCTTGCCGGCTGCAAGAAGGACGCCGTGCCGGTCGAACTATCAAAAGTTTGCTCGGCCGACAACGAGAAGAAGTACATTTCGACGACCGGCTATCTCGACGATCATGGGTCGATCTTCTGCTCGAACACCGGCGGCCGTATGGATTGCAGTCTCGATTTTGTTGCAAACCCCGGCTCGCCACGGGTTTTCGGAGCCGAGATCGAACAAGGCACCGGTGCCAGCGAGATCGAAAAATTCGAGAGCAGCTACAAAGCTTCCGATCTTAAGATCCATGATTCGACCGGCGAATTGATCAAGTTGTCCGACAAAGTGCAAGTTACCGGCGAGGTGAGTGTCGTGCCCGGCAGCACCTGCTTTATGGAGATCGACAAGATCGAAAAGGTACAGTAAATGAACAGATGTTCGTGGGCAACAAACGACCTGAACATTCCTTACCACGATACCGAGTGGGGCGTGCCGCTGCACGATGACCGCGGATTGTTCGAGTTTTTGATCCTCGAAGGTGCTCAGGCGGGCCTGAGTTGGGACACGATCCTGCGAAAGCGTGAGAATTACCGGGCGGCGTTCGACAATTTCAATCCCGAAAAGGTCGCCCGCTACACGGATGCCGAATGCTCGGAATTGCTGCTCAACGAGGGCATCATCCGCAACCGTTTGAAGGTCGCTTCGGCGGTTGGCAACGCCAAGGCGTTTTTGAAGGTGCAGGACGAGTTTGGGAGCTTTGACTGCTACATTTGGGCGTTTGTCGGCGGCAAGCCGATCGTCAACCGGCCTGAAGGTCTTGGCGACGTGCCGGCGAAGACCGACATTTCGGACGCGATCTCGAAGGACCTTAAGAAGCGCGGATTCAACTTTGTCGGTTCGACGATAATGTACGCCTTTATGCAGGCGACCGGAATGGTGAACGATCACCTGGTGACGTGTTTTCGGTTTGAGCAGGTTTGAGCAACGACGCGGAGGACCGAAATTGGGAACCACGGATCTTTGAAAATAGATTTGCGGCCGCGAGGTCGTGATAAGATTTTCGGATAAATCTGAAAATGGAATATATCAAGATCGAACAACTCGAAGTGATCCTTCTGATCGGCGCGCTCGTCGCTATTCTTGCTCGACGGCTTCACATCCCGTACACGGCGGGTTTGGTGGCCGCAGGGATAGCCATTACGTTCCTGCCCCTCAGCGTCGACGCACCGCTCAGCAAGGACATCCTGTTCAAGGTCCTGCTGCCGCCGCTGATCTTCGAGGCCGCCCTCTATATCAATTGGCGCGAGCTAAAGGACGATCTGCTGCCGATCACGACGTTCGCCACGGCTGGTGTACTGCTCTCGGCCGGGATCACGGCGGCGATCATGCACTTTGCGGTGGGCTGGACATGGGCGGCGGCAATACTTCTTGGGGTGCTGATCGCGGCTACCGATCCTGTATCGGTGATCGCGACCTTCAAGGAGGCAAAGGTCGAGGGCCGGCTTAGACTGCTTGTCGAGGCCGAATCACTGTTTAACGACTCGACCGCGGCTGTCGCGTTTGTCGTCGCACTTGCATTTGCCTCGGGGGACGCGGTCGGCGCCGGGCCTGCGATATGGCTAATGCTGAAATCGATCGTCGGCGGAATCGTTTGCGGATTGGCGGTTGCCGGTGCCGTGCTGCTGATCGTCTGGCGGACGACGGACCATCTGGCTGAACTGGCGTTGACGACGATCGCGGCATTCGGTTCGTTCTGGCTGGCGGAGCATTTCCATATGTCGGGCGTTCTGGCGTCGATGACGGCCGGTTTGCTGATCGGAAATACGACATCGTTCGGGTTTATCTCGAGCAAGGGCGAAGATTCGATCGAGACGTTTTGGGAATTCGCGGCTTTTGTTGCCAACTCGATCGTGTTCGTTCTGCTCGGCATTTACGAGGCGTACCAGGACTTCGGGCCGGTGCTGATCACGATCGGGGTCGCGATAGCCGCGGTGATCATTGCCCGGGCGGTGGCGATCTACCCGCTCTCAGCGGTATTCGCCGGGACGCGATGGAAGATCGATTCGCGGCACCAGCACATATTGTTTTGGGGCGGACTACGCGGGGCGTTGGCATTGGCGCTGGCGTTGAGCATTCCCGAGAGTTTTGAGTACAGGCAGCAGATCGTGCTCGTTACGTTCGGCGTGGTCGCTTTCTCGGTATTTGTGCAAGGCCTGACGATAACGCCGTTGTTGAGATTGCTGGGTCAGTTGCCGACGGCCGAAGAAGAGCCGGAAACCGTATGACCGACTATCCGGTGACGCCGGCGATCAGGTTTTTGCGAGAGAAAAGGGCCGAGTTCGTGCCGCACCTTTACGATTACGTTGAAAGAGGCGGCACCGGCGAATCGGCGAAGCAGTTGGGCGTGGACGAACACGCGGTCGTTAAGACATTGATATTTGAAACGAACGAGCGAAAGCCGCTGATCGTGCTGATGCACGGCGACCGGCACGTTTCGGCAAAGAACCTGGCACGGCACATCGGCGTCAAAAGCGTGGAACCCGCCGACGCGGCCCGTGCATCAAAATGGACAGGTTACCAGTTCGGCGGAACGTCGCCATTCGGGACCAAGCTTTCGATGCCGGTGTACGTCGAAAAAACGATATTCGATCTGGACCGGATCTATATCAACGGTGGAAAACGCGGTTTCCTGGTCGAGATCGATGCGTCGCTTTTGCGATGCGTCCTCTACGTCGAAGAGGTCGATGTCGCCATCGAATAGAGCAAATTTGGCCTCTGCTTCACTGAAGCGCTGAAGCAGATGAAGCGCTTCAGCAACGTGAAAGTTCCGTAAACATTGAGGATGGCATTTTTGCTGAAGCGGTGAAGCAAAAAAATGAAGCAGTGCGAAGCAGACGAGAAATCGTATGGGCGACTGGCGTGAATTGAAAAATGCGGGCAAATTTGCCGAGGCCGAGCCGTTGATGCTCGATGCGACGCCGCAATCCACCGACGTTGACCCGTATGGCGACAATACCGTCGCACGTGCCGAGTTTTATGAGGCGTGGGGCGATCATCTGAAGTCGGGGCCTGATGCCGAAAAGCAATATTGGCAGTCGCACAACTATTGGGCACTCTTCGCCTCGTGGTCAACCAGCGGCGGCGAGGGAACGGCGAGGATGATGGATGTTAACCGGGTTTTGAGGAAGATCAAGGCACTTGAAGGTTAGTTGAATTATGAGAGTAGCAGTAACTGGATTAGCCCGATCGTTTGTCTTGATGATCTGCGGTCTTATGTTCGCGGTTACTGTTTCAGCTCAAACTAACCGATTTGATCCGGCGTCCTTGAGCGAGCCCGGGAGGCAAGCCTATGACGGGCTTTTGAAAGTCAAGGTTTTTGCGATAGGTGCAGTCGGTTACGCTGGAGGTACGTCGGATGGTGAGAGGTTTCTGGACGTGCTGATCGAGGAAAAACAGGCTCCGGATGCGTTCAAGCAACTCATCTCGGACGGCACGCTTGAAGCAGGTTTGTACGGTTTGTTTGGACTGAAAATGCTAAATTATGCTGACTTTGATGAGGAGTTTAACCGGTACAGACTTTCCCGGTTTTCGCCTGAGAATGAAGAGTCATTTGTAATGCAATCCGGTTGTCTTAAGTCCGAGGCCCAAACGGCTGCCGACAAAGACGAAATGTTGGATATTTATCTGAAGAATGTGTTTGTAAAACAGGCCGGCTTAAAGGAATGTGGACGCCAATTCAACGGACGTGCAGGACGGGATCGCCAAAAATGTGAAGACGAGGTTTTGAAACAAAAATGAAAGAAGCAGTAATAGTTTCGGCCGTGCGTACGGCTGTGGGAAAGGCTCCGAAGGGCACGCTGCGTAATTCGCGGCCGGACGATCTCGGGGCGGCGGCGATCAGAGACGCGGTGGCAAGGGTGCCGGGCCTGGAACCGGCGTTGATCGACGACGTCATTATGGGCTGTGCGTTTCCGGAGGCGGAACAGGGAATGAACGTCGCACGCGCCGCGATGATCGAGGCCGGCTTGCCGGTCGAGACGTCGGCGATGACTGTCAACCGCTATTGCTCGTCCGGATTGCAGACGATCGCACTGGCGGCCGACCGAATCAGGACGGGCGGAGCGGACATTATCGTCGCGGGCGGGCTCGAGACAATGTCAATGATACCTATGGGCGGCAACGTCGTGCGGCCAAATCCGCACCTGGTCGACACGTATCCCGACTATTATCTGAACATGGGCTTGACCGCAGAGAACCTCGCCCGCAAATACGAGATCACCCGTGAGCAGGCCGACGAATTTTCCTACAATTCGCACCGCAAAGCGCTCGCGGCGATCGCCGAAGGTAAATTCAAGGACGAGATCGTGCCAGTGAACGTTTTTGTGGACGAATTCGACGAAAAGGGTCGCGTCCGCCGAAAGGAGATCGTTTTTGCCCAGGACGAAGGCCCGCGTGCCGACACGTCCGTCGAGGGACTGGCGAAATTGAAGCCCGTCTTTCACGCGAACGGCACGGTCACGGCCGGCAATTCGTCGCAGATGTCTGACGGTGCCGCCGCGGCGGTCGTGATGTCTATGGATAAGGCGAACGAACTCGGCCTCAAGCCGATGGCACGCTTTGTCTCATTCGCCACCGCGGGCTGCCTGCCCGAGGAAATGGGCATCGGCCCGGTGTACGCAATTCCGAAGGCGCTCAAATTGGCCGGCCTGACGCTCGACCAGATCGACGTCATCGAGCTGAACGAGGCTTTCGCCGCCCAGGGCCTGTCGGTCATGAAGGTCCTCGAAATGGACCCGTCAAAGGTGAACGTCAACGGCGGAGCCGTCGCTCTTGGGCATCCTTTGGGCTGCACCGGTGCGAAATTGACGGCGACCGTCCTGCAGGAACTGATCCGCACCGGCAAACGCTACGGCATGGTCACCATGTGCGTCGGCGGCGGCATGGGAGCGGCGGGAATATTTGAGCGTTTGGATTAAGAGTTCTTAACGCAGAGACCGCAAAGGTCGCTGAGGAAGGAAATATGTTTGCGGGTACTTGCGAAGTTCAACTTAGAGATCGAACGATTTCGATTAGGAAAATCTCTGCGGACCTTGCGGTCTTTGCGTTAAAAATGATTTAGGAGCAAAACGATGGAACCACAAATGGAAAAAGAATATGTAAAAGGCGGCGAGTTTTTGATCGCTGATTCGACCACAGCTGAGATGTTCACGCCAGAGGATTTTACCGACGAGCACCGGATGATCGGCGACACCTGCCGCGAATACATCGACAACGAGGTTGTTCCCAATCTCGACGCGCTCGAGGGCCATGCATGGGAAGTCGCTCGTGACCTGCTCAAAAAAGCCGGCGAGCTCGGACTGCTCGGAGCGAACATTCCGGAAGAATACGGCGGAATGGCGCTCGACCAGACCTCCGGCGTGATCATCGCCGAGATGGTCGGACGCGGCAGCGGCTTCGGGTCGACGTATGGAGCGCAGACTTCGATCGGCCTGCTGCCGATACTCTACTGGGGCTCCGAGGAACTCAAGAATGAGTGGATCCCGAAGATCATCTCGGGCGAGGCCGTCTCGGCCTACTGCCTGACGGAATCGAGTTCCGGCTCGGACGCTCTCGGCGCAAAATGTGTCGCCAAGCTCTCCGACGACGGCCAGCATTACATCCTCAACGGGGAAAAGATGTGGATCACCAACGGCGGATTTGCCGACGTGTATCTCGTTTTCGCCAAGGTTGACGGCGAGAAGGACAAATTCTCGTGCTTCCTCGTCCCGCGTTCGGACAATTGTCGACCCGGCGGCGAAGAGCATAAGCTCGGCATCAAATCGTCCTCGACGACCGCCGTCATTCTTTCAGATTGCAAGATCCCTGTCGGCAACCTTATCGGGAACGTCGGCGACGGCGCCAAGATCGCGTTCAACGTGCTCAATGTGGGCCGATTTAAACTCGGTGCTTCGGTCACCGGCGGTGCGAAACTCGCCATTCACGAAGCGGTCCGCTACGCCAACGAACGGCACCAGTTCAACAAGCCCATTTCGTCGTTCGGCGCGATCAAGCACAAGCTCGCCGAGATGGCGATCCGCACCTGGGTTTCCGAGTCGATCACGTATCGAACCGTCGGTATGATCGACCATCTGATCGGCGACGGCGCCGACAACGCGACGAAACTGCAGTCGATCGAGGAATACGCCGTCGAATCGTCTATCAACAAGGTCGCCTGCTCCGAATCGCTCGACTACGTCGTCGACGAAATGGTCCAGATCTACGGCGGCTACGGCTATTCGGCGGATTATCCGGCGGAGAGGGCGTATCGCGACTCGCGCATCAACCGCATTTTTGAGGGCACGAACGAGATCAACCGGATGCTCATTCCGGGCCAATTGATGAAGCGTGCGATGAAGGGCAAGCTCGGGCTGCTTCAGGCCGCCAAGGGTTTAATGGACGAGATCCTCAATCCGCAAATGTCGTTTGACGAGGACACGAGCCTGCTCGCCGCTGAGACCAAACTGGCACAAAACGCCAAGAAGGTCGCGCTGATGGTGCTCGGCACCGCAGCACAGAAATACATGATGGCCCTCAGCGAACAGCAGGAAGTGCTGATCAACTGCGCGGACATTATCATGGACGCCTACCAGATGGAATCGGCTATTCTGCGTGCGAAGAAGTATGCCGAGAAGAATGGCGAGGAGGCCGCCGGACGATACATCGACATGGCAGCGGTGTTCTGCAACGACGCGATCCAACGGATCGACGCCAAGGCGAAAAATACCATTGCCGCGATTGCCGAAGGCGACGAGGGCCGAACCCTGATCGTGGCCCTGAAGCGATTTACCAAAAACAACTCGCCGGTCAACACGATCGCCGCCCGCCAGCGGATCGCGGACGCGATGATACAGGCTAATACCTATGTTTACTGATCTCTGATCGGAAAATTCGGTCTGATGGGAGTGCCCGGGGACATTGTCTCCGGGCATTTTTGTTTTGCGGGTGCTAATGATATTTATGTTGACAGTTATAAATAATTGTCATAATCTCTACAACATTAAAAGTTTTAGTAATGTACAATCGAATGGAATCGCGGTATCTAGACAAGGTGGAAAACACCCCGAGACTTGGTCACCTGCGTTCCATTTCTGCATTTATCGTGAGCGAAAAGCGTTGATCGCCGTCGTTTGGCGTTCGAAAACGATATGACCGAAGTCGCACAAGCAAGAGCAGCGGTAACTCCCCTCGCGGCACCATTGTCGTCTGCCGCTCCGCGCGGTGCCGAGATCATAGTCCGCGGGCTTATCCGGAACGGTGTCGATACGATCTTCGGATTGCCGGGCGGAGCGGTGCTGCATATATACGATGAACTGTGGCGGTTTCGTGATGAGATCACGCATTATCTCGTTCGGCACGAGCAGGGTGCTGTTCACGCCGCCGAGGGTTACGCACGGGCGACCGGCAAGGTTGGCGTCGCTCTTGTGACCTCCGGGCCGGGAGCGACGAATGCCGTAACAGGTATCGCAACTGCCTATATGGACTCGATCCCGTTGGTAGTGATCACGGGACAGGTGCCGACATCGACGATCGGGACCGACGCGTTTCAGGAAGTCGACACCTTCGGGATGACGCTGCCGATCGTCAAACACAGCTATCTGGTCAAGGACGTGCGAATGCTCGATTCGGTGATCGATGAGGCGTTTAGGATCGCGATCTCCGGCAAGCCGGGGCCGGTCGTCATCGACATCCCCAAGGACGTGACGGCGGCGGTGTGCGACTGGACGAAAGCCGTCGGCGGCGATGAGCCGTCCGCGAATAGTCATCAATTCGTCGACCACGACCGGATCGGGACCGTGATAGAAAAGCTTTTGGCCGCCGAGCGGCCTGTACTTTACGTCGGCGGCGGCATCGTGACGGCCGACGCGGCGGACGATCTGACCCATCTGGTAGATATCCTGAACGTGCCGGTCACGCCGACGCTGATGGGTCTTGGCGGGTTCCCGTCGGCCCATCCGGCGTGTTTGGGCATGCTCGGTATGCACGGGACCTACACGGCGAATACGGCGATATCGGAATGCGATCTGCTTCTGGCGATCGGCGTGCGGTTTGACGATCGCGTTACGGGCAAGATCGCGACGTTCGCCCCAAACGCCGAGATCATCCATATCGACATAGACCCGTCGAACATCGGCAAAAACAAGCAGCCGCATTTCTCGGTCGTCGCGGACGCCCGGACGGCGCTTCGCGCGATAATCGAGTGTTTATCGGAAAAGGGCGAGGGCGTGATCGCCGCGAGCATTGAAAGGCGTGAAGATTGGCGGCGAAAGATCGAAGGCTGGAAAGCGGCCGCTCCGATGAACTGCGAACACTCCAACGACGAGATCAAACCACAAGCTCTGATCGAGGCTCTTCATCGCGTTACGGGCGGCGACGCGATCATTGTCACGGACGTCGGACAGCACCAGATGTGGGCAGCGCAATTTTATCCGTTCAAATATTCCCGGCAATGGATCACGAGCGGCGGCCTCGGGACGATGGGTTTCGGATTGCCCGCCGCGATCGGGGCACAGCTTGCACGGCCCGAAGCACAGGTTATTGCGGTGGTCGGCGACGGCGGGTTCCAGATGACCAATCAGGAGATCATCACGGCGATCCAGTACGGCATCCCGCTGAAGGTCGTGATCATGAACAACGGCTATCTGGGGATGGTCAGGCAATGGCAGGAGATGTTCTACGACCGCGCGTATTCGGAGGTCGATCTGTCGATCTCGCCTGATTTTGTGAAACTGGCTGAGGCCTACGGGGCACTTGGTTTGCGGGCGACCAGGCCGGCGGATCTGGAAGGCGTTTTGCGCGAAGGATTGGCCCATCCGGGCGTGACGATCTTCGACATTGTCGTTTCGAAGGAAGAGAACGTGTTCCCGATCATTCCGCCCGGGCAGGATTCGCTGCGGATGATCCTGAAATAGGCGATCAATGGTTATTGGGAATACACGTCATACGATCTCGATCACCGTCGCCAACGAGGCCGGCGAATTGAGCCGCATCGTCGGGTTATTCAGTGCCCGCGGATACGTGGTCGAAACGATCTCGGTCGGCAAAACGCTCGAACCAAAATGGTCGCGGGCAACGATCGTCACCCGCGGCGACGAACGCACGATCGAGCAGATCGTCAAACAATGCGGCCGGCTGGCTCGCGTCCGGGAGGTCAAAGCGGTGACAAGCGAACCACATATTGAACGCGAAATGGCACTTATCGACGTTTCGGTGACGGCCGGGGCCGAACGGCAAGATGTAATGAGCCTCGTGGACATTTTTCGCGCCAAGGTCGTCGATATTTCGCACGAGCGAATGATCCTCGAGCTCTCCGGGACGAGAGACAAGGTCGATACATTCATCGAGATGCTAAAACCGTTGAAAGTGAACGATGTGACCAGGAGCGGATGCGTCGCCATCAACCGACTGTCTCCGTTCGACCGGAGCGAAGAGCCGAATAAATCATCGGAAGAATAATTTTTGGGAAGGAAAAATAATGAAGGTATTTTACGATGCGGACACCGATCCGCAGCTTATCAAAGACAAACGGATCGCGGTGATCGGTTACGGTTCGCAGGGACACGCACACGCGAATAACCTGAAGGATTCAGGCTGCAACGTGATCGTCGGCTTGCCCGCCGGCAGCCGTTCTTGGGACAAAGCGAAAGAAGCGGGCTTTGAAGTGCTTTACACCCGTGACGCCGCCGAGTCGGCGGACTTGATAATGGTACTCGTGCCCGACGAACTCGCTCCGGGCGTCTATCGCGATGAGATCGCACCTGCCTTGAAGCCGGGCAGATCACTCGCGTTCGCGCACGGTTTCGGCGTGCATTTCGGAAAGATCGTGCCTCCGGCCGACGTGAATGTCTTTCTTGTTGCTCCGAAAGGCCCGGGCCATCTCGTCCGCAGCGAATACCTGCGGGATCGCGGCGTGCCGTGCTTGCTTGCGGTTCATCAGGACGTGACCGGCGACACCCGCGGGATCGGGCTCTCGTACGCGTCCGCGATCGGCGGCGGCAAGGCCGGGATCATCGAAACCAACTTTAAGGAAGAAACGGAAACCGACCTGTTCGGTGAACAGGCAGTACTCTGCGGCGGCCTGACCTCGCTGATCCAGGCGGGCTTTGAAACGTTGACCGAGGCCGGTTACGCCCCGGAAATGGCGTATTTTGAGTGTCTGCACGAGATGAAGCTGATCGTCGACCTGCTGTACGAGGGCGGCATCGGAAATATGCGTTATTCGGTTTCGAATACCGCCGAGTTCGGCGACCTGACCCGCGGCAGCCGCATCGTCAACGAGCAGACCAAGGCCGAGATGAAAAAGATACTTGGTGAGATCCAGAGCGGCGAGTTTGCCGATGAGTGGATGAGTGAGTGCGAGAGCGGCAAGCCGAATTTCAAACGGCTCGAGGCCGAAGGTGCGGAACATTCGATCGAGACGGTCGGCAAGCGCCTGCGGGCGATGATGCCGTGGCTCGGCGAAAAGACGCTGGTGAATCGGCAGGTCAATTAGCAGATGGCGCTCAACCGGATCAGCAAGGTAACGACGAGCGGCGTCGAGCGGGCACCAAACCGGGCGATGCTTCGCGCGGTCGGCTTCGGCGACGACGATTTCACCAAACCGATCGTCGGCGTGGCGAACGGCTACAGCACGATCACGCCGTGCAATGCGGGCCTCGGCAAACTTGCCGACGCGGCCATCGGCGCCGCCCGCGTACAAGGCATGATGCCGCAGGTATTCGGCACGATAACCGTCAGCGACGGCATCTCGATGGGCACACCGGGGATGAAATTCTCCCTCGTTTCGCGTGAGGTCATCGCCGACTCGATCGAGACAGTTTGCCGCGGGCAGCAGATGGACGGCCTTATCGCGATCGGCGGCTGTGACAAAAACATGCCCGGCGCGATGATCGCGATCGCAAGGCTCGATATTCCCTCGATATTCGTTTACGGCGGTACCATCAAGGCCGGCCATCACAATGGCAAGGACCTAACGGTCGTGAGCGCTTTCGAAGCCGTCGGCGAGCACCTCGCCGGCAAGATCGATGACGCTGAACTCTATGAGGTCGAGCGGCTCGCCTGTCCTGGTGCCGGCTCGTGCGGCGGCATGTTCACCGCCAATACGATGTCGTCCGCGATCGAAGCGATGGGAATGAGTCTTCCCTATTCTTCGACAATGGCCGCCGAGGACGACGAGAAACGCGAAAGTACGGTCCGCTCGGTTGAGGCTTTGCGGAACGCGATAGAAATCGACCTTGTCCCGAGCCGGATTATGACGCGCAAGGCGTTTGAAAACGCCATTGCGGTCGTGATGGCGACCGGCGGTTCGACGAATGCCGTGCTGCATCTGCTCGCGATCGCACATTCCGCGAAAGTAGAGCTGTCGATCGACGATTTCGAGACGATACGGCGAAAAGTGCCCGTGCTGTGCGACTTGAAGCCATCCGGCAGATACGTCGCGACCGACCTTCACAAAGCGGGCGGAGTTCCGCTTGTGATGAAGATCCTGCTCGACAACGGCCTCATCCACGGCGACTGCCTGACGATCACCGGCAAAACCGTAGCCGAGAATCTGTCCACGGTCTCGGGCGAACTGCACCCCAATTCCGACGTCATCAGGCCGTTCGCGGATCCCATGTACACGGAGGGGCATCTGGCGATACTACGCGGAAACCTGGCTGTCGACGGTGCAGTCGCAAAGGTTTCGGGCATAAAGAGCCGCAAGATCACCGGCCCGGCGAGGGTGTTCGATTCCGAAGAAGATTGTATGGCCGCGATCCTGAAACGGCAGATCACCGCCGGCGATGTAGTAGTGATCCGCTACGAGGGTCCGAAGGGCGGTCCAGGCATGCGTGAAATGCTGGCGCCGACATCGGCGTTGATCGGGCTTGGTCTTGGCGATTCGGTCGGACTGATCACGGACGGCCGGTTTTCGGGCGGAACCTACGGAATGGTCGTTGGCCACGTCTCGCCCGAGGCAGCGGTCGGAGGCAATCTGGCCCTCGTTCGAGACGGCGATCAGATCACCATCGACGCGGACGAACAACTATTACAGTTAAATTTGACGGATGATGAGTTGGCTGCTCGTCGCTCCAAGTGGACGCCTCCCGACGCTCGCTTTACGTCCGGCGTCGCGGCGAAATACGCCAAATTGGTATCGTCCGCGAGCCTCGGAGCAGTGACCGACGATAATTAGAAAAGGCCGCACCGGTCGAAACCTGGCGCGGCCCTCACACTTGATCTATCGGAGACGATTAGTATCCCGGATAGTAAAATTGCCGTTTCGGACGGATCTTAAAGGTGTAGAGAGCTGCTCCACCTGCACCGATAAGGGCACCGATCCCGGCCCACTTCTTGCCCCCGACAACTCCGCCGACCACTGCACCGGCTCCGGTTCCGATCGCGACGTTTATCAGGTTACGATGGCGGCGATAAAAACTCGGCCGGCCATAAACGTATGTTTGTCGATTGCTCGGGTAATACCGGGTCTGGGCCGACGTTGTGACGGACAGCGCCGGGATCATCACCGCGAACATCGCCGCCATCATAATTGCTGCAAATATCTTTTTCATTTTTCCTTCCTCCTGAAATCCTGTCTCGAGGCATCGCTGCCATCGCTGCAATGATAAACGGCAATGTGCGTGCCAAAGAATACTAAACCTTGTAATTCCTTAATTTACGAGAATAATTGACGGTTCCGGTGACGGAGCAATATCCTATATCAGTTCCGTTCCGACAATTTCGTGCGTGATCCGTTCATCGGTCGGTAAACAATGGTTCGGCCGGACGCAAAAAGACCGCGACGGATGAACCGCCGCGGCCCGGCCATTAATGACATTCCCGAAACTTAATAATTGCGGTAATATCTATGCCGTTTAGGATTCAGCTTATAAGTGTAGAGAGCCGAACCGCCTGCTCCTACAAGAGCACCAATGCCAACGCCACGACGTCCGCCGATCAATCCACCAATGATCGCACCGGCTCCGGTACCGATCAAAATATTTGAAAGATTACGATGGCGCCGATAGAAGCTTCGCTTTTTGTGAACACGGCACGAACTCCTTCGCTCGCCGTAATATCGGGTTTGAGCTACAGCCGTGCCCGAAAATACCGGGATCATAACTGCAAACATTACCGCCATAATTATTGTCGAAACCAATTTCTTCATAACATCGTTCCCCCTTATGAAATTCGTGAGAGATTCTTTTATTTGCACTTTTATTTACGGCAATGAGCGTGCCAGAAATTGTTAAGTACTGTAGTCATTGGATTTACGGATAATCCGATGATTATTTGAAGTCCATCGGCAACCCATATCAGGCGATGTTTGACAATATCGTGTGTATCACGGGACGCCGAATCGGACTTTTCGGACATGCGTGACATCAACCGGAGGAGTCGGATAGAATGTGTGCAGTTTGGTCAGACAGAAGTTCGCCGCCGGCATTTTGGTCAATCAATGGTCAGGAAGAAAGAGCCCAAAAAGGTTATTAAACCCCGACAAAAGTCAGGGCGGAAGAAAGGTTCGGCGGGGTTGAAGCAGGTTGAATCAAGCCCGTCTCTGGAAGATATTATGGTCTTTCAGCAGGTGATAGGTGATTCGATGAGGACCCCGAACTTTCGCGTTGAAAAGTGGTGTGCGGTCCATGCTCCTAATCCTGCGATGCTTCGACACATACTGGCTGCCGAGGGATATACGGTATTTCAGTGGACCGAATTTCCCGGGCGGATCTATGGAATGAGGAAACACAAGCCGGAACTGTGCCACTGGGTCATTTCAGGTTCGGTCGAGATCGTGGTCAAGGACGGCGGTTCATACGTCCTCGAGGCCGGCGATCGAAGCTTCATGCCGGCCGAGACCTACCATACCTTTCGGGTGCTCGGCGAAGAGACACTCCTGTACCTTGTCGGCGAATTGAGAAGTTAGATACTCGGTCGACGTGGAGCAGTATTTTCTCCCTCGATGTCCGTTTGGATCCCGTTCCAGCTGACTTAAACTGGTCACGAATCGCGATATTCGTTGACAGTGATAAGCATATTTAATAATCTTCACAATAAGAAAACTTTGAATAATCCCGCCATCGCAGGCCGGACCGATGATCAATCCGCATAGATCGGCCGATTCAATCAGGGCTTGGTATGACCGCTAATGAGCAAAGAGAAGATCAATAACCCAAGAGCCGAGATCGACGCGATCGATGAGGAACTGCTCCGTCTGCTCAACAAGAGGGCGGCGATAGCTCTGCGGGTCGGTGCCGCCAAATCGACTGCCGAGACCTCATTGTGCGACCCGCTCCGCGAACGCGAGGTTCTCGCCAGGCTCCGGCAAGAGAATCCCGGCCCGTTCACCGATGCGAACATTGACAGCATTTTTCAGCGGATCATTGACGAATCGCTCCATTTGCAGCAGGTCACATACGGGAAAGACGCCGTAAATGAGCAGGGGCGAGAACCGCTGGTGGACAGGATCTCGGGCGTTAGTCGCGTGGCATTCCTCGGCGAACGGGGGACGTTCAGCGAAGAGGCGGCTCTCGGTATACTTGGCGAAGGATTTGAAACGGTTTCGATGCCGACGTTCGAAGAGCTGTTTCGGGCGATCGCGTCCGGAAAGGCCGACCTCATACTTACGCCGCTTGAGAACAGCCTGATCGGTTCGGTCCAGCGATGCGTTGACCTGCTGCTCGAGAGTTCGCTGTTCATCATTGCAGAGACATCTCTGCCGGTCGCTCATTATTTGGTCGGCTGCGACGACGCGACGATCGAGACGATAACTACCGTTGAATCGCACCCCGCGGCATTGGCGCAGTGCACAAAATTCTTCGCCGCAAACCCGGGGCTCAAGCGCATAGCGGCCGACGACACGGCGGGCAGTGTCCGACGGGCGATCAAGAGCGGCGATCCGACACGGGCAGGAATTGGCAGCAAGCGGGCGGCGGAAATTTACGGCGGCAAGATCATTCTCGAACACGTCGAGGACAACAACGAGAATTTCACACGTTTCGCGTTGTTGTCGACGACACCGGACGATTCCGGCGATGGCTCCAAGATCTCTCTGGTATTGCGTCTGTCGAATGAGCCTGGTTCGCTTCATCGTGCCCTTCGGCCGTTCGTCCGCCGCGGCATCGACCTGCTGAAGATCGAGAGCCTGCCGATCCGCGACACGCCGCGCGAATTCAATTTTTACCTCGACGTTCAGGCTCCGGCAAATCCAGCGGAGCTGAGCGGAGCACTTGATGAGATCCGTGAAAATGCCGTCGACGTCCGCTTCCTGGGGCGTTACTCGACCAAGCATTTGGGAACCTCGGATTAAAATTTGATAGTAGTACTGTAGTTATGATCATCGTCCTAAAACCTAATATCGATACGGCCAGCCGCGAATACGAGCGGATAGAGAGCCACGTCAAGAATTTCCAGAATATCGAGATCCTTGTTCACAATTTTCAGGGTACCGAAAAGTTGTTGACCGAACTGCACCTGATAGGGAACACGGCGGCGCTGTCGGTTGAAGAGATCCGCGGATTTCCGGGCGTTGATCACGTCATTCGCGTGTCTGAGGTTTATCGCGTCCTCGGCCGGCACAAGGGCGACAGCCGGCCGAACAACTTCACCTACAACGGCGTGACATTTAGCCAGGACAATTTGAATGTCTTCGCCGGGCTGTGCGCCGTCGACTCGCCCGAGAGCGTCGAGGCGATGATGAAGGCCCTGCAGGAAAACGGCCAGGTCTGCACGCGGATGGGCGCCTACAAGCCGCGGACGAGCCCGTATTCGTTTCAGGGGCACGGCAAGGACTGCCTGCCGTACGTGTTCGAGCTCGCCGGCAAGTACGGCATCAAGGTGATCGCGATGGAGGTCACGCACGAAAAGCACGTGGACGAGATCGGCGATGCCCTCGCCAAGACCGGCTCGCCGACCGGCGTCATGCTGCAGATCGGGACGCGAAACACGCAGAATTTTGAGCTGCTCAAGATCGTCGGCCGCCAGCAGGAATTTCCCGTTCTTCTAAAACGAGGTTTTGGGATCACGCTTGACGAATCGCTGCACGCGGCTGAGTATCTCGCGAGCGAAGGCAACCAGATGGTGATCTTCGGGCTGCGCGGAATGAAGACCAATATCGGCGACCCGCACCGAAATTTGGTCGATTTCGCCCACGTTCCCGTCGTTAAGCGTCTTACGCGAATGCCGGTGTGCGTCGACCCCTCTCACTCGGTCGGCAGCAGGTCGCGCAGCTCCGACAACATCCTCGACATAATGCATGTAACGGCACAGGGCGTCATCACGGGAGCAAATATGATCCTCGTTGACTTTCATCCGGATCCGGGCAAGGCACTCGTGGACGGGCCGCAGGCGCTGAGGATGGATGAACTTCGGCCGTTCCTCGACGACGTCGCGATCGTCAGGCAGGCGTTCGAGCAGAGGCTTGCGCTGTTTGGCTCGGACAAAGCGCACGCCGGTTTCCAGCCTTAATTTCGATATGTTAGAATTACGGTGTTTTTGCTTCTAATCGGGCCGGCGGAAAGGCGTTTCACGCCGATCTGTCAGGGCCAAAACTCCGGATGCTAAAATCGCCGATCCACGACCTCGTACTCTACTTTGACCTCGAATGGGTGCCCGACGCAGCCGGTTCGAAGCGTCTTTTCGACCTGCCTGAGGAGACGACCGAGCTCGAGGCGATGCAGCAACTGTGGGAACATTCGCCGCAATACGACGCCGAAAAGAACCCCCGGCCGTTTCTCAAATACATGTTCTCGCGGGTCGTGTCGATCGCGTTCCTCTCGCGAAAGCCGGTATTTCGCGACGGTGAGCCGGTCATCGAGTTTTCGCTCAATTCCCTGCCAAAACTGCCGCTTGAGTCGGATGACGTCGACGAAGCGGCGATAATAGAACGCTTTCTGTATATCCTGGGCGAACGCCGGCCGCAGCTGGTTGGGTACAATTCGGCCGAATCTGATCTGCAGGTTCTCGTCCAACGCGGGATCATCAACGAGATCACTGCGCCGGCATTTAACGAGCGGCCGAACAAGCCGTGGGAAGGGCCCGACTATTTCGATTCACGCAACAGCGAAGCTCACCTCGACCTGCTGAAGAAATTCTCGGGCGGCGCGATGACGCCGAGGCTGGACGAATTTGCAAAACTCTGCGGATTCCCAGGCAAGATCGATGTCAAAGGCGATCAGGTGACCGACCTCTGGCTTGCACGCGACCTGACCAAGATCGTCGAGTACAACCAGATCGACACGCTGAACACATATTTGGTCTGGCTCCGCGTTGTCTATTTCGTCGGCCTGCTGACCGAAGAAGCTTATTTTATGGAGCTCGAGCAGTTTCGCGAGTTTCTCGAAACTGAGATAGAAAAGCCCGAAAAGGCGTTCCTGAGTGATTTTATCGACAAATGGCCCGCGTAATTCGCATTGCCCGCGAATTTCATTTCAAGATCCGCTGCGATCTGAGTACCTATGGAATTATCCAAGATCTATCACGAGAACTGTGTCGAGACGTTATCGCGAATGCCCGATGATCTTCTGAATATGACGATCACGAGCCCGCCCTACGACGACCTGCGTGATTACAACGGCTACCATTTCCCGGTCGAGGATATCGCGGCCGGCCTGTTTGCCAAGACAAAGCCGGGCGGCGTCGTGATCTGGGTCGTCGGCGACCGGACCGTCGGCGGCAACGAGACGCTTACAAGCTTTCGCCACGCGATCACATTCCAGGAGGCGGGTTTCAACGTGCACGACACGATGATCTACGCCAAGAACAATCCGATCCCGAGCGATTGCGGCAAACGATACCGGCAGTCGTTCGAGTATATGTTCTGCTTCAGCAAAGGGCAGCCGGCGACGTTCAATCCGATCACGCAGCCGATAAAGCAGGGCAAGGCGTTCAAATCGTTTCGGATAACAAAGGTCGGCCGCAACGACCTCGCTCACGACCACGTTGCCCCCAAGGAGCGAAAGGTCAACAACATTTTCTACTACAACGTCGGAACGTCGAGTTCCCGCGACAAGATCGCCTTCGAGCATCCTGCTATTTTTCCGGAACAACTTGTCGAAGACCAGATAAACACGTGGACCAACGTGGGCGATCTCGTTTATGACTGCTTTATGGGAAGCGGCACGACCGCCAAGGTCGCTCATCTGCTAGAAAGGCGTTGGATCGGTTCGGAGATCTCTGCCGATTACGTTGCACTGGCGCAAAAACGGCTTGCAGGCGTCATCGACAAAAAACTGTCTGCATCGTTATGACAACCAACCGGCCTTCCCGCGCGTCTATAACTTTAGTCCTGATCAATTCGGTTCGATTTGCTAGTAGTTGAGATCCAGAGGTACTAATGAAAAAGTTGTTTTTTGCGTCGTTTTTCGTCCTTGGCCTGACTTTTATTGCATTTGCCCAGCCGCGGCCGGTTACTCAGTCGGGTAACGCCGGGGCGGTCAAGCCCGCACCCGAAAGCTTTCCGGCAAAGTACGAAGGCGGAATGATGGGTTTCGACAAGAAAGAGGACGGTACGCTCAAGTTTGACGACGTAAACGAACGCTTCGTTTTCATCGGTAAGGACGGAAAGGAACTTTTTTCGATACCTTTCGGTTCTCTCCTTTCGATCTACCCGCAATCGCAATCGGTGACTTCGACCGCCGGGAACGTGGTCAAATACATTCCGCTTCCGGGTGCGGGCCTCGCGGGATTCATCAAAGAAAAACGGCGATATTTGGTTGTCCAGTTCGATGACCCGGACGTGGATGTGAAGGGTCTGGCGAATTTCCGGCTGAGCGATAAGGAATTGCTCGATTCCGTGCTCCAGACCCTTGCCGAGAAGGCAAAGATGACGCAGCGTGGAGACGCGTATTACCGGCCGAGATCAACAAAATCAGGCACCTAATTTAGGTCGCCGAACCTGTGCTGGAGGATCGTCGCGATCGAGATCGCCGCGGTTTCGGCTCTCAGAATACGGCCGCCGAACGTTACGACATCAATTCCGTTCTCGGTCGCGACGGTAATTTCACGATCATCCCAACCGCCTTCAGGTCCGACGAAGGCGGTTATCTTTTTCGGCAGCGACTGTGTATCGAACTCGCGGCCCTCGCGTTCCGAGAACATGATCCGAGAACCGTCGGTCGGCCCGTTTTTGACGAATTTATCGAATTCGACAGGCTCATCCATCGCCATCAGCGTTGCCCGGCCGCACTGTCGTGAAGCGTCGATCACCATCTTTTGCCAGCGTTCGCCCTTTTTCGCTCCGTCCTTCGGGCGGACATCGCAACGCTGCGTGATCAACGGAACGAGCCGCGTGACGCCAAGCTCGACGCATTTCTTTATTACCAGGTCGAACTTTTCGCCTTTGAGCAGGGCGGCCGCGATCGTCAGGTCGAGCGAAGATTCGGGAGCGGACGGCTCGACGCGGGCGATGATCGAGAGGTTCGCGGACCGTTTGGCGACGGCCTCAACTCGACACTGATATTCGCCGCCTTCGCCGTCAAAAACCCGTACCTCGTCGCCGACGGAATGCCGGAGAACATCGCGGAGATGATGAGACTCGGTCTCGCCGAGCGTAACCCGATCACCTTCAACACTGGTTTTGGGGGCGTAAAATCGGTGCACTATTGATCTTCCGCTGGCCGGATGCGGCCAAATCTCTCAACAAACTCGGCAGAACGCTGCCGCAATTCGACCCAGTCGGCAAAAAAATCCGGCGTCTGCAGCCAGACAGAAAACCACTGTGAGATCTCGACATTTACCGATCGGGTCATATCGTCGACAGCGGGCTTAGCGGCGATCTCATTGACCGAGCGTTTGCCGCGAAGTGCCGTTTCACGCACGAGCCTGAGGCCTTCCTTGTCGTTGTCCGCGGCATACTTTCGCCGCAGGTTCTCAAGATCTCTGAGCGTCGCCAAGGCGGATCTGAGGTCCGACAGACGCAGGATGTTCCGCAGTGCGGCATCGTATGCGGTCTCGGCGTTGCGACGGACCCAGAGATCCATGATCTCCGAATGCCGCAGTTCCGCTCCCTCGTCCGCGAGGAGCCTCGCGATGACCATCGGCGAATCAACAGCCGCAGGGCCGAACCTGTCGGCGACGACCACCTCGATCGCTTCGATCTCGACGGCACCGACATTCTCGCAATCGAGTTTCTCCCAGACCTCGATGATCAGTTCGTCCTTTGTTCGGGCTTGCCACATCGCGGGGTCCGTGCTCAATCGATCGTTTGTATACCTGAGGATGTTCCGATCGCATTGATGAGGTCGGTTGAAGAGTGATCCTTCGGGTCGCCGACGATGGCCACCCGGCCGCCGACGCTGGCTATCACCTCGCGTTCGGGCACACTGTCGACCGTGTAGTCGGTGCCCTTGGCGTGAAAATCGGGTCGGATCGCGAGGATGAGTTCCGTCACGGTCGGCTCGTCAAAGATCGTCACGTAATCGACGCTTCGGAGGCTGGCGATGAGCTCAGCACGTTCCGCCGCCGGATGAATAGGCCGGCCTTCGCCTTTCAATGCCCGAGCCTGCTCGTCAGAATTGACGCCAACCACCAGAACGTCACCGATCTCTCGGGCACCGGCGAGATATCGGGCGTGGCCGACATGAAAGAGATCGAAACAGCCATTCGCGAGCACGATCCGTTTACCGGCGGCACGTTCGGCCTCGAGGGCCTCGATCAATTCATTGCGCTCCAAAATCGGAGAGGCGTGTTCCGACATCAATTATCCTCTTAGACCGCCGGTTTCGACATTGAGAAGCCGCCGTCGGCCCGCATCGAAGCGATCAATTCGTCCAGCGAGACGGTCGCCGTTCCTTTTTTCATCACAACGAGGCCGCCCGCGTGATTCGCGATCCGAGCGGCATCGGCAAAAGAAAGGCCGGACGCGAGTCCGAGCGAATAGACAGCGATCACCGTATCGCCGGCACCGGTCACGTCGACCGCTTCGGGCGAACCGACGGCGTCGATCTGCAGGTACGGCTTGCCGGCCTCGACGAGCATCATTCCTTTGCTGCCGTTTGTCACAAGCAAAGCCTCGAGCCCGAATCTTTCTCTCAGTCGGTCGCAGTCGGCGGCCGAAAAACCCTTGCCGAGCAGCTGCTCGACCTCTTCCTGATTTGGCGTTGCTGAGGTCGCCTGTTGAAACTCGGCGAGGCGAAACCGCGAATCAACCGTGATCGGTATCTCGCGCTCTCTGGCGATCTCCAGGGCAGTCTCAAACAATGCGTGATCCGCGACGCCGTAATTGTAGTCGGATACGATAATGGCATCCGCGTCTTCACTCGCCGATCTCAGGTTTGCGATCAGAGCAGCCCGGATATCGTCGGCGATGGGTTTGGAATTTTCGTAATCGACCCTGATCACCTGCTGCCGCACGGCGTGAACCTGCCCGGCGAGAATGCGGACTTTGGTCGTGGTCGTGACGTTTCGGCTCGCGATAACATAACCGGTCTCGACACCGCACTCATCCAATTTGCTGCTCAGCTCCCGTCCATTCGCGTCGTCACCGACCAAACCAACGGCGACCGCCCGGCCGCCAAGCGACGCAACGTTCGCTGCGGCATTCGCCGCCGCTCCGGGAAGCGTAACGGTCTCATCATGCCGCAAAATGAAAACCGGTGCTTCGCGGGACACGCGGTCTATCGTGCCGCTCAAATATTGATCAGCCACCAGATCGCCGACGATGACGACCTTTTTCTGCCGAAAGACTTCGCTAATGGTTTGAGCTAGATCGGACATTTTGACAATCAAAAATTACTACAATTGATGCCAATAAACAAAAATGGTTGACCGCACAAAGGCTGTCAACCATTTTTAGAATAACCAGTTAGGCGAAATTAGTGAGTGTCGTAGCCCGCGACTGGGAAATCGTTCGGCGAGCCCCACTGGCTCACGATCAATCCCCCGTCCGAACTCTTGAGTATATAGAAAGTCCCGGTTGAATCACGCCAGATCGCGATATCCGTCTTGCCGTCACCATCGTAATCGTTTTGAGCGATGAGATCAGCACCGGTCAAACCAAAGGTGGCAGCCTGCAACTGGCCATCGGAGCTACGCAATATGTACCAGACGAGATTCGATGTCGGTGTTGAGCCCTCGCGAACGACAGCAACATCGGTCTTGCCGTCGCCGTCATAGTCTCCGGGAACCACTAGATCATTGCTGAATCCCCAACTTGTAACTGCGAGTGCCGAATCGCTGCTGCGCAGTACGTAGAAAGTCCCCTGCGACGTTGCCGTTGCACCCGGGCGTTGAACCGCGAGGTCAAATTTACCGTCACCGTCGTAATCACCAGGTGCCGTATAATCTGTCGACAATCCGAACTGTGCTGCACTAAAACTCTGATCGCTGCTTTTCAAAACGTACCAGATCATGGCTCCGTTAGAGCGTCGAACAACAGCCACATCGGTCTTGCCGTCGCCGTCATAATCGCGGGCGACCGGTTCGTCTCCTGTTAAGCCAAACGAAACGGCCGAAAACGTGCTGTCGCTGCTGTTGAGCCTGTACCAAACGCCTGTCGTATCACGCCAAACGGAGATATCGCCTTTGCCGTCACCATCATAATCGCCCGGCGTCATGTAGTCTTCATTGGCCAGGCCGAAATTCTGGAACGTAAATCCGCCGCCGCTTTTGTTTATGTACCAAGTGTTCGAACTCGGACGAAATATCGACAAGTCGGCCTTTCCGTCACCATCGGTGTCCATTGCCTTGCGCAATGACACTTGTGGATACGCCGTGAGGGTGAAAAGCGTCGCGATCGCAGCCAAAACAGCTATATTGCGGCTAACATAGAAGAGGTATTTCATTATATTTTCCCTTTATTAGAAAAAGTGGCTAAAATGGTTTCGGCAAAGAAGGCGAAATGATTAGCATCCATGATTTTACTATCATCGAACCGTTTTTTGCAACAGAATCTTTAAAGTACAAATCGACCAGCAAATCCTGAAAAACCTTATAATTTCAGCCTTTTCAACTTGGTTAGACGTCACTAGGCTCACAAAAGTTGGAATGCCGTCATATTTTTTTCGGTTCAATTCCTGCTCTGGGTCACCGTGTACGCCTGGCCGCCGATATTGATATTCGCCGAGCGAGTGATCGTCGGATTGGTAGTAACCCTGAATGTGACCGTTCCGCTCCCGCTCATCGTGTCGTTCGACATTATCTTTATCCAATGTACCGGGCTCTTGACGAAGTAGTCGCAATTGGCCGCGGCCGTTACATTTACCGTAAATACTCCGCCCTTCGTCGGGGCGAGGAACGAACTGGTCGGCGTGTCGAATGAACACACCGTCTGGTTCCTGAGAGCCTGATTTATGTTCAACCGTCCGCCGGTCTTCACGAGGCCGTTCCAGGCTGCAAGCACATCGACGTTGTTCAGGATCGTCGCCTTGAGCGATGCGACCGAGAGATCGGGATTGTACGCAGACAGCAATGCAACCGCACCGGTCACGTGTGGCGTCGCCATCGAGGTTCCGCTCAACGTCGCCGTCGCTGTCGTCGAAGTATTATAGGTGCTGAGAACGCCCGAACCCGGCGCGGCCAGATCGACCGTCGTTGCTCCATAACTGGAAAAGCTAGCCTTCGAATCGCTCGAGGTCGAGGCCGCGACTGCGATGATGCTCGGTGAAGTGTAAACCGACGGATACGACGGCCCCGGATTTACGTCATTATTGTTGTTGTCGTTCCCTGCCGCGAATACGCTAACGATCCCAGCATCACCCATCGCGTCGATCCCGTCCTTGGTCGCCTGGTCGTAGCCGCACGCCTCGCCGCAATTGCCGTACGAATTATTCGTCGCTCTGATGTTCACACCGCGAAGCTTCATCATCCTGATGTAAGCGTATGCGTTGACCAGCATCGCCGATGTCGAATCCGTGCCCGCCGGGCTGTAGATCTTGATCGGCATTATCTTGACGTTCCAATTTACGCCGACGACGTTGAGGCCATTGTTACCCACGGCGCCGATCGTCCCGGCGGTATGTGTTCCGTGGCCGCCCGCGTCGTCGATCGGGTTGGAATCGTTGTAGAAAAAGTCCCAACCGTACACATCGTCGACAAACCCGTCATTGTCGTCGTCGACCCCGTTATTCGGGATCTCACCCGGATTGACCCACGCGTTTGCCGCGAGGTCCTGGTGCGTGTACAACATTCCGGTGTCGATATCCGCAACCACGACGCTCGAACTCCCGGTCGTCAGGTCCCAGGCAAGCGGCGCCGAGATCTTGGTCAGCCCCCACATTCCGGTACTGACAAATTGCGGATCGTTCGGCGTATTCAGCAGATGATAATAGTAATTCGGCTGTGCGTATTCGACACCGTCGAGGTCCTTGTAACGCGAGATGGCCTTGTCGATGGCGAGGCCGTCCGGCAGTTTGACCCGCTGCCAACGCGGATCACCGAGATCCTCGAGGACTTCGGCACCGATGGCACGATTTGCCGCTCGGGCGAATGAGCTTTCAGCTCCGTCGGAAAATTTCACGAGCAGTTCGCCCTTGGCCCACGGCGACGAAGTCTTCTGCCCGAAAGCCGCGGCAACGGCGATCAGGAGCAGGATCGCAGAGACGATAATTTTAGATTCACGCATTCTCGTCATCAATTCGGCTATATAAGAACAGTGTCTCCGGCTGAACCAGAAATACGGTTCGCATGAGAATTATTTTGCGATCTCAAAGACCAACGCAATAATTATCGGAGTATTTAACGGAAGGAAAATGGGGCGGCTAGTGGGATTCGAACCCACGACATCCTGAACCACAATCAGGCGCTCTAACCGCTGAACTATAGCCGCCATTATTATTTCTGACCGGTGATCAGAAATCTCAAAGTTTTTACCCCCGGCACGACTTGAACGTGCGACCCACAGCTTAGAAGGCTGTTGCTCTATCCAACTGAGCTACGGGAGCATATCAAAAAGCAACTTTCAATATTAGCCATTGGGCCGAATCAAGTCAAATTTTTATCCCGCTGCCGTACGATGCTCGCTTATTTTTGCGAGGATCTGGTCGAACACCTCTGTCAGGTCGAGTTCGCTCGTGTCGATGACGACCGCGTCCTCGGCGATCGTCAGCGGCGAATCTTCACGCGAAACGTCACGCTGATCGCGTTCGTTTATCTCCGCTAGCGTCTGTTCGTAGGTCGTCAGACGGCCCTTTAGTTGGTCCTCGGTATGACGGCGTTTCGCCCGTGCCTCGGGTTTTGCGGTCAGGAAAAATTTGATATCGGCGTTGGGAAATACGACGCTGCCGATGTCGCGGCCCTCAAGTACGCAGCCTTTCGGAGCCGCGAGTCCGATCGCCCGCTGGTGTTCGACCATGATCCGGCGGACCTCTGAGATCGTCGAAACGATCGACGCAGCCTGAGCCGCCTCGAGCGTCCGGATATCAACGGAAACGTCGTCGCCATCGAGAAATATCTTGAGAGCGTCGGGTTCGCCAACAAGTTCGATCTTCGCGTTTTCGGCAATTTCGGCGACCCTCTCGATCTCGTCAAAACCGACTCCCGCCCGTTTTACGGCAAGTGCCACCGCGCGGTACATCGCACCCGTGTCGAGGTACAGCAGGCCCAGTTTTTTCGCGAGCATTTTGCCCAGTGTAGATTTGCCCGCTCCGCTTGGGCCGTCAATAGCAATGATCATCGTGTCAGCCGATCGTTTTCTTGATCTTGGGCGGTAGTTTATCAAAAACGAGTTGGTATGACTTCCCGACAAGTTCTTTTAGTTCCGGATCCGAAACCGCAGCCTGTTTCGAGATGCGGACCCATTTGTACCTTCCGACATACGCCGCAGGATCGATGCCCTCGCGTTCGATCAACTCGGTGAACTTTTCCGGAGTGCATTTCAGCGAAAGGCCGCTTGCGTTCGAGTCGGCTCCGGTCACGCAAAACATTTTCGCCCCGACGCAAAAACAGAGGTCCGCTCCCCATTTAATATCCTCGGTCGCTCCAGGGAATGAAAGGCAAAATTTGCGGAGTTGCTCGATATTCATCGGTTAAATGCTTGTCTTTGCGTCTTCGCGACTTTGCGGGAATTTTCTTCCGCAAAGTTGCAAAGCGAAACTAAGCAAAATACGTCCTCAAATACTTCACCGTCACACCGACGTCCTCCGCCGAAACATTGCAATGCGTCACCATTCGGATCACGTCCCCAAAACCGATCGCGAGAATGCCGGCGTCTTTCAGAGCAGCGACGATCTCGGCCGACGACTTGCCGGTTCCGGTAATGTCAAAAATTACGATATTGGTCGCGACGCTTTCGACGTCGATCGCGACACCGGGAATATCCGTGAGGCCGACGGCGAGGGCTTTGGCGTTGGCGTGGTCTTCGTGCAGCCGTTTCGGGCCGTCTTCAAGTGCGATCATTCCGGCGGCCGCGAGAATGCCGACTTGCCGCATCCCTCCGCCAAGGCGTTTCCGCCAGACGCGTGCCTCCGCGATAAAGTCCTTCGATCCGACCAGCACTGAACCGACCGGTGCCCCGAGAGCTTTAGACAGGCAGAACTGGACCGAATCGCAATGCCGCGTCAGATCGGCAACTGACGACCCGAGAGCCGCGGCGGCGTTGAATATACGCGCGCCATCCATATGAACCGGCAGGCCGGCGGCGTGCGCATGCGTGCAAATGTCGGCGCAATGTTCGACGGTCATTACACTGCCGCCGGCGAAATTATGGCTGTTTTCGAGGCAGATAAGGCCGGTTGGGCTGGTGTAGTACGGCTGTCCGATATGCAAGGCGGACGCGATCTCATCCCAAGTCAGGTGGCCCGAACCGTCGCCGCTACTAACTGGCCGCATCATCACGCCCGACAAGACGGCCGGCGTACCCATCTCATAATTGAAAATGTGCCCGCGAGCCTCAATGATGACCTCTTGCCCGGGTCTTGTATGCAGTTTGACGGCGATCTGATTGCCCATCGAGCCGGTCGGCACGAACAGCGCAGCTTCCTTTTCAAAGATCTCAGCCGCTTGCTCCTGTAGTCGAATAACGGTCGGGTCCTCGCCATAAACGTCGTCACCGACCTCCGCCGCTGCCATCGCAGCCCGCATCTTGTCGGAGGGTTTTGTTACTGTATCGCTGCGGAGGTCTATCATTTATATTTTGCAGAAATGAGCGCTAGTGCCACGAAAATTAGTGTAATTGTCAATAGCAATGCAGGGTAGATGAGCCAGATAAAAAATGCAGAGAAAAGATACTTTCGGGCAGTTTTGAATTCCGGATCAAGCGTCCTGATATTGCCGAATCGAATGTACCATACGACCAGCATTACTGGGATGAGAATCACCACTACATAGAAGATCCAACCAACGACATAACCGATGAAAGGAACAAAGCTGAGAAAAAACAAGCCCCACATTCCTCCGGCTAATATGCGAAGCTTGCTCGCGGAATTATACGCCACATCGACGCGTTCCTGTCCCTCGACCAGTCCGGAGATCATTGTCTGATCAAGCTCAACCGAACAGTATTTGCAAACACTCGAAAGGTTGTTAATGAACTGTTTACAGTTGGGACATTGGAAGACCTTAAGATCAGACATTTATTATCTACCTCGCACGGTCATAGCTTTCGGAGTTGAAAATTCTCTACTGCCCAATCCGCCCGTTTCGCGCCGGCTTGATAGGTACTCTCCAGAAATTCGAGCACTGCCGCACGCGGGTCGTCCATTTTTCTGACTTCGTCGTACATCAGCAGCGCCATTCCGCCATCGGGGGTCCAAAACGCGGAGTCTGGCTTCAGCGGCTCGTTTTCGAGGCCGTCGGGTTTCGGAGCGGTGTATGAGTAAAATGCCGGGGCGGCGACGCTGTTTGGTTTGTCGTCGCCGAACCAGAATCCGAAGCTGATCACCTCATGCGAATACGCCTCGCGCGTGACCATATTTGCTCCGGGAATCGGCGGAGCAGGCCGCCCTGAAAACCGTGTCAGCGCGAGGTCAAAACTGTGCCAGAAAAGATGCACGGGCGTCGATTTGCCGCAAAAACGGCCGCGAAATTCCTCGAAGATGTCGTCGACCTCGACCAGTATCCGATGAAAACGCTCGATATATTCCTTGTCGTACGAGCTGTTCTCGTGGTCCTCGGCAAACGGTGTCGTGGACGGGGCTTCGTAGGGCTCGGCCTTTATTTCGGCCCTGATCCCGAGTTTGGCAAGATTGGCGAACACGCTTGCGTAAAAATCAGCGACCGTCAGGCCGTCATAAAGCGCAAAATCCTCGACGCGGCCATCGCTCGTGCGGATCTCAAGCTGGTGACGGTGAAAATCGAATTCGATCTCGAAATTGCCGCCCGCGAACGGGATCGTCCGGGTCGAGAGGCCCCGCGGCGTCACATACAGCGGCACGTGCCACCAATGATTAACGCGGGGATGCGTCTTCAAACGGATCTTGCCGACGATCTGCAGATAAAGATGCAGTGTGTTCTTGGTCGGCCGCCATGCGTCGAGCGGCATCTCGGGAAACAGCGAGGTTCTCTCTGTCATATATTCGTTTGCGGCGGTTAAGATCAAACAATCATCGTCGATCCGTGCGCGGGTTTAGCCATTTTGCGACGTTGGCGACGTAACTCTTTATATCATCGAGGGCCGAAGGGTTTCGCTTGTATCCGTCGCCCGGCGGCTCCTCCAGGAATGTCGGGCAGCCCGCGTCGGTGTCCCAGTTGTAATCCACGAGATGGTGAAAACTCGATTCGGCGATCGCCCGGCCGAGCTGATTTCCGTGCGCATCGGCCGATGATTCCATTGCGACGACGAGATTGAACGCCCGCCCGGTGACCTTACTTTTACCGGTCGCGACGACGCGGGCATTTGGGTCACCCGCCGGAGCACCGACGCCGCCCTCGTGCGGATGCGACGGAAAATAGCGGATCGGCGAGCCGTCTGAACGCCGCAGCAATTCGTGAAGTTCACCCACCGGCGTGATCTCTTGAAAATCTCCGTTCGCGCCGGAGTGGTAGTTCGGAAAATCGATACTGGCCGTCACGACGTCGTCGCGGGTTCGACGTGATTCGTCGGGATCGGGATGTTTGGAGTGAAAATAATGCGCCGCGCCGACACCGCCGAGCGTGCAGAGTGACGACCCAAGATCGAAATGGTCTCGAGTCGAAAATATGCCACCGCCGCGTTGCCGAAATTGCGTTATGCCGGCACAGTCAGTCGCGGTCAGGCCGTCGCCGGTATCGACCGCGAAAAGCCAAAGCTCGTCGAAATCGCTCTCGCCCAAACGGCTGAGAACAATATCATTGCCCGCCTCATCTACTTCGCGGTCGCGGGCAGTCACCTTGTATGAAGGTGAACCGTCGTCTGCCAGCAGTGATTCGAGGTGTTGTCTGATCAATGAGAACCGCCCGATGTGCCAGTCATCCTCAACGCACGGAATGGTCGTCTGAAGCAGGATATTACTTGTCATCTTTCGTTCGACTCCGGCAGCTCTTCAAAAAACAGCTCGTCAACGTAACAATAACCCCAGTCCTCACCCGGTTGAAACGATTTGATGATCGGATGTCTTGTCGAGTGATAGTGTTTTGTGGCGTGACGGTTCGGGCTCTGATCGCAGCAGCCGACGTGTCCGCACGATTCGCACAGCCGCAGGTGCAGCCAATGCCCGCCGATCTTCAAACAATCTTCGCACCCGTCGGCACTGGGCGTGACGGGGACGATCGCCGAGATATGTTCGCAATAATCCATATTCCCTCCTGGTACGAATGTTGTTGTACGATAATCTTACGCCTCAGGAAACGGCAACTCAAATGCCGAATCGGTTCATCCGGTTTCGGCGGATCGATACGGACCGTGAAGAGCAAAACACTATGATCGACAGCAGCACATTGTCATTTCTCAAAAAGTTAGCGAAGAACAACGACCGCGGTTGGTTTCAGACAAACAAGAAACTTTACGAGGACGCCCATGCGAACATGGTCGAGTTTGCGGGAAAAATGATCGGCGAGATCGCGAAATTTGACGAGGCAGTCTATGGCCTCGACCCTCGGAAATGCGTTTTCAGGATCTATCGGGATGTGCGATTTTCTAAGGACAAGAGTCCGTACAAGATAAATTTGTCGCTATACATCGCTCCCGGCGGCCGCAAACCCGTCGAGCCCGGCTACTATTTTCACGTCCAGCCGTCGGCCAGTTTCATAGCGGGCGGCAAGCATTCGCCGGACAGCCCGGAGTTGCTGAAGATCCGGAACGCCATCGCCCGGGATTGCGATGAGTTTGTGAAAGTAGTTGAAAGTAAAGAGTTTAGGGAGCGATTTGGCGAACTTCGGGGCGAGAGCCTAAAGACGGTTCCGAAGGGCTTCGAAGCGGACGACCCGGCGATCGAATATCTCAAGCTCAAGAGCTTTACTGCGGTCACCGACGTCGCGGACGACAAATTTCTGACTTCGCCCGACTTTTCGAAACACGCGGCCGAAACGGCGCGGGCGATATATCCGCTGAACGTGTTTCTGCGGAAAGCTCTCGCGTAATAATTATCCGCGTTCTTCTTCTTCGATCTTCTCGATCTTTTCGACGCGGCGTTCGTGGCGGCCGCCCTCGAATTTGGCACCAAACCAGGCTGCGAGTATTTTCTTCTGCTCTTCGTCGGGGATGTAGCGGGCCGCGAGCGAGAGAACGTTAGCGTCGTTATGTTCTCGGGCGAGGCGGGCGATCTCTTCGTTCCAGGCCACGGCTGCACGGACGCCGGGCACCTTGTTGGCCGCGATCGCCATTCCCGTACCGGAACCGCAAACCAGAATTCCCTGGTCAAACTCGCCCTTTGAGACCGCTTCGCCGACCTTTTTAGCGTAATCCGGGTAATCGACAGATTCCGTCGAATCCGTGCCCATGTCCTCATACGCAATCCCCATCTCGTCGAGCTTTGCCTTCAGCTTTTCCTTCTCTTCGTATCCTGCGTGGTCGGCCCCAAGTGCGATCTTCATAATTTTCCCCTTGTACTTTGATTCTAACTTTTTCCGGACACGGTGCAAATAATCGGTAAATTTTGGGCAAATCTTTGTTGCCACGCGTGAAAGAACATATAATTGTTCCCACGTCGCATCCGATGAAGAAATTCCCGCCAAAAGCCATCTTCCTGATCTTCGCGATCTTTGCCTGTTTCGCGGGTACGTCGGCTGCGCAGGATTACTTGCCCGAGTTGGTCAAGCGGATCAAGCCGTCGGCCGTCGCGATCGAAACCTTTGACGCCAAGGGCAACACGGTCGCCCGGGGCAGCGGATTCTTCGTCAGCGCCGACCGTGTGATCACTAATCAGCACGTCATTGAACACTCGACACGGGCCGAGATACATCTTCTCGATGGAAAGAAATTTCCCGTTCGCGGCGTGGTGGCGGTTGACGGCGAAGGCGACCTTGCCTTGCTGCAGGTGGACGTTCCGGCCGGGTTAGTTCGCCCGCTGCCGATCGTTCGTGCGGTGCCGCAGGAAGGCGAATCGATCGTCGTCATCGGCAACCCGTTCGGGCTCGAAGGCAGCGTGACCAACGGCATCGTTTCCGCGGTCCGCGAGATCTCGGGCTACGGGCGGATCATCCAGATCACGGCACCGATCTCGCCCGGATCCTCCGGTTCGCCCGTCGTGAATATGCTCGGCCAGGTGATCGGCGTCGCGACCCTGCAGGCTGCCGAGGGGCAAAGCTTGAATTTTGCCGTTCCGGCCGAACGCATTTCCCAACTTAAGATCGGCGACGTTCAGTCGCTCTCGTCGCTGACGGCTGAGAGCCAGCGAAACAAACGGTCATCCGCCGAAAGGCTCTATTCGCTCGGCCTCGCCCAGCTCTCGCGCGACGACTACGCCCGGGCGTTGCCTTATTTCGAAAAGGCCGTCGAGGCGGACCCGAACTACGCCGAGGCGTGGTATCAGGCCGGTTATTGCTACGGCGTTCTGGGACGGCATGCCGAGGCCCTCAGGGCAATGCGGCAAGCCGCAAGGTTGAGGCCGGACTGGGCCGAGACCTACATCAACATCGCGGCATCGAGCTATGCCCTGGGGCAGTACAAGGACGCGGTTGACGCTTACCGGCAGGCAATACGTCTCGACGAAAATAATGCTGAAACGCAATACTCACTCGGCCTTACGTTCAACAAACTGGGCCGCACCGACGAAGAGATCCTCGCTTACCGCCGCGCGATCGCGATCAAACCCGACCACGCGAACGCCATCGAAAAGCTCGGCCTCGGCCTTTTCAAGCAGAAACGTTACGGAGAGGCTGCCGCGATCTTTGAGCAGCTAAAGGCGTATAAGCCGGACGCGAAAACCTACAATTACCTCGCCGAGTGCTATATCGAACTTGGCAAGACCGACGAGGCCGTCGAGTCGCTCAATAGTGCCCTCGGATACGACCCCGACTTCGACAAAGCCCGCTACAACCTCGGCCGCGCCTACCTGAAATTGAACAATCGCGAAATGGCGCAGGTCCAATACGAGATCCTGAAAAACTCCCGTTCCGACTGGGCGGACCGGTTGCTGGTCCTGTTGAATCCGTAATGAATTAATTGGCCTTTAGGAATACGGCACTGCCAAATGTCACGAGCAGAATTACGCTCACAAACGCGTTTGTGGTGAAGAACGCGGCGTTCATTCGGCTGAGGTCGTTTGCCTTGACCAGCGTGTGTTGATAGGTCAGCAAGGTTCCGACTGCGATGACGCCAACGAGGGCGGGCCAGCCGAGGCCGGTGACGAGGTAGAGAATGACAAGGACGACGAACGCCTGCAGGTGGAACAAACGGGCGATCCAAAGCGAATTTTTGATCCCGTAGCGTGCCGGTATTGAACGCAATCCCGATTTGCGGTCAAATTCGAAATCCTGGCACGCGTACATCACGTCAAATCCTGCGGTCCACATCAGCACCAGCACCGAGAGAAGTATCGGGACCTCGTCATACAGCGAGCCGCGCACCGCGATCCACGCGGCGGACGGCGAGATCGCGAGGGCCAGGCCGAGGAACACGTGTGAGAAAGCGGTAAATCGCTTTGCATACGAATAGCCGAGCACGCAGATCAGCGCGACCGGCGACAAGGCGAACGTGAGCCAGTTCAGCGAATACGACGCGAGCAGAAATATCCCGATCGAAACGTAGAGAAAAACCCAGGCGAACCCGACCGAGAGCTTGCCGGCCGGAAGTTCGCGGGCCGCGGTGCGAGGATTTTTCGCGTCGATGTCGCGGTCGACGATGCGGTTGAAGGTCATCGCAGCCGAACGGGCACCGAACATCGCAACCGTGATCCAGACTATCTGCTGCCAAGTCGGCAGGCCGTTCGCCGCCAGGATCGCACCCAAAAATGCGAACGGCAAGGCGAAGAGTGTATGCTCGAACTTGATCATTTCGAGCGTGGTCTTGAGTTTTTGGAAAAGGCCGGCCATCGGTACGAAATCAAAACGAGAATTCTAGCACAACGAGCGGCGACGGGCCGTTTCGAAGTAGAATATTGCGATGCCAAGCGGACGAACACACGACGCAATAACCCTGCTCCTCGCCGTACCATCGGCGATCGCCGGCTATGAGGCAACACGAAGCGTGGCGTCCGCCGTCGTCGTTGGAGCGGCATTCGTCTTTGGCGGGATGATGTTCGGGCCGGACCTCGACACCGTCTCGCGGCAATACTCGCGCTGGTTCTTCCTGAAATGGCTGTGGTTCCCGTACCGCCACTTTTTCAAGCATCGGTCGCGCTTTTCACACGGGCTGATCCTCGGCGCACTGATCCGCGTAATTTACTTTATGGGCATGCTTTCGGTGCTGGTCTTCGCCGGCGTGTATGCGTGGGCGGCGTATTCGGGCGGAAGATTGCCGGATCTCGCCGAATTTACACGCGTCTGGCGCACCATCGGAGATTCCGTCCGGCAGCATCTCGGCGAGCATTTTCTATTGCTCGTTTTTCTCGGGCTGTGGCTGGGCGCTGCGAGCCATACTTTTACTGACCTTGCCGGCTCTTTCATCAAAACCGGCCGCGTCGCCAAATTCCTTTAATGCTTGCCGCCGGTTCGTGCCGCGAGCAGTCGTACCGCATGGCGGCGAACGGCGTCGGACACATTTCGATTCTTAGACAATGCGGTCAGGTCACGGAGCTGCAGCCGCGACATTATGGTCATCGAGCCCGAGATCGGTGTTCGCGGATTGCGAACAAGATTGTGCTGGATATTGTAGCTGCGTGCCCATTTTCGATTGGCCGCGACCTGGCGAAGGATGTCTTCTGAGAGGGTCCGCATTGCGGCGATGTTCTCGACCTCCTGTTCGGTGATTCGCGGATTATTGATAACGGCACTGGACACAAGCTTGTTCGGGTCGCGGATAAGGATATTTCGTGCTTCGCGGTCGCCCTTCATTCCGAGACGTACGCGGTCTTTGACGCCCATCTTCATTATCCGGTTAAGCATCGACACCCGCTCGCCGTCGATCTCCTCTTCCTCGTTCTTGAGCTCGCCGAGGATCTTGTCGAGGGTTGCCTGTCGCTGAGCCTCGGTTTCCTCGTAGATCTCCTCAAGATACTCGAGCCCGAGCCACGAATCGTCAGTTTCCTTATCGAGGACCTCGATATGAGCCGCGATGAACAGGGCGTCCTCGGCCGACATTCCGCCGTCATCGAGGTCATCGGCAAATTCGGCGGTTTCGACAAATTCCGCCGCCGCCTCTTTCCCCTGCGCACGAAGCTCGTTGGCGATCTGCTGGGCACCGCGTTCCTTTTCGAAAAACTCGCGCTTTGTCTCGGCCGCACGGCGTTCGGCCTCTGCCGTCCGGTGCGAATTTCCGATTATTGCGTCGATTACGGCCGGATTGTTGATCAGCAGCTGCTGATTGAGCGAGATACGTTCGAGGAGTTCACCGCTGGTGGTATTCCGGGCGAAATTCGCGATCGCGGCACCGGGCGTTTGCGGATTCGCGATTATCGTCTCGTAAACGGCGTACGGCAGGAACGGCTGGTCAACGAAATACGCCAGAACCGGCGGCGCTATGTTGGCCGACAGCAACGTTTCGCGGAGCATTTCGGTGTCCTGCGTCGCGAGGGTCTGCCGTGCATTATCCTTCAATTCCTCGTCGTCGCTGTTGTAAAACGCGACGAGCACTTCGAAAAGGTCGATCTCGGCGAGCGGTAGGATCCCGCGTGACGCCGCAAGCTGTGCCGGCCGCGGGGCCGAGCCTTCGATAATGGCTTTTACGACCGGATTGGTTGAAGTGATCTCAGAACTCATACAAAGTCGGAGACTAGCCTGTATTGCGAGTTTAGAACTATGGGATAAATGCTGTTTCGGGCAGCAAGCCTATATTAGCACAGCAGGAGATAATCTTGACTAACCTTAGTGATTAACATAGTTTAGAACTTTGGCATTTAACTAGCACATCCCATCGAACTACGCACTTTTTATACATCTGAATACATAAATTTCTAAAGTAATGATCAAAGACGAACTTGAAAAGTTAATAACGGAAAACAGCGCCTGTATCGGCGTCATCGGCCTCGGCTACGTCGGCCTGCCGCTGATCGTTGAATTTGCACTGAAAGGCTACGAGACCATCGGATTTGAGGTCGACGGCCGAAAGGCTGACGAAATCAACGCCGGCCGCTCGTACATCGTTGATGTCACCAGCGAAAATGTCGCTAATTGCGTCGCGAATGGCAAACTGACGGCGACGACGGACTTCAGCCGGCTAAGGTCGTGCGACGCGATCATCATCTGCGTCCCGACGCCGCTCCGCAAGACCAAGGACCCGGACATGTCGTACATCCTGACCGCCGGTGCCGAGATCCAGAAGTCGCTCCGCCGCGGCCAGCTGATCATTCTCGAATCGACGACCTATCCCGGA
>JAKOVX010000118.1 GCA_029781855.1 Acidobacteriota bacterium | reverse complement strand
TGCAGGAATGTTTCGCATATCTCGGCTACACCGAGGGCGATCTGCCGGAATCCGAAAAGGCCGCCCGCGAAACGCTCGCGTTGCCGATATTTCCGGAATTGCGTCCCGAACAGCAGGCGTACGTCGTTGAGACGATCGCCGAATTCTATAGCGAGCATTGATGCCCCAGGCAGACCTAAAAATTATCGAATCGTCCGGCATAATGCCGCGCATCGCCCTCGCCGTGGCGGTGATCGTCGCGATCGCGTTCGGCTGGTTTGCGGTCAGGATGCAATTCGGCGACATGATCGCGGAATTGACCACCGCCGGCAGCCCATCCGCCGAGCAGATGGCAGATATCGCCCGCGGGATGGCTCCGTCCGATCCATTGACGATGTGGCTCAAGGCGACGCTCGCAAATAACGTTTTCACGCCCGAGAATACCGCGTCGTCCGTCGGAATGTTCGAAGACACCGTCCGCCTCGCACCTCGCGACTTTCGCTGGTGGATAGAGCTCGGCCGTGCCTACGAGCAGGACGAAAAGCCCGTCCAGGCCGAGGCCGCCTTCAAAAAAGCCATCGAGCTTGGGCCTACATACACTTTTCCCAGATGGCAGCTTGGAAATTTCTATCTACGCCAAGGCCGCACCGAAGAGGCCTTCGCTGAGCTAAAACTCGCGACCAAAAATAATCAAACTTATCGCGAACAGGTGTTCTCGCTCGCGTGGGAATACTTCGATAAGGATCCCGCAAAACTCGAGCAGATCGCGGCGGATGCCCCGGACGTGCACGCGAGCCTCGCATATTTCTACGCTCAACGCGGCCGTGCCGCAGATTCGCTGCGAAACTGGGACATGCTCACCGACGAGCAAAAAGCCGAAAATCCGCAGATCGCCCAAACTATAGCTCAGGGCCTTTACGAAAAGAAATCTTACCCGCAGGCACTCGAATTTGCCCGCCAGCTCGGCATCGACCCCGACGCCAAACCGGAGACCGTGACGAATGCGAGTTTCGAGAAAACGATCGGCAATGCGAATGACACTCGATTTGGCTGGAAGGTCATGAGGAACGACGCGAAGGTCGACGTCGCCACCGACTCGATCGTCCATCATGACGGTGCCAAGAGCCTCCGCATCTTCTTCAAGGCGTACAACAAGCCCGAGCTTTACATCGTTACGCAGAATGTCGTTGTCGTGCCGGGCCGATCTTACCGCCTGCGTTTTTGGCT
>JAKOVX010000055.1 GCA_029781855.1 Acidobacteriota bacterium | reverse complement strand
ATGTTGGCGGGAAACGAACAGTCGATCGAGGCGCTCGAAAGAAAGGGATCGGCGGACGTGTCCTATAGTGTTCCGGGACTCTGCCGTTTTCGTGTCAATATCTTTCGTCAACGCGGCAGTCTCGCGATCGTTATGCGGGTGATCCCGACAAAGCCGCCGAATTGGCAGGAACTCAACCTTCCTGACGCCGTAAAGGGTGTCGCCGAACTGAAAAACGGCCTTGTGCTCGTCACCGGACCGACGGGATCAGGTAAGTCGACAACGCTCGCGGCGATTATCGACCTCATTAACTCGACGAAGAAGTATCACGTCGTTACGATCGAGGATCCGATCGAATTTATTCATGAACACAAGCTGGGAACGATCCACCAACGTGAATTGCATTCGGATACGCCGGATTTTGCAACGGCCCTCCGTGCCGCTCTGCGTCAGGCTCCGAAAGTGATTTTGGTCGGAGAGATGCGTGACCGCGAGACGATCGAGGTCGCTATGGAAGCCGCCGAGACCGGCCACCTTGTTTTGTCTACACTGCATACCATCGATGCAGCCAAGACAATCGACCGCATTATCGGTGTATTTCCAAAGATCGAGGAGGCTGCGATTCGAACCCGGCTTGCTCAATCGTTCCGTCGGATCATTTCGCAAAGATTGATGCCAAAGGTTGGTGGCGGCCGGGCGGCGGCGATCGAAATACTGGTCTCAAGTTCACGAACCCGGGATTACATCGAAAAAGGCGAAAAAGAAGGACGATCGATCACCGACGCCATGCAGGATGGAGCGATCGAAGGAATGCAGACGTTTGACGGAGAACTGGAGAAGATGCTCCGTGCCGGAACAATCACGCGGGACACGGCACTTGCCTACGCCTCGAACGCAAATAATCTCGCTTTAATGATCAACGACCTGAATGAGCCGGCAACGCGCCAGCAGGTGGGTTCGCCGCCACATACTCCGAACCCTAGTCAGATGAAACGAGATGTACCCGCTATCGAAGGTTTCGAGCCCTGATCAAAGCTGGAAAACAGTGGAATTTACTGATTGGTTCCCGGCAAGAGCTCGAAATTACCCATTTCGCGATTGTAGGAATCGAGTGCGCCGACTTCATCCGCGGTGGCGTCGAGCATTTGCTTTGTCATCGCGATCGAATCGGAAAGTTGTTCGAAATCGAGCAATGAGAATTTCTCGGGCGTCGAGATCGTGACGATCTCGTCGTTAAGATAGCTGAAAAAGTTTTCGATCGACTGAAGCTGGCCCTCTACGAGTTTCACGCTTTTCTCGATCTCATCGAACGAGGCGATGCGACGTTTCAGGATCTCGACATTGGTCTGCTGGATGCGCTTGGTTTTTTCGTCGGTCGAGCTTTCCATAGCACGAAACGCCTGTGAGAGCTGGTTATGGACCGCTTGTCGGTTTATCGATTTCAGGTGCTGCTTACGACGTCGATAAACATCAAGCAAGTCGACGAAATCCTCCCAGCGACGATCAAGAGCCTTCAAGTTCGAAGGCAATTCGCCTGCACCAGTGAATTTCTTATAGTTTTCCTGGATCTTGTTCTTAAGCCAGCGTAGATATTCGACCGCCTCACGTTCGCGGGGCGTGAAGGCCTTGATCATGCTCTCGCGGCCCGCAATGTGGAGCCGTTTGCGGCGCTCATTCTCGCGGTTCAGAACCAGGTTTCGATATGAAGGAAGATTTGGCACGACGACGACATAAATTGCTTCGCAGATCAACGCGATAAGCAACGGGATGACGCTGCCGGTAAACGCAGCGGCAGCCAGAAACCCGGCTAAGCCCCAAAAATTGATCGGTTCCTTGGCGGCTTCCTTTAGGTAGCTTGTGTTAAATCGTTCTACTTCCTGCCGGTATTTAGCTATATCAGCCATATCAAAGTAACTAGATGCTTAGATCTGCTAAGCCGTTCGCAAATTTCAGTTCGGCTGACCGGCATTTCCGGTTTCGTTGACGATCACTTGATCGAGCAACTCGTCGTCCTTAGCCGGTTCGCTGCCGGCTGCGATCTGTTTCGTGCTCTCCGGGGTGCCCGTTCCGAGCATTCCCAGCGATTGCTTGTATTCAAGAAGCTTGTCGTGAAGCTGAATATCCATCGCCTCACGCTCGATATCCTGCATCTTGGCGTCGACTGAGGACGAGCCCAGCTGCAGTTTCGCCTCGGCGGCCGCAACACGGCGGTCGATCTTTTCACGCATCTCGTCGAAGGTCGACGAATCGTCGCCGATGTTGAACGTGTCCATGGTCTGAGCAAGCTGCTCCTGGAGCTTTGCCTGCTTGGCGGCGCTGATCAGCTGCATCGCCTCTGCGGTGCGCTTCTTCATGTTCAGAACGTAATTGTCGCGAGCCTTGAGTGCTTGCTTGGATGCTAGCTGGGCATGCTCGGCCTGGATCTCCGTCCGCTCGAGGTCCTGCGTGACCTGCTGTAGCTGGCCAATATAGGCGGTCGCGATGTCGTCGCGTTCGAGCTTGACCGCCGCTCGGATCTTAGAGTCGATCTCGACTTTCTGCGTCTCGAGGTTTTCCTTCTGCTTCAGCAGCAGGCGCTCAGTTGCCATTACCTGGGCCACCGAATTGTTCAATTCAGGAACCCGGTCGCGCATGTCGCGAATCGTCTGTTGAAGCACTAGTTCCGGGTTCTCGATCCTGTCCAGTGCCGCTCCGGTACTCGCTCGAAAAACTCTAGATATTCTTGCCCACAATCCCATTTGTACTATCAGCTCCTCAATAAATTGCCTAAAAACCCTTGACCCGAAAATCCTTACGACCTGATCAAAAACAAAGTTGCAAAATACGAAGTCAGTATAACAGGAAATCGAGAGATTTGAATAGATTAGTTCGCGAAAGGAACGAGCGAAATTGGGATTATCGGCGAATTGGTTTACATTAAGGGCACATCCTTTATTTCCAAAAAACATGTCCAAAGAACTAATAAACGTTATAGGAGTGCTTGACCAAAAACTTCTCGACCGTCACCGTCACGATACGTCGTTGTTCGAAGAACTGGACCAGAAGCAGCGTGAATTGGGCCTTATGCACGATGATAGGCCGTTCAGTCCATTCTTGCGCCCTTATTTTCTCGAACGGTCAAGATATGACCGGATCAGAGCGGCGGCAGCGGAACTGAACAGAGCGTTTGAGTCGATGACGGCTGCAGCGCTTGAGTATGACGAGATCATGACAGCTCTTGGGATGTCGGAGAAAGAGGCTCGTTGGGCACGTATCGAACCGGGCTACCCGGGAGTATCGTTGAATAGCCGGTTTGACACATTTTTGTCAGGTGCGGGGTTTGCATTCCTCGAGTACAATGCCGAAAACCCGGCAGGTATCGGCGATCAACCCTCATTGGAAAGCCTCTACTCCAACGTTCCTACGGTTCAGGAGTTCCTCGCAGTTAACGATCACTATTATCCGCGTCCCGAAGTAAAGCTGCTCGATGCTTTGGTGAGCGGGTATCGCGATTTTGGCGGCAAAAAGGTCAAGCCGAACATTGCGATCGTTGATTGGGAGGGCGTGTCGACGACCACCGAATTTGAGGTTTTGAGAGAATATTTTGAAGCGTCGGGACACGAGACTGTGATCTGTGATCCTGGCGAACTGGAATATGAGGGCCCGTCGCTGACCGTCGGTGATTTTGAGATCGACATTTTCTACAAGCGTGTCCTGATCCATGAATTCCTCGACAAATTCGATGAGTCGGATGCGGTTTATCGTGCATGTGTCAACGGTGCGGTCTGTATGGCGAACTCGTTCCGATCGAAGATACCGCATAAGAAGGCCGGATTCGCTGTCTTGACGGACGAACGATACAACTCTCTTTTTACTCCTGAACAGCTGGAACTTGTTCGGCTTCACATCCCTTGGACTCGTACGATCAGAGAGGAAGAGACTACATATTTTGGCGATAAGGTGGATCTGCTCGAGTACATTCGGGCGGAACGTCAAAGGTTCGTGATGAAGCCCAACGACGATTACGGTGGACATGGGATCACATTCGGGTGGGAAAGCACCGAAGCTGAATGGGACGACGCCATCGAACATGCTCTCAAATCGCACTATCTGGTGCAGGAAAGGGTCCCGGTCGAGAAGACTCAGATCCCGACGATCATTGACGGCGAGGCCCGGCTGGAATCGCTGACGGTGGATTTCGATCCGTTCCTTTTTCGCGGAAAGGTCGAGGGCGGGATGGTCCGGCTCGCTGCGGGATCGCTTGTTAATGTTACTTCCGGCGGAGGTGAAACAGCCCTCGCAATTGTCGAGAAATTTTGACCCTTCGCAAGAATTGGTGGTCAGGCGCGTTCCAGAGACAGTTGAGAGCGGAGCCGATGGACCGCCAATATCTATTTTGGGGTGACCTTACAATGAAGAAACTTACTACTTGGGTACTGCTTATTACTGTTTATTTGGGATATGTTGCTCCGGCGAGCTTGGTTGCTAACGGGCAAGTTATTGGAAAAGTAATGGAACAAAAGATGCAAAATGTGCCCGACGGACTCAAATTCCGGCTGAGCGAAGGTGTCGAGGGTGCTGAGCAGCGCGTCAAACAACCGCTCGCGTCGACCGATCCGCTGAGCGAAAGTGACGCCGCCAAACTATTGAAACGGATCCCTGAGATCAAGCCCCGATCTGACGATCAGACCGATTTTGCGAAGCGGATCGGCACACTGCCCGCGCCCAAAACCGGTAATAAGATACCGGTCAAATTCCCATCGGACGAAATGCGGAACCCGCCGAATGCTAATGGCGGCGACCAGACGCTCGAGGTCGTGCGCTTTTCGCCCGAAGGCGAAGTGCCGCTCGCGCCGGATTTGAATGTCACCTTTTCACAGCCGATGGTCGCCGTGTCCTCGCAGGAGGAGGCCGCGAAGTACGCTCCGGTCGAATTGACGCCGCAGGTCGAGGGCCAATGGCGCTGGCTCGGTACCAAAACGCTGATGTTCGACACCACTAAGCGTTTCCCGATGGCGACGAAATTCACCGCCCGGGTGCCCGCGGGAACTAAGTCGGCGACGGGTCAGGTGCTCAAAAAGGACGTCGTATGGACGTTTACGACGCCGCCGCCAAAAGTCGAGACGATGATCCCGCAAAACCAGATCGTCCGTCGTGACGCGTTGATGTTTATCTCCTTCGATCAGGCGATCAATCCCGAAGCCGTCTTGAAGACGATCACCGTCACCGGCCAGGGCAAACGCATTCCGATCCGGCTTGCGACCCAGGCAGAGATAGATAGCGACGGCAGCATTTCTTATTACTCGAAGCAGGCTCAGCCCGGCCGATGGCTGGCATTCCGCGCGGTTAATTCCGATGGTTTGACCGAAAATGCTTTGCCGCCGGCATCGCCGATCACCGTTACCATTGACAAGGGAACCCCGTCCGCCGAGGGGCCGTTGACGACCGTGAAGGCGCAGGCCTACAGCTTTCAAACTTACAGTCCGCTGAGCTTCAGCGGCGGATGGTGCTCGTATCGCGATAACCGAAACTGCACGCCGTTTGATACCTGGTATCTCGAATTCAACAACTCGATCGATTCCGCGAAATTCGCGAAGGAGATGATCAAGGTCGAGCCGGCCATCGAGGACGTCAAGATCTATCCGTCCGGCAATTACGTTTACATCGAGGGCTACAAAAAAGGCCGCACGACTTACAAGGTCACGATCGACGGAGCGATCTCCGATATTTACGGCCAATCACTCGGAAAGCAAGCTACGGCGCTGATCAAGGTCGGTTCTGCTGAGACCAATCTCTACGCTCAGGGCGGCTTCATGACCGTCCTCGATCCTACGGCAAAGGCTGCATTCTCGATCTATTCGACGAATCTGACCAACGCCAAAGTGCGGATGTACGTCGTTCAGCCGAAAGATTGGCATCAATATCAGGATTACGTTCGCCATATTAACTATGACGACGGGAAACGGCCCGCGATGCCGGGACGTCTCGCCTTTGACGAGATCGTGCCGATCGCCAGCAAGCCTGACGAGATGGTCGAAACGCGCATCGACATCAGCAAAGCTCTCGATGGTGGTTTCGGCAACGTGGTCCTCGACATTGAGCCCACCGTCAAAAAAGACAAATATGACCGCACACGGGTGTTGACGTGGCTGCAGGCGACGCAGATCGGCCTTGACGCCTTCGTCGACAACTCAGAACTGGTCGGCTTCGCCACCGAACTTAAAACAGGGAAACCGCTCGCCGGTGTGGACCTATCCATCTACCCGAACGGAAAAAATGTCGTCGGTGGCAACACCGCGGTGAATGAGCCGGGTTATCTCGAACGGGCGTGGAATTGGCTGACCTCGTGGGGGAGCGCTCAGGCTGAAGAGATCCAGTCGCAGGACGAGGACGGTACCACTGTCTCGACCGATACGATCGAAGAGGCGCAAACGAATCGGACCGGAGATAACGGCATCCTGCGTTTGCCCTTGCCGGACTCCCAGGCTCCCGACCAGCAAAATATGCTGATCGCACGGCGCGGCAAGGATGTGGCATTCCTTCCTGAAAACACCGAGTACTACTGGCAGGACCGCGGCAATTGGTACAAGAAAGGTGATCCGGATTCGCTCCGCTGGTTCGTCTTTGACGACCGCAAGATGTACAAGCCGAAAGAAGAAGTCGCCATTAAGGGCTACATCCGAAAGATCACCGGCGGCAAGCTCGGCGACGTCGAAGGCCTCGGCGGTGAACCGCAGACCTACGATTGGTCAGCGAAAGACCCGCGAAACAACGAGATCGCCAAAGGTCAGATCAAGACCAATGCGTTCGGCGCCTTCGACTTCAAATTCTCGATCCCGGACAACGCAAACCTTGGCTACTCTCGAATTGACTTTACGTATCCCAACGACGGTGGTGTTCAATTTTCACATCAGTTCCAAATTCAGGAATTTCGCCGGCCGGAATTCGAGGTTTCGACGAAAGTCGAATCCGAAGGCCCGCATTTTGTCGGCGGCAAAGCAATGCTGTCGGTCGAAGCGAAATACTACGCCGGCGGCGGATTGCCGAATGCCGATGCAAACTGGACTGTTACGGCAACTCCGACCAACTACACGCCCCCGAATCGCGGCGATTTTACGTTCGGAACTTGGACGCCGTGGTGGAGGGTTTACGATTACGGCAGCATTTACGGTTACGGCCGCGGCGGATACGGCGGCTCGACTCAGACCTTCAAGGGCGTGACCGACGCAAATGGGAAGCATTTGCTGAAGATCGACTTCGAATCGGTGAAACCTCCGCGTCCTTACACGATCTCTGCATCGGCATCCGTCATGGACGTAAACCGTCAGACATGGTCGAGTTCGACGTCACTGCTCGTCCATCCGGCGGACCTCTACGTCGGGATCAAGACACCCCGCACGTTCGTCCAAAAAGGTGAAAATATCAATGTCGAATCGATCGTTTCTGACATCGACGGCAATTTGGTCGCCGGACGCGATACTGAAATAAAGGCGGTCCTTAAGGACTGGGCCTTCGATGACGGCGGATGGAAAGAAGTCACCGTAGACGAACAGAACTGTACGGTCAAGTCTGCCGAAACCGCACAGAAATGCACATTTGTAGCCAAACAGGGCGGCCGCTACACGATCACGGCCACCGTGATGGACGACAAGGAGCGCTTTAACGAGAGCGAGTTCACGGTTTGGGTACCGGGCGGCAAAACTCCTCCGAAACGTAATGTCGAGCAGGAAGAAGTACAGATCATCCCCAGCAAGAAGGATTATGCGCCGGGAGACGTTGCCGAATTGCTCGTGATCGCACCGTTCACACCGGCAGAGGGCGTGCTGACCCTCCGCCGCGACGGACTTGTCAAGACCGAGCGGTTCACGATGAAGGATTCGTCGATCACGCTGAAGATACCGATCGAGGAAAAATATCTGCCGAATATTACGGCGCAAGTCGACCTCGTGGGATCTGAGGCCCGAACCGACGACAAGGGCGAAGTGGATCCAAAATTGGCAAAACGGCCCGCGTTCGCGAGCGGCAATATCAACCTGTCGATATCGACGGCGTCACGCAAACTCACGGTCACTGCCGATCCGGTCGTTAAAACCCTCGTACCCGGCGGCACGACCCAGATAAACGTCGCGGTCAAGGACTATCGCGGCGAACCGGTCGCGGACAGCGAAGTAGCGATCGTTGTAGTCGATGAGAGCGTGCTCGCTTTGTCGCGTTACACGATCGGCGATCCGATGGACACGTTCTACACGGCCCGCGGTTCAGGAGTGACCGATTATCACCTTCGAAAGGATGTGCTTCTTGGCAACCCGGAGGACGTAAAGAAACAGCCGCCCCCACCGATGCCGATGCCGATAAGCGGCAGGCAAGTGAGTAATATGGCGATGTCCCCGGCAGCGGCGGGTGCAGCGCGTTCCGAATCCAAAATGATGAAGGACGAAGCCGCAATGGACATGGTTGCTGAGAAATCGAAACGCGCTGATGGTGATTCTCAAAATGGCGACACGTCGATCGCACTTAGGCAGAATTTTGACGCTCTGGCTAAGTTTTCGCCTTCGGTAAAGACCGATTCGAATGGCCGTGCGGTCGTTGAGATCAAGCTTCCCGACAACCTGACGCGATACCGTATTACGGCGGTCGCGGTTGACCCGGGCAAACGATTCGGCAAATACGAATCGAACATTACGGCCAAGCAGCCGCTGATGGTAAGACCGTCGGCACCGAGATTCATGAATTTCGGTGACAAGATCGAGCTGCCGGTCGTTGTCCAGAATCAAACCGACAAGGACATGGCGGTCGACGTCGCCGTCCGTGCGACCAACGCTGAACTTACCGGCGGCAACGGAAAACGCGTCCTCGTCAAGGCAAATGATCGTGCCGAGGTGCGTTTCCCGGTCTCGGCGATGAAGGCAGGTATTGCCCGCTTCCAGATCGCTGTTACGGCGGGGAACTACAACGACGCGGCGGAGATCTCGCTGCCGGTATGGACGCCGGCGACGACCGAGGCATTCGCAACATACGGAACGACGGACCAGAACGGCGCGATCGTCCAGCCGGTGCAAACGCCGGGTGATGTCTTCCCGCAATTCGGCGGCCTCGAGGTCACGACCTCATCCACGCAGCTTCAGGAACTGACCGACGCTTTCCTGTACCTGACAAATTATCCGTATGCCTGCTCCGAGCAGATATCGTCGCGAATGATCTCGATCGCCGCGATGCGTGACGTCCTCGGTGCGTTCAAGGCCAAGGAGATGCCGAAACCTGAGGAACTGAACAAATATTTCGCCCGCGATATTGAGATCCTTAAATCGCGGCAGCGGAGCGACGGCAGCTTCGGGCTCTGGAAACGCGACAAGGAGCGCTACGAATATCCATTCCTGACCGTGCATGTGGCGCACGCCCTGGCGCTCGCCAAGGCCAAGGGTTACAAGGTGCCGGAAGAAATGATCACAAACGTCAAGCCGTACCTCAAGGATGTCGAAAAGCACTATGACGAGTGGTACAGGACCTCACCGGAGGTTCGCTGGACGATCTCGGCCTACGCTCTTTACATCCGGGACATGCTGGGTGACAAGGACGTCGCAAAGACCAAGAAACTCCTTGCCGAGGCGACGATCGAGAAGATGCCGTTCGAAGGACTCGGCTGGATCCTGTCCGTGTTGGCAAACGATACCGGATCGCAAACCGAGGTTCAGGCGATCCTGCATTTCCTGAATAATCGCACGACCGAGACAGCGGCGACCGCTAACTTCGTCACCAATTACGGCGACGGTGCATGGCTGATAATGTACTCGAACCGGCGTGCCGACGGTGTCCTGCTCGAGGCACTGATCAAAGCAGACCCAAAGAACGACCTCATCCCGAAGCTCGTTCGCGGCCTGCTGGATCATCGGACCAAGGGTGCGTGGTCGAACACGCAGGAGAATGTCTTTATCCTGCTGGCCCTCGACAAGTACTTCAATACTTTCGAAAAGGTCACCCCTGATTTCGTTACGCGGATCTGGCTTGGCAATACATACGCCGGGGAGGAAACGTTCAAGGGCCGTTCGGTTGACTCAAATCAGCTCAACATCCCGATGTCGTATCTCACCGAACAAGGCGGGATGTCGAACCTGATCGTTGACCGCGAAGGTGCAGGACGGCTCTATTATCGAATTGGCATGAAGTACGCACCGAAAAACCTAAAGCTCGATCCGGCGGATTACGGATTCACGGTACTTCGCACGTACGAGGCCGTCGATGACAAGGACGACGTCAAACACAATGCTGACGGCTCGTGGACGATCAAGGCAGGAGCCCGCGTTCGTGTACGGCTGACGATGGTCGCCCAGGCACGGCGATACCACGTCGCACTGGTCGACCCGCTTCCGGCAGGGCTCGAGATACTCAATCCCGAGCTTGCGACTACCGAGGCCATTCCGGCTGATACGAATGGGAACACCGGTGTTCTCACTTACGGCAGCCGCTCGTATGGGTACGGTTCGTGGTGGTGGCGGCAGAACTGGTTCGAACACCAGAATTTCCGCGACGAGCGTGCCGAGGCCTTTTGCTCGCTTCTGTGGGAAGGCGTGTACAACTATTCCTACGTCACACGTGCGACCACGCCGGGACAATTCGTCGTTCCACCGGCAAAGGCTGAGGAGATGTACCATCCGGAAACCTTTGGACGTACGGGGACGGACTTTGTAAATGTTGAATAGAAAAAAGGGGTGGTTGATACCACCCCTTTTTACCGTCAGATCGCAGAAAGATCAGTAGCTGCCGTTCATCGTTACCTTTCGGTCGAGATGCTTCGCCAGGAATTTATTATTGTCATCGGTCGGAGAGCCGTTGTAGTCCGGCGAGGCTTTTAGAAATCCGTCTTGACCGGTATGCATCGAGTTGTCCATGTTGGACTTGATATGTGCGGCCTCGTGAAAAGCGGCGCCGGACAGTTCCTTCGGACTACCTTCGTAAAGTCGGTCAAAATAAACCTCGGAGATCTTTTTACTTATGTCGGTAAGGCCGAGTACATTCTCATTCGCTTCGGCAAGGGCAACGCTGCCGCCTTTGGCCGAAATGACGCTCTTGCTGATGTTCCGGACCACATAGACGATGACGTCGGTCTCGGCAAGAGTCGGGGTGGTTCCGTCGTCGACGAGAACAGCGTTCGAACCGCTGAAGTTTGCATTCTTCTCGACGACCTTTGGAAGATAGGCTTTCAGCAGGGTGACCGCCTTCTCGAGTGAATCCCTCGATCCGCCCTTATATTTCAAATACAAAGTAAAATCAGCCATCGCAATACCCGCCTCCTGCTGTGGACTTTCCGTGATTCAATGATGATTCACCGTGAATCATATTTAGGATATAAAAAGTTGTCAATCGCACGGAAAAGCGGATCCGGACTATTTCGCCTCCCACTTATTATCGGCCTCGTTAGCGTCCATCCAAATGCCTCCGTCCAATCGGACTGAAGTCAATTTCTTCTTAGCCGGAATACGAACCGTTGCCTGTTTTTGATCTTTCTGCCAGATTGCCGGCGTCTGGTGGAACTTCTCAGTAGTACCGTCGGCGTAAGTCGCAATGACGTCGACCGGAGCGTCAAATCCTCCGACGTTATTGATCGTGACATCGGCACCGCCGGGTGATTCGGTTACCTTGTCGATACCGAGATCGATATAACCGTTCGAGAAATACCAGTTATTGAAGAACCAATTTAGGTCCTTGCCGCTTCCAGCGTTAAAGGAGTTAAACATATCCCACGGCAGCGGATGTTTGCCGTGCCAGTTGTTCATGAATGTGTGCAAGGCTTTCTTGAAGCCCTCGTCGCCGAGCATATCTTTCAGAGCAAGATATCCAAGCGCTGCTTTGCCGTACTCATTGTCGCCGAGAGCACGTCCGGTCATCGAGTCGCCAGGCGTAATGATCGGGATATCGGCTCCGGTGTCTGGATGGTTGATCCAACCGCTGACCCTGAATTGCTTGAAGAGATTATCGGCCTTTTCGTTACCCATATCGGCCCGGCCGATCAGGTTCTCGAACGCCGTCGCCCAGCCTTCGTCCATAAATCCGTATCGTTGCTCGTTGATACCCATATAGAAAGGAAAGTATGAATGGAGGATCTCGTGCTCGGCAACAAATCGAGCGAAGTTCGGGTCCTTGAACGTACTATCATTCGCCATCATCGGATATTCCATATCGGCAAAGCCCCGCACGATCGTCGATTTCGGGAAAGGATACGGCACGCCGGGAAAGTTGTTCGACGCCCAGTCCAGCGTGTGCTTGCCGTACTCGACCATCTTCTCGTAGTCCTTCGCCTCGATGTTGTAGGCTGCCTGAACGCTGGCACGACGGCCCGTGGCGTTGTCGACGACGACGCTACCGGCGTCCCACAGATAATGGTCGCTGATCGCCATCGCCACATCTGACACATTTTCGGCTCTCCATTTCCACGTGAGCGTGTCGCTCTGGGCCGTTACAGATCTACTAGCAAGCTCGTCCGCGGTAGCCACGTGCGTGACATCGTCGCTGGTGAACGAGGCCTTCAATCTCTGTGCGTATTTGGGCTGGAGCGTCTCGTCGGCGTTTAGCAAGTCACCTGTTGCCCACACGATGAAATTTTTCGGCGTGATGACCTGAAACGTGTAGTCGTTGAAATCGTTGTAGAACTCATGCCCCTCCAGAAAAGGGAATTGGTCCCAACCGTCGATGTCGTCGTAAACAGCGACACGCGGATAGAAATATGCCAGGAAGAAGGTCGACGGATCGATCGCACCTTCGCGGCCGCTCTCGACCGATACGTCGTAATGCCATTTGAAAGTAAGCTTTACCAACTGATGGGGAGCGAGCGGCGTGTCGAGCCTTATGCCCTGCGCCGTCTCGGCGATCTGCTGCCGCCATGCCTTGGCCTTGCCGTTTTCCGTGTATTCGTCGATCAGAACTCCGGTCGAAACGTAATCCGCCGAGATCGAACGCTCGCGTGCGGCTTGCGGCGAATGGCCGTTCATCGTCAACCGAAATACCAGATTTCGTAGCGTGTCCGGACTGTTGTTCACGTAGGTGATCTCCTCGGTGCCGTGGACAGTCCGATTCGGCGGGGCTACCGCTACCGTGATGTTATAAGTGGCTTTGTTTTGCCAGTAATTCGGTCCGGGCTTGCCGTCCGCCGAACGCGTGCCGGCGGCGAATGCCTTTTTCACAGTCCGCGGCATGTAAAGCTGCTGCGAAATTACCGAAACTGTTCCGATGATCGTAATGAGGGCAACAAATAGGATTTTTTTCATAAGGTGATTTTCGAACTCCGCCTAAAACTAATGTTTTTACGTTGTGTAAGGCAGTGATACGCAAATTACGGAAAATTGTTCTGGGAGAACGGCTAGGGCCAGGAACCGCGGGTCTATAACAGCCGTTAATGCAGCGAAAATGTCAGGAAGCTCGCAAAATATCAGTAAGATGAGGATAATGCCTGTAGAAACAAAAAATTAGTTATGAAAAATAAGCAGATCGTGTTCGTCATTTCGGTTCTCATTGGATTGGTCATCGCATGCTCGGCGAGCGAGCAAAAGACGGACAATTCAAGCACCGGAAAAACGTCGAATAAAGGTAATGGTTCGCAGATCGAATTGAAACCAACTGGCACGCCCACACCCGAAGCACCTGTCAAGACGGCAAGGGAAGTCATGTCGAAGTGCAACGACCTGAAACAGCCGGGAAAGACCTTTATCGCTAAACAGTCGTTCCCGTTCGACTACGAACCGTTCCCGCATGGTTGCTTTGCGACGTTCGGCAGTAAGTCTGAAATGCTCGACGAAAAGGACCTGCCCCGCGGATCGACGTTTTACATTTATCAGGACGGCGAGAGCGTTTATGAGTTGCCTGACGCCTTTGCCGGCATTACCGGATGTTGGGTCGACGCTGTCAGTTTTAAGGACCTGAACAACGACGGCAAAATGGACGTGATCATGGCCGGTAGTTGTCTCGGGGCGAAAGAATCATACCCATCTAATGCGGTCTATGTGAATGACGGCAGCGGTTTTACGACCGACGACTTTGCAAACGGCGATCTGGTCGATCTGAAGTCGGTAAAGGCGATAGAGACATATGTTAAAGGCCATATGAAAGATTTCTTTCACTGATCGTTTGTTTGAGAAAAACGATCCATTTCGACTGACGGCGGCATGTTCACAGCCGCCGTTTTGGCGCATTATCCGGCGAGATCTGGCCGCCGGAAATTTCCCTCCTTCATCCAAATTCCGACTTCGATCCAATACGTTGAAAATTATTTTCAAGTACGGCGAGTTTTTTCGATTGACACCAAATAAGAAGGGGCGTATAAGTTTCTAGACATTTTGAAAAAACGTGTGCGTTCGCGGTGTAATCCTCACTACTCGTCCATCAGTATCTTGACGTAATAGACTTTCTCGATTCACCGTGATAAACCGTTCGAAATGCCAGTCTTAGGGTCAAAGATCTAAATTCAGAAAAAGTACTTTCGAGGAGCAAAATGAAGAAAATATTCTTTCTCTTGGTTGCCTTAGCTATGTTCATTTCACAGCTTGGCATAGTCGTATTCGCGCAAGGCAGGGTCGATCACGGTCTTATCACCGGATCGAAATCTGGCAGTACCGATTGGTTTGTTGGGTCGGCTAAGCGGGGTGCCGCGGCAACGACCGGTGGAACCGCTGCGACCACAGCACTAGTCAACCACGGTGGGCCGGTGATGAATGCACCGACGATCTACATCATTTGGTACGGCAACTGGAACCAGACCAATGGATCTGACAATCCGGCAGGCCAGCAGATCATTCGTGACTGGGCCGCAAACATCGGAGGTTCAACTCATTTCAACATCAATGCCAGCTATCCGCCGAATGGTTCGATTTCGGGTGCTGTTGCCTACGGCGGTGAAGCCACTGCAACCGGCACCAGCAAACGTCTCTCTGACTCTGCGATCAAAACTCTGGTCAGCAATACAATAACGAGTGGTAAACTCCCGAAGAATGCCAACGGGATCTACTTTCTCGTAACCTCCTCGGACGTGACCGCTTCGTCGGGGTTCTGTACACAATATTGCGGTTGGCATACCCACGCGACGATATCTGGATCCGATATCAAATATTCATTCGTCGGTAATGCAAAACGTTGCCTCTCGGGCTGCGCGGCCCAAGCGACGGTGAGCCCGAACGGCAATCCCGGAATTGACGGTTCGATCTCGGTTATGACCCACGAACTCGAGGAAGCGACCTCCGACCCGGATCTCAATGCATGGTACGATTCGTCCGGTGCCGAAAATGGCGACAAGTGCGCCTGGACATTTGGCCACTTCCAGTACACGGTGGCTAACGGTTCTTTTGCAAACGTGCATCTCGGTTCTCGCGATTTTCTTATTCAGCGAAATCTGATGTACTCGAACGGCAGTTGGTTCTGTATGACGGATACCGGCCACAACTAAAGAGGTTGAATATTCACTGGATTAGCGCCAAGATGTCCTCGGACGCCCTGGCGCTTTTACATTATGCTCAAGTATCTTTTTGTTCTTTTTGTGTTCGCTTCAGTGGCATCCGCTCAGAATGCGATTCAGAAATTGGTTGACGCGGAACATGCTTTTGCTCAACTCGCCGCCGAAAAGGGCACGAAGGCGGCATTTCTGGCGAACATGGCAGACGGCGCGGTCGTTTTTGAGCCTGAGCGAACGGACGCGCGAACGGTCTGGGAAAAGCGTGCGGCCTCTAAAAGCCTGCTTAGCTGGGCTCCTAATTTTGCTGATATCTCCTCTGACGGGAAGATCGGATATACGACCGGCAATTGGGAATACCGGCCAAAGGGCCAGGACGATACGCCGGTCGCATTTGGCGATTTCATCACGGTCTGGCGGCTCCAGCCTGACGGAAAATACAAATGGGTCATCGATATCGGAGTTTCGCACGATAAACCGCTAAAATATTCGACCGACTGGCTAACGAGTACGCACCGCGGAGCACCTGAAGGAGCACAGGTGCAATTGAATTCTTCGATCGCGGGATTTGCGGCGGTTGCAAAGCGATCAGGGATGGCCGCCGCATATCAAAAGTACGCCGGCGACGAAATTCGTTCCTACCGCGAAGGCAGGCCGCCGATTTTGGGCAAGTCGTCGGTCACCAAGGGGAGCGACGCAGACCAACGAGAGATCACAGTTGACATAACCTCTAAACCGGTCGGCGATGCCGACCTCATTTATCTCTTGACCGGCTACACATCGAAAGACCCGGACGGAAAGATCGAGAGCGGAGACACTCTCCAGATCTGGAAGTTTTACAACGGCAAATGGCGGCTCGTGCTCGATATCCTTAAACCGGTCCCGACGAAGTAGTTCGGTAAATTAAGTCGGTTGGCTTGCGATTTCGGCAAGAAAACGGCTAACTTCCATTTGTGGCAACAAATCTAGAGAGAGCTTCCTCAATTCTAAAAGTCGAATCCGACGCGATCGCCGCTGCGGCCCGACGGCTCACCGAATCGGTTATTGAACGGGTCATTGATCTGCTCATTAATTGTTCGGGAAAGGTGATCGTGCTCGGGATCGGTAAGTCCGGCGTGATCGCTCAAAAGATCGCTCAGACGCTCACAAGCACAGGCACGATCGCGGTCTTTCTACATCCGTCGGACGCAATGCACGGAAGTCTCGGCGTCATCAGCCGCGGCGATGTCGTAATTGCGCTTAGCAACTCCGGCGAGACTGACGAATTGCTCGGGATGCTTCCTGCGTTGGCTGCCCGCGAGGTCGCTTTGATCTCGATCGTCGGGAATGTCGCCTCGACGCTTGCCCAACGCTCTGCTGCGGTGCTCGACGCTTCGGTGGACAAAGAGGCATGTCCGCTCAATCTCGCTCCGACCGCCTCGACCACCGTCGCCCTCGCCATCGGCGATGCGATCGCGATGACTCTGATGGAAGCTAAGGGCCTCACGGTCGAGGATTTTGCCGTTAATCACCCTGCCGGCCGCCTCGGCAAGCGTCTGACTCTTACGGTCGAGAGCTTGATGCATCCATGTCCCAACGTCACGGCCTCGACCGGACTGCTCGATGTCGTCAAAGCGATTTCGGGTTTTGCTCTCGGAGCGGTTACCGTCGTTGACGACGAGGCGAAACTGATCGGTATAGTGACCGACGGAGATCTCCGGCGGACGATCGAGCGGATCGATACCTCGTCGTTCGCGAACCTTGACGCCGCCGCGATGATGACGGCAAACCCGATCTCGGCGACGCCCGGGATGCTCGCTTACGACGCCCTTCAGTTGATGGAGGACCGACCGTCTCAAATTTCGGTTTTGCCGGTCGTCGATGCAGGCGGCGTTTGCGTCGGTCTGCTGCGGCTCCACGACGTCGTCAAAAGTGGGCTTTAACGGAAAGTTCGGAACAACGCCTTCCTCGTCGAATTCATCCGAACAGGCGTCCGGTTCACAAACACCCACGAAAGAGGTTTCATTATGTACCGAAGATTTTTCGCGGCCTGTCTCACTATTTTGATAATCGCTGCCGCTGCAAGTGCGCAGCGGGCCGATATTACGATCACGCTAGACGAGGCGTTCTTTGACGCGTTGCTCGATTCCGTCTATCAGAATTTTGATCCGCCGGAATTCACGCTTGGGCAGAAATTTGATCGTGGGAGCGATCCCGATCAGAATGTTTTCGGCAGAACAACAACGGTCCCTGTGTTTTCCTACGCAAATTATTACAGGCCGGGTTGCAGCGAGACGGTAAAGATCCTTCGCGAAATGAACGGAGTCCGGACCGCCGTCCGGATGCGGGAAGGCAAGATTATCGTCCCACTCGCGTTCTCGGGCAGTTACGCCCCACCGTTCGTCGGCTGCGTCGATTTTGCGGGTGTCGCGGAGGCGAACATCGACCTCGAATTTGACCGCGAAGGCCAGCGGCTCATCGGCCGGGCACATGTCTTGAACGTGAATCTGAACGGAACCGGAGGACTTGGCGGATCGATCATCGCCAAAATGCTGCAAGGATCGATCGACAAAAAACTCAATCCGATCGAGATCCTCACGCTGGACAAGGTGTCTTTCATTGTCCCGATCCAAAACGCAGGCAAGATCAAGATGAAAGCCGTATCGGTAACGCCGGAAATACTGAACGGCAGCATCAGTGTCCGCATTACCTATGATTTTCTAAAGGGTTGAAAACGCGGACCTTGCCCGAAATCGTGCTGTGGGGTGACGAAATAGTGTCCGCCAATGGTGGTGTCTCAGTAAAAGCTGAATGTTTTAATCGATCGGTCGTCTGGAACACTAATTGCACAAAAGATGGTTGTAAAGAGGAAATCTCTCCCTTGAGATTTTTGAAAAAGGGGTAAGAAGATGAAAAAAACATTTAAGACGCGTTTAGCAATAACGGCGATGTCGCTTGCGGCGCTCGGTTTGTTTGCGGTCGCGGATGTTTCGGCGCAGCGTCAACGCGATAACGGACGCCGCGACGGACGTTCGGAGCAACAGCAAACACAAAAGCAATCGCGAGCCGAAAACAGACAGAATAATGACCGGGCCCAGCAGCAGCGGCAGGCTCAGGATAATAATCGTCGGCAGCAAGAGCAGCAGCGACAGGCACAGGAATATAACCGACGTCAGATCCAGACCCAAGATAATTATCGGCGTCAACAGCAGGAGCAGCAGCAGCGACAGATCCAGGACAACAACCGCCGGATCCAAATGGAACAGCAGCGGCAGATCCAGGACAACAATCGGCGACAGATCCAAACGCAAGACAATTATCGTCGCCAGCAGCAGGAACAGCAGCAGCGACAGATCCAGGACAATAACCGCCGGATCCAGATGGAACAGCAACGGCGTCAGATCCAGGACAACAATGTCCGGCAGAATGACAATCGGATCAATCAAACGCAGCAGCGTCGGCAAATACAGGATCAGCAGAACGTTTGGCAGCAGCAAAACGGACGACGTGTCCAGGATCAGCGGATCAATTCCGACGCTCGGCGTGAACAGCTTGACCGTCGTCAGCAGGAAAGCCTTCGATCGCAGCGAGTGAATCAGTGGGACCAGCGATTCGGGAACTGGCAGTACTTGCGTAACGATCGCGATCGTCGTCTCGAGCGGGAGAATCGCAATAACTACCTGCGGTATCAGCAGCGATATTGGGAACAGTTACGTCGCGACCGCGAACGGCTCGAACACGCACGGTTCTACAATAACTATTACAACAACTATCGCTACTACCGTGGCGGCCAGTACTATTACACCAGTTCGTACGGCGCACAGATGCTTCGTGCGGCGATCAATAACGGTTACGAGGCAGGCTACTACGCCGGGCAGTCAGATCGGCTCGATGGGTGGGGCTACGATTACCGCGGGGCATACGGTTACCAGGATGCTTCGTTGGGATACGACAGCTACTATGTGCCGCTTGGCGACTATAACTATTACTTCCGCGAAGGTTTTCGTCGCGGATATGAGGATGGTTACTACGGTCGGTATCAATATGGATACTATTCCGGTGGACGATATTCGATCCTCGGCAACCTGATCGGTACGATCCTTGATATTGTGGTCGACTAGTACGATCGCTACTAAAAGTGAAGCCTCATTCGGCTAATGTCGGATGAGGCTTTTTTATTTGACGGCTTCATCCATAGACGATCGACAGTTGTCGGGCGGGCCAAAGATGCACGAACCCGCAAATTCAACTATTCTAATTTCAATGAAAGCTCCGCTAGTTGCCATAATCGGCCGCCCAAATGTCGGGAAGTCCACACTTTTTAATCGCCTCGTCGGCTCGCGAAAGGCGATCGTCGGCGACGAGCCGGGCATAACACGCGACCGCATGTTCGGCGAGGTCGACTGGAAAGCCAAAACGTTCCGTCTCGTCGACACGGGCGGCATTGTCCCGGACGACGATGCGATCATACCTTCAAACATTTTCAAGCAGGCGTCGCACGCCATCGACGAATCAGTCGCGATCATCTGGGTGCTTGATTCGCGTGCCGGCGTAACGCCGCTCGATGAGGAACTCGGCGTCCTGCTGCGAAATACCGGCAAACCGGTGATCATAGCCGCCAACAAAGTCGAATCAAACAAGGTCGAAAACGAAGCCGGCGAATTCTATCAATTTGGCTTCGAGATGTCCCCGATCTCGGCCGAGCACGGGACCGGCATCGGCGATCTGCTGGATGCCGTGTTCGAACATCTTGTATTTGACGATCAAATCGAAGAAGAGAAGCCGCGTGAGATCAGGCTCGCGATCATTGGTCGACCGAATGTCGGCAAATCGTCGCTACTAAATAAAATACTCGGCGAGGAGCGAGTGATCGTCTCGCCGATAGCCGGTACGACACGCGATGCGATCGACACCTATCTGACCGTTGACGGCCAGGAGTACATGATCATCGATACGGCAGGCATCCGCCGAAAGGGCAAGACGACGGAAATGGCCGAGAAACTATCGGTCGTGATGGCCCGCAAAGCTCTCGAGCGTGCGGACGTCGCCATCATCGTGCTCGACGCCGTCGAGGGCGTAACCCATTTGGACGCCAATATCGCCGGCTACGCGGTCGATTCCGGGTGCTCTGTGATAATCGCGGTCAATAAATGGGACGCCGTCGAAGAAAAGGAAACTAATACGATCTATGAGATGGAACACTCGATCCGGATGGCGATGAAGTTCCTCGACTGGGCCCCGATCGTGACCATCTCAGCGCTCAGCGGCCAGCGTGTTGCAAAAATACTGCCTCTGGTCGCTCAGGCCCACGCTGCCCGAAATCTGAGGATCCAAACTTCGCGGCTCAATCGGTTCTTCGAAGAATCGATCTCGCAGCCGAAAGGCGGCAACGCTCCGGCACCGGTCAAGGGCGGTGTCTCGCGCTTGAAGGTGCAGTTCCTCACCCAGGCCGGCATTCGGCCGCCTCTGTTCATCTTGTTCACTTCCGGCGGAAACAAGGCCGGATTGCACTTTTCATATCTCCGATACATCGAAAATCAGCTGCGAAAGGAGTTCGAGTTCTTCGGGACACCGATCCGGCTTGTCGAACGCCACAAAATGGGTCCAAAGCGAGGAGCAAAATAACTCGCTTTGAGATTACGGCCCGATTCGGTAAAATTCGGTTTTCATTCCTCACTGATTGTTTGCAATGGAATTAACTTTACTTGGTTTTAGACTGATCCTGGCCGGCATTTTTTCGGTTGCCGGAGCCGCTAAATTGGCCGACATCGCCGGCTCGCGAAAGGCGTTTGCCGATTTTGGTATACCGGCATCGATCGCCGGGCCGCTCGCGATCGGTTTGCCTGTGGCCGAGATCGCGATCGCGGTTTCGCTTCTCTTTGTCCAGAGTTCCTGGTACGGGTCGATCGGGGCGACGGCACTGCTCGCCGGATTCATTGGCGGAATGGCGTACCAAATGGCGAAGGGAAAGGCGCCCGATTGTCATTGTTTCGGCCAGCTCCACAGCGAGCCGGTCAGCCCGAAGAGCCTGATCCGAAACGTTGTAATTCTCGCTCCAGCCGTTGTGCTTTCACTGGCCGGTCGCAGCGGTCAGGGACTTAGCATCGCGAACCTAAATATTGAGACAGTCGAGCTTTTTGCAGTGTTCGGATGCGTAGGCCTGCTCGTCGCCGGTGGGTTTTATCTCCGCAAAATTTCGGGAAAACAGGATCAGATAATGCGCCGCATCGAGCTGCTCGAGCTGCTCTCCTCAGACGGAAATGTGATCGAGCGAAAGGATGCAGGAGATCCTCGCGATGGGTTGCCGATCGGTGCTTATTTGCCGGAGTTAAATTTACCCGACCTTAACGGCAAGTTGGTCACTAACGACGATATATTCGCCGATGGCAAGCCCGCGATCTTTCTTTTTGTCAGCCCAACCTGCACTCCCTGTCAGGCAATGGCTCCGATGTTCGACGAGTGGGCGGCCGAGCTCGATGGCCGAGTGAATCTTGTCTTCGTAAGTTCCGGCACTGCGGAATCAAATATCAAAAAATTTGGCGGAAGCGGCAAAAATACTGTCCTCCTTCAAAATGAGCGCGAGTTTGCCGACCTCGTTTACGCCAAATGGACGCCGTCTGCGTTATTCGTAGATGCCGAAGGCAAGGTGGCGAGCCACGTAGGTGCCGGCGATGCCGCGATCATCGAACTGATGGACAAGGTCAAAGCGAGCGACCTCACTCAGGAATTTACATATTTCAAACTGTCTACCGGCAACGGAATCATCGCCCGTACGAGCGTCGGCGACGAGATCCCTGAATTTTCGATCGATGCGATCGACGGCCGAACTGTGACCTCGGACGATCTCAAAGGTAAAACGACGCTTCTTGCGTTTTGGAGCCCTACCTGCCCCTTTTGTGCTCAGATGATGGAGGAGATCAAGGCCTGGGACGTCGCGAAGGGAGCGGGTGACCCGGAACTGATCGTGTTTTCCAATGGCGACATCGAGTCCCACAGGCAGTTAGGGATGCGTTCACCAATAGTAATGGATCCGGAACATGAACTCGCCGGCACACTCGGAATGTACGGCACCCCGTCGGCCATATTGATCAACGAAGATGGGCGATTTGCCTCTGAGACGGCGATCGGTGCGTCGAACATTTGGGCTCTGGTCGGCCGGAACGGTAAGAAGTCCGGAGGTCAGTAAATGGCCGGACCGATCGAATTTAACATTGACGCCCGCGACGGCGAGGCTCGGAGCGGAACTCTGCGGACACGTCGGTCCGTGATCGAGACGCCCGTCTTCATGCCCGTTGGCACTCAGGGTGCGGTCAAAGGTATCCGTTTCGAATGGCTCGAAAATGAGATGGATTCCCGAATCATCCTGGGAAATACTTACCATCTGTTTCTACGGCCCGGCGTGGACACGATCCGCCAAATGGGCGGCCTGCACAAGTTCTCGACGTGGAACCGTTCGATCCTGACCGATTCGGGCGGTTTTCAAGTTTTTTCACTGACAGACCTTCGAAAGATGACCGAGGAAGGCGTCGAGTTTCGCTCGCATCTCGACGGCAGCAAGCATTTTATTTCGCCCGAGGTCTCGATGGATATACAAGCGGCGCTCGGCAGCGAGATCGTGATGGTCTTCGACGAATGCCCGCCCGGCGACGCAGGCCATGAGGCGACCAAAACGAGTTTGGAATTAACGGCCCGGTGGGCGCTCCGATCGAAGGATAAATTTGAGGAACTGCAGGCCACCGGTGCCGACACCGGCAAACATGCCGCCGACGGTCTTAACGGCGAGCAGGCGTTGTTCGGCATAGTGCAAGGGGCCGGGCATCTCGATCTTCGGACCGAGAGCTTGGACCGCACGGTCGACGTCGGGTTTGATGGTTATGCCATCGGCGGCCTCAGCGTTGGTGAGGAAAAATCGGTAATGTACGAAGTGCTCGGCCATATCGCGCCGAAGATGCCGGCTGACGCTCCGCGATACCTGATGGGCGTCGGGACACCGGAGGACCTGCTCGAAGCGGTCAGCTGCGGCGTTGATATGTTCGACTGCGTAATACCCACTCGAAACGGCCGAACCGGAAGTGCGTTCACGTCAAACGGCAAGCTCAATATTCGCAACGCCAAATTTGCCCGCGACGATCGTCCCCTCGATCCTGACTGTTCCTGTTCAGTTTGCCGCCGGTATTCGCTCGGATATCTTCGTCATTTGTATCAGGCGGGCGAGATGAACGCATCGATAATGATCTCGCATCACAATGTCGCTTTTTTTCTGGAAACTATGCGGCGCGTGCGTGAATCTATCAGAACAGGAACATTTGCAGCGTTCAAAGCAGAATTTCTGGCGAATTTAAGCCGGAACGCTTCGTTTGACGTTTGATAAAGCCTTACTAAATGTATATTATTGCCTTTTTGTCTTTCGCAGTATCAAAACCGATGACCAGTCTTTACATGTTTTTCCAGGGCGAAGCGGGCGGCAGCGGCTCAATTATTTGGGCTATTGCACCCTTCGCAGCGATGTTTGCCATCTTTTATTTTCTCGTGATACTTCCTCAGAAGCGTCAGAAGCAAAAGCTTCAGGAGATGATAGCCGAACTCAAGATCAACGACGAGGTCGTTACGAACGGCGGAATAATAGGTCGGATCAAGGAAGTTCGTGAAACGAGCTTTATCGTTCAGAGTGCGGAAAAGTCGTTTCTCGAGATCGGGAAGAGCGCAGTCGTCGGCCGTAAGCCGGAATAGTAAATAGGATCTAAAGTAATACGTAATGAAGAATACTGGTTTGTGGATTAGGACAGGAATCATCCTCGCGATCACGCTCGCGGGCTTTTACCTTGTTTTCGGGCCGCGGCGAATGCCGAATTCCAGCGATTTTACCTGGCAGGGAATCAAGAACAACCTCGCCTCGAATATAACGCTCGGTCTGGACCTCAAGGGCGGTTCCCATCTCGTGATGCGGGTCAAGACCGACGATTACCTCAAAAAGCTGACCGAAAATAACATGCAGGCGGCGCTCAGCACCCTGCAGGACGCCAAGCTTAATGTTGCTTCGAGCCAAATTACCACCGAGAACGGCAATTACAGTATGTCGATCACGATGGCCGACGGCACGAATCTTCAGGATGTCGTTGACGCCATCAAAAAGAAGATCGACGTAGCCCAGTGGACCGAGAGCCGCAGCGGCAACACCGTTACATGGTCGCTTCCGGGTGCAACGCAGAACGCATTAAAGGATCAGGCCGTCGAGCAGGCGTTGAAGATCATCGAGAGCCGTATCAATGCTTTCGGCGTAAAAGAGCCGACGCTCCAGCGGATGTCGAAATCATCCGGTCAGATCCTGCTTCAAATGCCCGGCGTCGAGGACCCGGAACGCGTCAAGAAGCTGATCGGTGCCGACTCGAATCTGGCATTGATGAAGATCGTCAGTGCTCCGAATCCTTCGCCCGTAACTACTTATCCTACCGAGGAAGCGGCCAAACAGTCGCTCGGCGGTGTCGTTCCGCCTAACCGCAAGATCCTGCCCTTTACCGAGCGTGACGATGCGTCCAAGCCGGTCGATCCTGCAAACAAAAAGCCGACGCAGTTCGTCGTCGTCGAATATCCCGCCGTCGTCGACGGTAGTGAGCTTCGCGATGCCGCGGCCGTGTCGAGGACGGGCGGACAGGGCGATTATCAGATCTCGTTCAGTTTCAAACCGGCCGGTGCCCAGAAATTCGGCGAGTGGACCGGTAAGAACATCAATAATTACATGGCCGTCGTCCTCAATGACGAGGTCAAGTCAGCCGCGTTCATCAAGTCGCAGATATTCGACTCTGGTGAGATCTCTGGCAAATTTACGAAAGCAACCGCTGAGGATCTGGCTCTGACGCTCAAGTCGGGCGCGCTGCCCGCCCAGATCGAATACGAAGAAGAACGAACGGTCGGACCGAGCCTCGGAGCAGATTCGATCCGTGCCGGCGTCGAGGCTTCGCTCGGCGGCCTCGCGTTCGTGATCGTCTTCATGCTGTTCTATTACCGCGGATCGGGCATCAACGCTGTTGTTGCGTTGATCCTCAATATGATCCTGACAGTGGCGGCACTCGTGACGATCAAATCGACGCTGACGCTGCCCGGCATCGCCGGCCTCATCCTCGGCATTGGTATGGCGGTCGACTCGAACGTGCTGATCTTCGAACGTATTCGTGAGGAACTGAGGCTCGGCCTCGAGATCCCGAAGGCGATCAGCGTCGGATTCGACATTGCTTTCATCACTATCATCGATACGCACATCACGACGATCATCTCGTCGGTCATCCTTTATATGTTCGGCTCCGGGCCGATCAAGGGATTTGCCGTGACACTAATTCTCGGGTTGCTGATCAACCTGTTCACGGCCGTGTTCGTATCGAAGACCATCTTCAGATGGGAAATGAGTCTCAGGCCGAATATGCCGCGTTTGAGCATATAGTTTTTGCGGTATATTTGAACCGAAAAGTTGTAAGAAATGTTTAACCTATTTCAGAATATTCACATTGATTGGCTCGGCAAACGAAAGATCTTTATTGGTTTTTCAATATTCATCATGCTCGCCGGCCTCTTTTCGGCACTAGGCCGTCAGGCGATGCCCGGCGGTACCGATGCGTTCAACCTTGGCGTTGATTTCAAGGGCGGAACGATCGTAACCGCCAAGTTCCGTTCGCGGCCGTCGGATGACGACATTCGGGCGGCGCTTAATAAGGCAGGGATCGCGGATCCGGTCATCCAGTCGTCGACGAACAAGCCGGACGAAGCCCTGATCAAGATACCGTTGATCGAAAAGACAACTGACACGGGCACCGAGCAGCAGCAAAAGGAACAGGTGCAGACCGGACGGCTGTCCGTTAAGGCCGCACTTGACACGCTTGGGCCTGAGGCCGAGGGCGAAGCTACACTCGATACGGATGCGAACGCCGCGTATAAGATCATCGGAACCGACTCGGTCGGAGCCATTGCCGGCTCGCAGCTTCGCAATCAGGCCGTTACGGCGACTTTGCTTGGCCTTGTCGGCATTTTGCTGTTCATCGCGTTCAGGTACGATTGGACCTACGCTGCCGGCGCCGTTTTGGCCGTGTTCCACGACGTTTTGATGGTGTTGTCGTTCTTCTCTATCTTTCAGTGGGAGATCAACCTGACGGTGATCGCAGCGATCCTGACGATCGTCGGTTTCTCGGTAAATGACTCGATCGTTATTTTCGACCGTGTCCGCGAGAACATCCCGCTTCATAGGACCGACACGCTCTTTAAGATAACCAACGACTCGATCAACCAGACCCTTTCGCGAACGATCATCACGGCGGGATTGGTTATTTTGTCGGTGTTATCATTAGTTTTATTTGGCGGAGAAGTGTTGCGCAGCTTTTCGCTCGCGTTGCTCGTCGGTTTGACACTTGGAACTTATTCGACCATCGCCATCGCCAGTCCGATCGCCATTTGGTGGCAGGGCAAGCTCGGTGACACCCGGATCAAAGAGGTCCTCGTGCCGCAAATGGGCGAAAAGATGGCCTCGGCGTCACGCCGTTCGGTAACTCGAAGGCCGGTAACGCGATAGCAGGCGAAAAATAGGGAATTATTCGAGTCAAAAATGTTAAGAAACGCTTGAAAACTCAATGGTTATTCTTGACTTTTGGAATCGAACCTTTTAGACTTCCATTCGTTGCTGGTCAATTTAAGTTTTGTGTCTGCTTGATTCCGCGTTCTTGCGTTTAATTAGGAACGGAGGTAGTAGAACTTTTGCTCGCTTGACCTGCAAAAGTCCTCCCATCCGCACTTAATGACAGGAATAATAGCATTAGGCACACAGACACTGCCCGGTTTGGGTAATTGCCGTGATACCGGTGATTACAACGGGGCACCTGAATAGTACATCGAAGTTTTGTAGGTTTCGTAACCCTTGACCTTCATTGGCACCGTAAAAAGGGAGGAAGTAAAATGTTAGACCAATTAGTCGAATCCAAGAATAACTCTAAGGAGTCCGTGAGGCTTCTCGAGTTTCTCACCGTGATCGGGATCCTGGCCGTAATGACGCTTTTGTCAGCCTGGACGTACAGTCTGTTTACCAAGGATTACGGCATGGGGGCAGGCGACCTCGAGCTGTCGACGCTCGTCGCACCGCCGCCGCCGGAAGATACGCCGGAACAGAAGCCCGAGCAGAAGCAGGAGCAGAAGAAGGCTCCTGATGCCGATGTTCGTAAGGACCTGATACTCGCGATGGATATGTCGCCGAAGATCCCGGACAAGATCAGCAATGAAAAGCTGACGGTCCCGCCGATCCGTCTCAACCAGAACGTCAAGCTCGGCTCGACTAACTCGGATGCGACCGTTGCGGCGCCTCCGGGAGCGGCCCGAGTGGTCGATAACAGCAGCCCCGGCGGGCTGTCTACGAACACGGGTGATTCGCAGAAGGGCGATAATGAGATCGCACTTCCGCCCCCGACGCCGAGGCCGGTGCCGAAGACCGTATCCGGTGGTGTTCTTAACGGAAAGGCGACGAGTCTGCCGACCCCGCCGTATCCGGCAGCAGCTAAGGCTGTGCGTGCCAGCGGATCGGTAAGTGTACAAGTTTTGATCGATGAATCGGGCAGGGTGATCTCGGCCAGTGCCGTCAGCGGGCATCCGCTGCTTCGGCAGGCAGCCGAACAGGCCGCTCGTGGAGCCAGATTCAGTCCGACGCTGCTTTCCGGGCAGCCGGTAAAGGTGTCGGGTGTTATCACCTACAACTTTAATTTGTAGGAAGCAATTTGAACGTGAGAGATGCCGGATGCGTCCGGCATCTTTCACAAAGTAAAAAAAGTTAATCAGCAATCAATAAAATTCTTTTTGATTTCTTTGGAGGAAAAATCATGACATTTCTTGGCAGCCTGGTCGCAACCGACATCTCGGGCTTATACCTTTTTTTCTTTGGTGAAGGCGTTTCGTTCGGTATCTACGATATCGCAAAGAGCCTGACGTACCCGGGTTGGGGCGTTATCATTACGCTCTTGATCGAATCCGTCTATATGATCGCTGTCGGTATCGAGCGTTGGCTGACGTACGGCAAGGCAAAATCGCAGTCGCGTGCCTATGCTCCGAAGGTTGCCCAGGCACTTAAGACCGGCAACATCGACGAGGCCATCAACATCGGCGACAAGCACAAAGATTCGCACCTTGCTATGGTCGTTTCTTCGGGCCTCAAGGAATTTGCCGCTCACCAGGGCAATACGGACATTTCGGCTGACGAAATGGAAGCCTCGAAGCGTGCCCTTGAGCGTGCGATCGCCGTAAAGACCGCCGAACTCAAGCGTGGCCTTTCCGGACTCGCGACCGTCGGTTCGACCGCTCCGTTCGTCGGACTGTTCGGAACCGTTGTCGGTATCATCGGTGCTTTCCAGGCGTTGAAGACCAACGAATCGGCCGGTATCGGCGCGGTCGGTGGTGCTATCGCAGAAGCCCTCGTCGCTACCGCTTTCGGTATCCTTGTGGCCGTTCCGGCCGTTTGGCTGTTCAACTGGTTCACAAGCAAGGTTACGAGTTTCAGCGTAGAAATGGAAAATTCCGCCTCGGAACTGGTTGACTATTTCATCAAGCAGCGGTCAAAGAGCCTCCGCGGCTAACGCTTCGGAACGCTGAATTTTTTGACCAAACAGGAGATCTACTGCAATGGGTGCACAGATAGGTGGTAAGAGCGAGTTCAACTCGGAAATTAACGTAACCCCGATGGTTGACGTGATGCTGGTGCTGCTGATCATTTTCATGATCGTCACACCGCTGCTTCAGCAGGGCGTTTCGGTTAATCTTCCGCGTGACATGATCAGCCCCGATGAGGACGCCGATATCGCAAAGGATACGTCCGTCATCATCGCGATTCCTGACAATAACAACTTTTATATTGGAAAGGAACAATTCCCGCTCGATGCTCTTGGTGAGGTGATCAAAAAGCGTATGGAGGGCAAGACGCCCGAAAAACGCATCGTCTACATCAAGAGCGGTATCGACGTCGACTACGGCCGGGTTGTCGCGGCGATCGATACTATTCGCAAGCAGGACATTGATAAGATAGGGCTTGTCGCTGACAAGAAGAAGGGTGGAGAGCCGCCCAAGAAATAGGCCTCGGATTTAGTTGATTCGGAGGTGAATTAAAGCTATGGGAATGTCAACAGGCGGCTCCGGTGGAGCAACGCCGCAAATTAACGTAACGCCCTTGATCGACGTGCTGTTGGTTCTGCTGATCATCTTCATGGTGATCACGCCGTTGAAACCGAGCCGCTTTGAGGCGAAGGTGCCCTCGGAACCAAAGGATGTTGTTCAACAGCAGGCAAAGCCCAATCCGTTGACCCTGGTCATCGCGATCAACCGCGACACCAAGGCCATCACGCTAAACAACGAGCCGTATGGCGATGTGACCGATCCGGAAAAGCTCCAGGATAAGCTTCGTGCGGTTTTTGCCGAACGAGAAAAGAACGGCGTTATCCGTGAGGGCACGAACGAGGTCGAAAAGACCATTTTCATCAAGGCTCCAAAGAGCGTTCGTTATGGTGATGTGGTCAAGGTTATCGACGCGGCAAAGTCTGTCGGGGCCTCTCCGATCGGATTGCAGATAGACGATTTATCAGAATAATGTTGTCCGGACGTTCGGCCGTGAGGGGATATTAGCTCCCGCGCCGAGATGTCCGGATGTGAATGGAGTCAAATGATGAGATTCTCTCGTTTTGGGGTAGTTGCGGTCATTGCGATTACCGTACTTCTTGGAGCAAATTGCTCCTATTACAATAAGGTGATGGCCAGAAAGAATCTGGTCGATGGTGCTAAAGCGTACAAGGACCGGAAATTCCCGGAGGCCGAAGCACGTTTTAGATATGCCGCGTCGCTCGATCCAAAGGGTGAGACCGTTGAGGGCCGTACTGCCCAGCTTTCGTTGGCGAGAACGCTCCACTCTGAGTTTATCGGTAACCGAAAGGATACTGCCAAGGCACAGGAAGCTCTTGATGAGTACAAGAAGAGCCTTCCGCCGAGTCTGAAGGAACTGAAGGATGCGACGGCTGCCTACGAAAAGAACCCGAACTCCGAGGACGCGCAGAAGATGTATCTCCAGTCGCTGTCCGCGGTTAACAGTTCGGCGAGTGCGGTTGCGAGTCTCTATGAGAATCTTGCTCAACCTGATAAAGCGAAGGAATGGCAAAACGAGATCGCCGGAAATGCGGATTATCCGCCGACGGCCCGTGCCCGTGCCCTGAGTTCGCTGGCGGCAAAGGCAAACACCTGTGCCAACGAGATCTCCGACACCGACGCAACTAAGAAGACGGTCCAGAAAGACGGAAAAGACGTATTCCAATTCGTCAAACCGGCTAATCAGGCCGATTTCGATCAAATGAAACAATGCGTCGCCGATGGCCTTAAACTGATCGGTCAGGCTTTGGAACTTGAACCGGACATGGTCAAGAATGCGGGTTCGATCGACGTTGCCAAATCCTCCGATTCGCAGATCGCTCTTTACAGTGAGATTCTGAAGGTTTTCGAATCTGCACGTTCGTACAAGGCGAGCCTCACGGTTCAAGCAATGCGTGCGGCGGAAATGGACGGCAACAAGGCTGAAGAGGACCGGCTGAAAGCAGAGGCCGAAACCGCGAAGTCTCAGTTCTCGTCGCTTAGCACTGTGGTCAAGAACCTTCAGTCTGAGGCTGACGCTCGGGCTCAGGCGAAGGAAGAAGCCGAAAAGGCCGAGGCTGCCAAGAACGCTAACGCTAACAAGAAATAGGACGATTTTTCTTTCCAACATAGGTGATGCTCAATTACAATGAATTGGGCATCACTTTTTTCGTTACACTTTACCGCTTGTTGGTTATATTGAGACAAGCGGGATAAGTGACCGTATCTCGTAAGCGAGCATCGCCGGATGATAAGGATCGAAGACGTAATAGCAAAGGTAACGGCGAATCGGCCGGGAGCTGATGTCGATCTGATCCGCCGCGCCTATCTGTTTTCGGCGATGCACCACCGCGGCCAGAAGCGGGCCTCCGGTGAGCCATATCTTGTCCATCCGCTCGAGGTCGCCGAGATCCTTGCCGAGATGCGGCTCGACGAGGTAAGCGTCTCTACGGGCCTGCTGCATGACGTTGTCGAGGATACGCTGGTCGACCTCGATACGATCAGGTCTTATTTTGGCGACGAGATCACTCTGCTCGTCGACGGTCTCACCAAGATCGCCCACATCAGCAACCTCTCCAAGGAGAAGCAGCAGGCGGAGAACGTTCGCAAGATGGTCCTTGCGATGATCACCGACGTCCGCGTCGTTTTGATCAAGCTTGCCGACCGTTTGCATAACATGCGGACAATGCAGTTCCTCAAACCGGAGAAACGGGCCCGTATTTCGCAGGAAACCCTCGACATCTACGCTCCCATTGCACATCGCCTCGGAATGGGTAAACTGCGAAGCGAGCTCGAGGACCTCTCATTCCAAAATCTGCACCCCGAGGAATACAAACGCCTCTCGGCCGAGGTCGATTCCCGCCGTCCGGAATTGGAGGCCGCGTTGACCAAGATACGCGAAACCATCACGACCGAGCTCGAAGCGAACGATGTGCCGTTCGTCGAGGTCCAGAGCCGCGTCAAACGACTCTATTCGCTCTGGAAAAAGCTCAAGAAGCAAAAGATACACATCGATCAGGTTTACGATCTGATCGCAGCTCGCGTGATCACCCCTAACGACCGCAAATATTGTTATCTGACGCTCAGCGTCATTCATAATATCTGGACGCCGGTGCCCGAGCGGTTCAAGGACTGGATCGCGATCCCGCGTGACAATCTTTACCAGTCGCTCCACACATCGGTCATCGGGGACGGCGGCGTCGCGTTTGAAGTGCAGATCCGCACCGAGGAAATGCACCGGGTTGCCGAAGAGGGCGTTGCCGCCCACTGGAAATACAAAGAGAGCAGCATCGGCAGCCACGAAGACGACGATACGCTCGATGAGCTTCGCCGGACTGTTGAGAAGCTGTTACTGCCGCTGGTTGAGGCGAATGAGGACAACGAGGATTCCGAGGATTTTATCGAATCGCTCAAACTCGACCTTTTCCCGAAGGATGTTTACACCTTCACGCCGATGGGCAAGGTCATTCAGTTGCCGCGCGGCGCGACCCCGCTCGACTTTGCCTATGCCATCCACTCGGAAGTCGGCGACAAGTGTACCGGTGCCAAGATCAACGGCCGTATCGTTCCACTCCGCACCGAACTCCAGAATGGCGATGTCATCGAGATCCTGACGACGCAGAACTCTCAGCCGACCCGCGACTGGCTCAATTATGTAGTTACCTCGCGTGCCCGTAATCGGATCCGCCACTGGATCTCGCAGCAGCAGCGGGAGGAATCAATAGATATCGGCCGCAAACTGCTTGAGAAAGAGGCAGAAAAATTCCGCGTTGCTCCAAAGAAGTTCCTCAACAACGAGGCCGAGATGACGCGGATCGCCAACGATTACGGCCTCAGCCGCCCGGATGACCTGCTGGCGTCTATCGGTTACGGCAAGGCATTGCCTCGTAACGTTTTGGCGAAGTTCCTGGGTGCCGAGAAATTTGAGGAGCTGGATCCCGAGAAGAAAGCTGCCACCAAGATCTCGAACGGTATGAAGGCCGTTCGCAAATTCATCGGCCTGGGCGAGGACGCGATCGTCGTCAAGGGAGTCGATAATTTGCTTACATCGCGTGCCCGCTGCTGCAATCCGCTTCGCGGCGAGGACATTATCGGCTACATTTCGCTGGGCAAGGGCATCGTGGTCCATAACAAGCGCTGCAAGAATATGGGCCAGCTGATGGTCAATAAGGATCGCATCGTCGAGGTCGAATGGGCCAAGACCGAGAAGGACGAGAAACAGTCGGTCCAGCTGCTTGCAACGACGGAGAACCGCACCGGCATGCTCGCCGGCATCACGAATGCCATTGCCGATATCAAGACCGGTATTCGCGACGCACGTGCCCACGTCTCCAAGGACGACATCGGGCTGATCGAGGTTACGGTCGAGGTCCACGATAAAAAACATCTCGACAAGGTCATCAGTGCCATCCGGCACGTGTCCGGCGTCATCGAAGTCGAACGTATCAATCCCTGATCCACAAGTCTTTCCGCTCGCCTTGCTTTCCTTTTCGGCTTCAATTTGCTAGAATTCGCCTTTTGCTTAAGGAATCATTTTCCGGCAATTCGAAGCTAATGAAAGAGATCATTTCAACCGAGAACGCACCGGGAGCCATCGGCCCCTATTCGCAGGCGATCAAGACCGGCGGTCTGGTCTTTTGTTCGGGACAGATCCCGATCGACCCGGCAACGGGGAATTTTGTTTCGGACGAGATCACGTCACAGACCGAACAGGTCCTGAAAAATTTGGCGGCCGTGCTCGAGGCTGCCGGAACGAGTTTGGATAACGTCGTGAAAACTACCGTGTTTTTGGCGGATATGGGCGAGTTTGCGGCGATGAATGAAGTTTACGGAAGGTTTTTCAGCGAGAACAAACCTGCTCGGGCGACGGTCCAGGCGGCGCGTTTGCCGCGTGATGCCCGTGTCGAGATCGAGTGTATTGCGACCGCGTAAATGAAAAGCCAAACGCTTTTTTATCAGCGTTTGGCAACTAAAGTTTCGAGTTGTATCTCAAACCACTTACGCAGCTTTTACGATCTTTCCACCCTTGATGCAACGAGTGCAGACTTTCGCCCGGCCGTTGCCGCCAGTCGGCAGCTGGACACGGATAGATTGAAGGTTCGGGTTAAATCGTCGTCGCGTTTTATTGTTCGCGTGAGATACGTTGTTACCAAATTGCGGACCTTTTCCGCATACGTCGCAGCGTTTAGCCATAATATTAGTGCCTCCGTCGAAAAATACGAGGTATGAAATAAAGAGTTTATCAAAAACTCGAAACTAAAACTTATACCAGAATCAATTGGATATAGTCAAGTTATGCAGGATATCGATAAGTTGAAAGGAGCAGAAGCCACAGTGCAAAACAAACTGATCAGATTTACGACCGCAGCCGTCTTGGTGACATTTGCTGCGTTTTTCGCCGCTTGCGGCGGGCCCGCGGTGAATAATGCCGGCGGTTCGACCAGCGGCAACGAGACTGCCGCCACGGTGAACGGCAAGGTCATCACTATGGAAGAGGTTGACCGTGCGGTCAAACAGCAGGCGCAGGGACAGATGGCGAAAATGTCGCCGCTCGAACTTGCTGCTGCACGGCTCCAGGTACTGGAAAGCCTCATTCAGCAAGAGGTGATGTTCCAGAAAGCCGAAAAAGAAGGGACCGTTCCTACCGAAGAGGAAGTCACAGCCGAGATCAATAAACAAAAGACCCAGAGCGGCAAATCGGCTGACCAGATCGAAAAGGAAATGAAGGATCAGGGCGTGACCGAGGCCATTCTTCGCGATTCGGTCAAAAAGGCACTGGCCACGCAAAAGCTGGTTGATAAGATCACCGGCAAGATCGAGCCGCCGAAAGACAGCGAGATCGAGGCGTTTTACAACGGCAATAAGGAAGCTTTTGTTAAGCGACGCGGCGTCAAGGTCGCGGCTATTATCATCGACCCTTCGAATTCCGGCGAAGGCGACCAGACGACCGACGAACAGTCGGCCGTGCTTAAGGCGAATGAGGTCGTCAAGAAACTGCAGACCGGCCAGGATTTCGCGTCCGTTGCTCGCGAGAACAGCGAAGACCAGAGTAAATTTCAGGGTGGAGACCTCGGCTACCTTACGGAAGATGACCTGAAGCAGGCATTTCCGGAACAGACCGTCGCGGCCCTGATGAGTCCGCAGCTTCAGATCGGCGGGATCATCACTAGCCGCTCGCAGGGCAAGCTCTTTATCCTCAAGCTGCAGGAACGCAGCGACAAGGACGAGGCAGTTACGCTTGAGAGCCCCGGTGTCCGTCAGCAGGTTATCGAGCAGCTCGGTAACAGTCGAAAGCAGCTTCTTGCGGCATCGTTCCAGGCGATCGCGATGAACGAGGCCAAGATCGAGAATAATCTTGCGCGCAAGGTTGTTGAGAATCCGAACGAACTGAGCGGTGCACGCCCTGCAGGTGCCGTTACGCCTGCTCCGGCGAATGCCAACACGGCACCGGCGAACGCAAATGCTGCTCCGGCCAATACAACCGCGGCAAACGCTAACGCCAAGCCGGCGAATGCAAACGCCAAACCGGCTGCGAACGCCCCGGCGAAACCGGAAGCAAAGCCCGCGGCCAAACCGGCGAATAAATAGTTCGTCGTTCGAAAGGCAAGATAAGGTGAAAGGCAAAAGCACTTTTTTGCCTTTTACCTTTTTCAATTTACTTTTTCACTTTTGACCCATGCTCTTTCGCCTCTCAAATGTCTGGAAATCTTACGGCGGGACCGAGATCCTCAAGGGCGTCTCGTTCCAGGTCAACCCGAATGAAAAGGTCGGGCTTGTCGGCCGCAATGGTGCCGGCAAGACAACCGTTTTCCGTATGATCACCGGCCAGGAAGCTCCGGACGAGGGCGACGTCATCAAGATGAACGGCCTCAAGCTCGGGCTGCTCGATCAGCACGTCGACTTCGGCAACGCCGAGACCGTTCATACGGCGGCTCTCTCTGCGTTCAAGGAGATCCACGACATGGAGGCGGAAATGCGTGCACTCGAGAAGGTGATGGAGACCGACCACTCCGAAGCCGTGCTCCACAAATACGCCGATCTGCAGACGGCTTTCGAACACGCAGACGGATTTTCATACGCCGCTCGTGCCGAATCCGTGCTCCTCGGAATGGGTTTTCCTCGTGAAATGTGGGAGCACGACGTCCGCAAACTATCGGGCGGACAGAAAAACCGCCTCGGTATGGTCCGCTTGCTGCTTTCGTCCGCCGACGTGATGCTGCTCGATGAGCCGACCAACCACCTCGATGTCGACGCAGTTGAGTGGCTCGAGGAATTTCTCAAGGAATACGACCGCACGTACGTCGTCATCAGCCACGACCGTTATTTCCTCGACCGCACGACCAACCGCGTCATCGAGATGGACCGCGGCCAGGCGGTCACGTACAAAGGCAATTATTCGACCTATCTCGAGGAACGCGAACTCCGCCGCGAACAGCAGCTTCGCGAGTACGAAAATCAGCAGGCGATGATCGCGAAGACCGAGGATTTCATACGCCGCAACCTCGAGGGGCAAAAGACCAAGCAGGCAAAATCACGCCGCACCTTGCTCGCACGGATGGAGCGGATCGAAGCCGTCCACAGTGAAAAATCGGGTGGTAATTTTGGACTCCGTCAGGTCGAGCGAACGGGCAACAACGTGCTGACCGCCGAGGACCTGACGATCGGCTACGAAACGCGCGTGCTCGGCCACAAGATCAATTTCTCGCTTCATCGCGGCGACGCTCTCGGCGTCATCGGCGGCAACGGTACGGGCAAGACGACGCTGCTCAAGACGCTCCTCGGCAACATCCGCGAACTCGAAGGCAAGCTCCACTGGGGCACCAAGACGAATATCGGCTATTACTCGCAAAATCTCGAGGGCCTCGAACCCCGTAATGAGGTCATCCAGGAATTGCGGCGTGTCGCTCCGATGGCTGATAACAACACGCTGCGTGGTTTCTTGGCCAAGTTCCTCTTCATGGGCGAAGACGTTTTCAAGCCCGTCTCAGCTCTGTCCGGCGGTGAAAAGGGACGCCTCGCACTTGCGAAACTGATCTACTCACAGAAGAACGTCCTCGTCCTCGACGAGCCGACCAATCACCTCGACATTCCGGCCCGCGAGGCTCTCGAATCGGCGCTTGAGGAATATGACGGCACGATCATCGTCGTCAGCCACGACCGCTTTTTCCTCGACAAGATCGCCACCCAGATGCTCTCGTTCGAATCCGACGGCCGCGTTCTCGATTTTGCCGGCAACTACACGGAGTTTCACGATTGGAAAGCCGCCGCCCAGGCGACCGGCGTCAGCAGCCCGTCAGGTGTAAGTAGCCCGCAGGCAAGTAAGGGTTCCGAAACTCATCACCCATCACTTACCACTGATCACTTGTCGAAGAATCAACGCAACCAACTCGAAAAGCGCATCAAGCAGATCGAATCCGAGATTCCCACTCTCGAAGCCAAAGCCGCCGATCTCACAAAACAGATGTCCGACCCAAAGGTCGCCTCCGACTACGCCCGGCTTGCCGAAGTGACAAACAAACTCACCGAAACCGAGTCCCGGATCAAATCTCTCTACGAGGAATGGGAAAGCGCCGCGAGCGAGTTAGGCTAGTATTCTCGCGATTTCTTCTAAGGTCCCGGCTGCTTTCCGCGGGTGTTTGCGCTTGCAACTTGAAACATCTATATTACGTATCACTAACTCAGTTCATTCCGAAAAGAGCAATATGAATATCAAAGTCCGTCGATTTGCGTTTACGTTTGTCGTTCTGCTCGTGTCTTCGATGGCGGCATTTGCCCAGACGGGTGTTCCGACCTTGTATCGGAAGCCAACTATCAGCAAGAACGAAATAGCCTTCTCCTACGCCGGCGACCTTTGGGTCGTGCCAAAGGGCGGCGGCGATGCGAGGCGATTGACGACCGGCGTCGGTATCGAGTCCGACCCGTATTTCTCGCCCGACGGCGATTGGATAGCATTTACCGGCGAATACGACGGCAACACCGACGTTTACGTGGTGCCTGCGGCGGGCGGCGTCCCGACGCGACTCACGTATCATCCGGCGGACGACCTTGCTTCGGGCTGGACGCCCGACGGCAAGAGCGTTCTGTTTGCCTCGGACCGGAACAGCAATTCCCGCTACATGCGGCTTTTCACCGTTCCCGTTCAAGGCGGCGGCCTGCCGGCAGAGGTTCCGCTCCCGATGGCTCAGCGCGGGTGGTTTTCGCCCGACGGCCAGTCGATCGCCTACGAACCGCTGTCGCAGTGGCAGGGCGACTGGAAACACTATCACGGCGGCCAGGCACAACCGATATGGGTCGCAAAGCTCTCGGATTCTTCGATCGAAAAACTGCCACGCGTCAATTCCAACGATAAATGCCCGATGTGGATCGGCGACCGTATCTACTTTCTGTCCGACCGAAACAACGAGGTCGTGACGCTTTTTTCGTACGACACCAAAACCAAAAAGGTCGAGCAGGTCGTCGATAACAAAGGGCTCGATATCAAATACGCGTCGGCCGGCGGCGGTTCGATCGTCTACGAACAGTTCGGCACGATCTACACGCTCGAGCCCGGCTCAAAAAGCCCGAAAAAGGTCGATATTCACGTCGCCGGCGATTTTCCCGGCGTCCGCCCGCATTTTGAAAAGGTCGGTACGCGTATCGCGAACGCGGCAATTTCGCCGACCGGCGTTCGTGCGCTTTTCGAGGCCCGCGGCGAGATCCTTTCGGTCCCGGCTGATAAGGGCGACGCACGCAACCTGACGAATACGACCAACGTTATGGAACGCGACCCGGCGTGGTCACCCGATGGACGCTGGATCGCGTATTTTTCGGACGAATCGGGCGAATACACGCTCCACCTTCGCGATCAGACCGGCATGGGCGACGTCAAAAAGCTCACGCTTGGCAATTCGCCGGCGTTTTACCGGTCGCCGACCTGGTCGCCCGACAGCAAGAAGGTCGCGTACACCGATAACCACCTGAATCTCTGGTATGTCGACATCGATACAGGAGCCAATACCAAGGTCGACACCAATATCTACGGCACTCTCGACGATGTGCTTGAGCCGTCATGGTCGCCCGACAGCAAGTGGATCACGTACGTCCGCCAGCTCGACAACCGGCTGCGCGCCGTTTTCCTATTTTCGCTCGAAAAGGGCCAGCCGTCGCAGATCACGGACGGGCTCGGCGATGCCCGTTACGCCGTTTTTGATAAGAGCGGCAAATACATCTTCTTTACCGCGAGCACCGACGTCGCTCAGTCGATCAGCTTTGCCGACCTGACCGGAGTCGATCACCGGTCGACCCGCAGCGTCTATGCGATCGTTCTTCGGAATGATCTGCCGTCGCCGCTCGCACCGGAAAGCGACGAGGAAAAGGTCCAAACTGACAAGAAACCCGACGCCGTTGAAACGCCCGGTCCTAAAGGCCCGCCAGCTCCTAAGAAAGATGCCGAGACGACGAAGATCGACCTCGACGGCATCGATCAGCGTGTTGTCGCGATCCCGGCAATTCCGGCCCGAAATTACAACGGCCTTTATCCCGGCAAGGCAGGGACGCTGTTCATCACCGAGGTGCCTCAGGCTCAAGGCGGGCCTCCTGGAGTGACGCTGCATAAATACGACGTCGAAAAGCGCAAGCTTGAAGAAGTCAAAACCGGGATCAACGGATTCAACGTTTCGGCGAATGGCGAGAAGATGCTTTTCCGTTCGGGACCGATGTGGAACATCATCTCGACGACGCAGCCGGCGCGTCCCGGCGAAGGCGTCGTCAAGACCGGCGACATGGAGGTCTATGTCGAGCCGCGCGCCGAATGGAAACAGATGTTCGACGAGATCTGGCGGGGCGAGCGTGATTTCCTTTACGATCCGGGCACGCACGGATTGGATATCGCAAAGGCCAAAAAGCTCTACGAGCCCTATCTTGCGGCTGTCCAGCATCGCGACGACCTTAATTATCTCTTCCGCGAGATGCTCAACAACATTTCCATCGGCCATATGTTCATCAGCGGCGGCGACCAGCCGCGGCCGAATGCCGTGCCCGGCGGCCTGCTTGGCGCCGATTACAAGATCGAGAACGGACGGTATCGGTTCGCACGTGTTTACAACGGCGAGAACTGGAACCCGCAGCTTCGTGCCCCGCTGACGGCACCCGCGGTCAACGTCAAGGCCGGTGAATATCTGCTTGCCGTCAACGGCAGGGAAGTAAAGGCTTCGGACAATGTTTACAGGTTCTTCGAGAGCACGGCCGGCAAACAGGTAATGATCAAGGTCGGCCCGAACCCGGACGGCACCGGCTCGCGAGAACTTGATGTTGTGCCGACCGGAAACGAGCGCGGACTGCGGAACCTTGCCTGGATCGAGGATAACCGCCGAACGGTTGACCGGCTCAGCGGCGGCAAGCTCGGCTACGTTTACATTCCCGACACCGGAGGCGGCGGTTACGCGAGCTTTAACCGGTATTTCTTCGCCCAGACCAATAAGCAGGGAGCCGTCATCGACGAGCGCTTCAACGGCGGCGGGCTGCTCGCCGACTATGTCATTGAGTACCTTAACCGGCAATTACTGGCACGGATCGCGTTTCGCGACGGCAAGGACTGGAATGTGCCCGCAGGCGGCATTTACGGGCCAAAGGCAATGCTGATAAATGAGTTGGCTGGCTCGGGCGGCGACGCGATGCCGTGGTTCTTTAGAAAAGCCAAGACCGGCGCGTTGATCGGTAAACGCACGTGGGGCGGACTTATCGCGGCTTCGCGAATACCCACGCTTATGGACGGCGGTTCGGTGACGGCCCCGAACGGTGCGGTTTACGGCCTTAACGGCGAGTGGGAGGTCGAAAACAACGGCGTCGCACCCGACATCGAGGTCGAGTTCGATCCGGCAGCGTGGCGTGCCGGACACGACCCGCAACTCGAACGCGCAGTCGAATGGCTTCTCGGCGAGTTGAAGAAAACTCCGCCGAAAGAGTACAAACGCCCGGCATATCCAAATTACCAAAAGAACACGGGCCTCGGAAAGCCGTAATTGCTCACATTCCGGTTGGTAATTTGCCGGTAGCCCACATATTTAGATGTGGGCTGCGAATGTAAGGCGGGCTCCCGGTGTCTCGGGTCAATGATCGAACGCATCTGCTTGCCATAAAATATTACTCTTTAACAATTATTGTTATTTTGATAGTATGTCATGGGAGTAGTTTCAGGCCATGGCAACCTCAACGTTAAACATTTCATTGCCCGATTCGATGCGACAGTTTGTCGAGAACAAGATCGCAACCGAAGGCTACGGCACGATCAGCGAATACGTCCGCGAACTCATCCGCGCCGATCAGCGTCTCGAAAACTCGCGTTTCGATACACTCATCGCTGAGGCATACGCCAGCGGTAAGCCTACGCCGCTCACCAAGGCTGACATTGACGAGGCACGCAAAATTGTAAAAGACCGCATTGCTGCTCGTAAGTCTGGGAAATGAGGATCGTAAAACTGCCGCAGGCGCTCCTCGATCTGATCGAAACTGCCGATTTCCCAAAGCGGCGAAGAGGCTCCGACGGAGCTCTCTTCGCCGAGACCACAGGTAAGCTCTCCGAAACTGAATTCCGGATCAAATCCCCCTAGTGAGGAATGAGAATTGGATGCGGGTCCGTTGCAGTAACGTCGGGTACCGCTAAGGTCCGGTCTTGAGAATTCATCGCCCGAGTTCCAGTCGACTGGGAGCAGGCGTGCGAGAAATAAATAATATTACTTCGATGAAAATCGTGATCGAAATAGCCGCCGCGCATAGCACGTCCAACTGAATAGAATTACTCAGCCAAGGATAGTAGGGGCTGTGCATTTCTAGGACTTCATATTTGAAACCCAACATATTCCATAACGGAAAGACACTAACGCTTAGGGCGGAAATGCACAGAATAAGTGACACAACAGGCGGCTTCAAGAGCTTGGCGATTAGGTATATGAGGAGACAAATGACAATAACAAAATACCAAATGTTGATTGATTGGAAATAATTAGGACTATCTCCAGAAAACCCGCTACTCGGAGGATTAGCAAACACACCGTAAAAATATCCGTACTCAAACCCGCTAAGTTCGCTCCAGTTAAGAACGCAAACTGCGAGCGAGGCCAATGCTAAAATAGTCGCTAGCACGCGGGACCAACCTCTGATTCCTATTTTCTGCATCCGCATCGGCAACTATTCATGGACAATTTGACATATTAAGGCTTCACCCGCGGGTCCATCTTTATCATCAATTGCTGCGTGTAGCTCTTGCCGCCGGCGGTGAGTTTGACCGTGTAGTTGCCGGGCAAAACGGTCGATGCTCCGCGTCGGAAACCTCCTCCTCCGCCCGGGCCGCCTGACGGGGCCTGAGGCGTCGGCCGCAGGTCCCAGACCCAGCGGTGCATGCCCTTGGCCGTTGAGAGGATCGGCGGCGATTTGATCCAGAACGCAGGTATATTCAGCTTTTCCGGGTCGACCGGCGTCGATTTGTCCTCGCTGGAGAACTTTCTCAGCACCTCGCCCGCAGGGCTCAGTATCTCGAGCGTCACCGGCCCGCTCGCGTTTCCACCCAAGTAATAATCGATGATCGCACCGTACGGCTGATTCTCCGCCAGCGGCTCGTCGCGGGGCTGCGGAGTGCCATTCTCGCTCGGCTGCGGCAGGTTATATGCCGTCTCCGGCTCGAACAGGAACGCGTCCGAGCCGACGACCGCATTGGTCACCTGTCTCAGCGGCGTAATATCGTCCAATACCCAGAATCCTCGTCCATGCGTCGCGACTATCAGATCGCTGCCGTGGACCGCGAGGTCGCGGTTCGAAACGTGCGGAAGATTGAGCTGCAGCGGCTGCCAGTGGTCGCCGTCATCGAACGAAACGTAAACACTCAGTTCGCTGCCGGCAAAGAGCAGCCCTTTTCGCACGGTGTCCTCAGTGACGTTCTGCATATAAACGCCCGGAGCTAGCCCATTTGTAATTTTCTGCCACGACTTGCCGCCGTCGCGGGTGCGGTAAATGTACGGCTCATTGTCGGTCAGACGGTGCCGGTCGATCGCGGCGAACGCTTCGTTGACGTCGAAATGCGACGCGATCAGCATCACGACCTTGCTCCACGGGGTTAGTTCGGGCGGAGTGACGTTCGTCCACGTTTTTCCGTCGTCGTCAGTTTTGTGGATCAGCCCGTCATCGGTGCCGATCCAAACCGTCGATGCCCGCAGTGGGGACGGTGCGATCGAGTAGATCACGCCGCGGCGTTTGTCCTTCGGAGCGTCCGCGGCCGTCGCTTCGTCGAGGTTCGGCGGCGTGCCGGGGTCCTCGCGCGTCATGTCGGGGCTGATCGTCGTCCAGCTTTCGCCGCCGTTTGTCGTC
>JAKOVX010000045.1 GCA_029781855.1 Acidobacteriota bacterium | reverse complement strand
CCTCGAAAATCGTTCCACTTTAATTTCGCTCTCGACAAAGTGGAACGGTGGTGCCAGAAGCCAGAAGCCAGAAGAATCTGACTGCTCACTGCTCACTGCTCACGGCTTACCGCTCTCTGCTTTTCAAAGATCGCCGTCCCGATAGATCTGTCGGGAAGGTCAATTCTTATCTTAGCATGATATTGTATGTCATACAACGTTTCATGTATGCAACATCATTTTCGGACGATCTGTGAGTCTGACTTTGCGGTCTTTGCGGGTTTGCTTGGCGTACTTTGCGGTTATCAGATCTTTTACCGCAAAGGCCGCGAAGTTGGGGACGCAAAGAGCGCAAAGGGAAACAGAGAGTGCGGGATGGAAATTTCCCAAATATCGAGCTCATGTTTTAGGGCTGTGCCTTTTCGCGGAAAAGTTCTCCCTTTTCGGTGGACGTTACTTGAGCGGCACGGAGTCCGCTTTGGGCGACGGATCTTGCCTGAGGCCGAACTGCGGGGAAACGGTGAGCGCCGGATAGATCAAGGGCGAGAGTGACGAATGGTGAGTGGTCAACGATGAAACAACCACCCGGTCAGTCGAAGCGAGTGACGCCACCATCTCTCCAGTACGATCCTTCATTTTTTGGTCCCGATAACCCCTCTTTTGTCACAATTTGGCGACCACCGGTGTATTTATGATCGGAACGATGAAACTTTCACACCGATCAAACCTGTGAAAGGTACGACTATCGGCTAGCCGGGCCACTTAACGTTTCGTCGCTGTATTTGCCGATGGGAATGTTTTTTGTAACCTATCCCGATCCTTGACGTATGCACAACTAAACAATTGTCGAGGTTCTTGAACACATGAATAACAAGATCGATCGAAGAGAATTTGTTCGCCATGGGATCGGAGCCGCTGGTGCGGCATCGCTGCTTGGTGGGTCCGTGTTCGGCCATGAAACGGCCACTGGCTCGAAAACAGATCCTTTGAGATCTAAGCTCAAACTCAAACCGCTTGGAAGCGATTTTCTTAAACGCCTTCCGCGGATCATGGCTCTTGCGAATGTCCCGGGTGCCGCGGTTGCGTACGTAGAAAACGGCAAGATTACCTGGCATGGCGATTATGGCGTTATGAATGCATCGACGCGTGAACCGGTGACAGCCGACACGGTCTGGCAGCCTGCATCGCTCGGAAAGCCCGTTTTTGCGTATGGCGTGATGAAATTGGTCGAAGCCGGTAAATTTGACCTTGATAAACCACTCACCGATTACGTGCCTGGTGAGATGATCAAGGACGAACCGCGGGTCGCTCAGGTCACGGCACGGCGGGCCTTGAGCCACACGACCGGCCTTCAGAACTGGCGATTTCAGGCCGGAGACACGCTGAGGCTCGCATTCGATCCCGGTGCTCGGTGGCAATATTCGGGAGAGGGCATTTATTACGTTCAGCGTGCGGTCGAAGAAGTCACGGGCAAGGGACTAGAGGAGTTTATGCAGGAAACGGTCTTTAGGCCTTTGGGAATGACCAGCAGCAGCTATTATTGGCGGCCGGATTATGAAAAGCGCCTCGTGACGATGCACGACGCGGCTGGTAATGTCGCACCCGATTTTATCTCTCAAAATACTCCAAAAGTAGCGGCCGGAGCCAAAAAGCCGGTAGAGACGTGGCGTCACGCCGACCAGGAGAGTTACCAGGCCGCCAACGAAAAGAGGTTTCCGCCATTCCCGACATTTTTTGTGATCAACGCCGCCGGCACCCTAAAGGCGACGATCGATGACTACGCCAAAATTGTCGCCGCCGTCTTAAGCCCTCTGGCCAAAACCGGATTGTCCGAAAAGTTTGTGACGGAAATGCTAAAACCTCAGATCCGAATTAACGATTATGTTTCCTGGGGACTGGGCTGGGGCCTGCAAACGACGGAATCGAGCACCTGTTTTTGGCATTGGGGCGAAGGCACGAATTACCGCACCTTCGTAATGGGCGACCGGGCGTCCGGTCGCGGAGTGGTCATATTCACTAACGCCCGCAATGGCCGGAAGATCTGGGAAAGAACGCTTCTGGAATCAACCGGCGAAGATCAGCCGCTAACGTGGTGGCTGTGATACAGCTTTTTCCCGAGCGCGTTCGTTTTAGCGTTTGTCCGCGCTGACGGGGAAGGGCTTTTGGTAAAGGGCCCATTGGCAAAAGAAGGCTCAATCCCACGCATTTTGCGATTCACGATCATGAGCGCACCGTGCCGCTTGCAAATGCCGATCTCATTGATCGCAAATATCTGAAATTGCTGATCCGGCGGATCACGGGCGGCCCGTTTCGGACCATCCATCAGCCTTATTTTCCGAACGGTTTGCCGCGCACGGCGGTATAGACATCGTCGAAAATTTTCAGGTGGTTCAGGCCGGGCACCGTTCCGACGCGGATCGGGTCGACGAAGTGCATGACGTTCGCGTCGGAGTTGGTAAATTCGGGCCAACCCGGCAGTCCGGCGGCGTTCGGGTCGCCTGTCCGGGCGAAATTTACCCAATAATCGGACATTACTTCGGCGATGCGCCTGTCGGCCTTGGTCCAATGCCACGGCTGCTGACCGAGGTGGTCGAACACGTACCAGAGCTCCGTGAAATGGCCGGCTCCCCATGCGGCGTAGATCGAGTCGTTAGGGAACGGCGGCCGCTGATCGAAGGAATAGTAGAAGACGCGGTTCTTGCCCGTGCCCGCCTGCAATCGTGCCCACGCCCACATATCCCACCCAAAACGCAGATCGCGTTCCAGGGCGAGCCGCGATTCCCGTGCTTCGTCGTCGGTCCGGTGCGGATAGGCGTCGGCGATCGCCGGCGGCAGCGGGCCGAAGCTTTTCGCGAGATCGGCGGCAAAGGTCGATACCTTGACGTTTGAGACGTCGATCAGCGAGCGTGCCTCTTCGGCATTTGATCCGACAAGCACCGGAACGTCCGCCTGCCGGCCTGAGACGAACGCTTCATAGGGCGATTCGGGCAGAATGTATGCCTCGATCACGGGATGCGTGATGGCCTGGGCACCGGCACCGAGAAAGTCCGTTGCGGGACGTCGGCGTAGTTCCGCCAGAGACGCGGCACCGAGAGAAGCCGCATATTTCGCGCCGTCGAGTTCGGCGTTTGCCAACAAATAGCCGGGAGCGAGCTGTTTTGGTTCAAAGAGGCCACCGCTTTCGCCGATCGCCCTCTGAAACAGACCGCGGGCACGCGGCGACGCCATTAACGCACTGACCGAGATCGAGCCGGATGATTGGCCGGCGATCGTGACGCGTTGCGGGTCGCCGCCAAATGCCGATGCATTTTGCCGCACCCATTCAAGGGCCGCGATCTGATCCATAAGGCCGTAATTGCCGGAGCTGTGGTGCGGAGATTCCCGCGTTAGTTCCGGATGAGCGAGAAATCCCAGCACGCCGAGCCGATATGCGATCGTGATGACGATAACGCCTTTTCGGGCTAGCCGGTCCCCGTGATAGAGAGGCATCGACGCCGAACCGTTGATGTAACCTCCGCCATAGATCCAGACGATGACCGGCAGCGGGGCCGACGATCCATTCGCCGGCGCCCAAATGTTGAGATAAAGACAGTCTTCGCTCACCGTCGGAGCGGCCTCGCCGGGCATCGAGACGCCGGTCTGCATACAGGCCGGGGCGAACTTGTCCGCCGGCCGAACACCTGTCCAGTGTTCGGCGGGCTGCGGCTCGCGCCAGCGAAGGTCGCCGATCGGCGGTTTGGCGAACGGCACGCCTTTATAAACTATCAGGCTGCCTTCACGGCGGCCCTCGATGGCCCCCGAACTCGTGATCACGGGCTTGCCGAATGCGATTCCAGTCATCGTGGCGAGGACCAACGTCCAGATCAACAAATATCGAGATTCGATGCGTAAATTCATAGTTGGCTCCATTGGTTAGGCACTTGCGTTGACCGATCTGACATCGCGTATTGCCTGGCCTAGTTGGTGTCTGCCGCCATTCTTGCGCCGATATTCCGAATGCCGCTCCGTGAAATGGCCGGACCGCCAATGGCGATGGCAATTGCAGCGAAGATCAAGACTGCCGCTGCCGCAAACGTGATGTGCATTCCGCCGGTGATGGCCTCGGGCGACGCTTTCGTAATGTCCGAGGTTGCCGAGGCAAAGGCGAACACAGCTCCCATGACCGAAGCACCGGTGACGAGGCCGAGATTTCGCGACAGGCTAAGCATGCCGCTGACAACGCCTCGCTGCTCGGGACCGATCCCTGTAACGATCGCCGTATTGTTGGCTGCCTGAAACAACGCATAGCTGGCGGTAACAAACACGATCGGTAGAACGTAACCAGCGACGCCTAAACCAGCAGGCATTATAGATATCACGGTCGAGCCCGATGCTATTCCGATGAGCCCGATGATCGTGATCCTACGGGCGCCGAACCGGTCAACGATTCGGCCCGCGGGCACCCCTGTAAGGGCGGCAACCAGCGGACCGGCTGACAACGCGACGCCAACAAGTGCCGTCTCGAGCCTAAGTCCCTGTGAGAGATAGAACGGGCCGACGACGAGAGTTGCCATCATTACCGTCGAGACAAGCGTGCTCATCACAAGGCCCGAACTCAAACCGCTATTTCGGAACATTGCAAATCGGATCAAAGGCGAGGCGGCCCGCATTTCGACGAGAATAAAGGCTCCGAGGCCGATGCCTGCCGCAACAAGTAGGGCGACATTAAGCGGACCAAACTGGCCGCGGCCGATCGTCATCGCGAGGGCATAGGCCGCGAGAGTTGCGGCGAGAAAGGCCGTTCCCTTGTAGTCGAATCCGACGGAACGCGGCAACCTTGCCGCAACATTATCGGCCGGCAGGAAACGATATGCGAGGAGCAGATTCAGCAAACCGAGCGGCACGTTTACGAGAAAGATCCACCGCCAGCCGATACCGGCGATCAAAACGCCGCCGAGCGAAGGGCCGAGCGTGGTGCCGATCGCGGACATAGTCCCGAGCAGGCCCATCGCGCTGCCGGTTCGCTCCTTTGGAACTGTCTCACCGACCATGGCAACGGTCAGGGCGAGCATAATTGCTGCCCCGAGGCCCTGCGCCGCACGCGCACCGATCAGCAGCCATATCGAGCCGGCGATGCCGCACAAGAGCGACGCGGCGGTGAAAACGCCGATCCCGAAAAGCAGCAGACGCCGCCTGCCCACGATGTCGCCAAGCCGCCCGACGCTGACGATCAGCGTGGTGATGGCAAGCAAATAAGCGAGGATGATCCACTGCGCTTCCTGAAACGAAGCGTTGAGGCCGAGAGCCAGGGTCGGCAGGCCGGCATTGGCAATGCTCGTATCGAGCGACGGCATCAGCATACTCAGCGAAAGAGCGGCGAGTGCCCATCGCACCGAAGATGTCAGTTTTACCGGTCTTGTTCCGGCGATCTCTTGTTCTTTTGGGTTTCTCATTAACATAGATCTCACTATAAGGATGTTTCGGCTATAGCGGAAGACGCACGCTCTGCACTTTATACGTGCATATGACGCTATATACTGCTATGATCCCAATATGCCCAGGCCGGACCTTAATCTGCTTGTGACTCTCGATGCCGTACTTGCCGAAGGAAGTGTCGCGGGTGCTGCTCGGCGTCTGCGGCTCAGCCCGTCGGCGATGAGCCGGGCGGTCGCCCGATTGCGTAAGACCACGGGCGATCCGCTGCTCGTCCGTGCAGGACGCGGCCTCGTGCCAACGCCCCGGGCTATTGAACTTCGCGAAAGCGTCGCCAAGCTCGTGCAGGACGCCGAAGCGGCGCTGAGACCGGCGGAGGTTCCGGATCTCAGGCAGATCGTCCGAACGTTTACGCTGCGGACGAGCGAGGGTTTCGTTGAGAATTTTGGGCCGGATATCATAGCCCGTGTCGGCGGAGAGGCTCCCGGAGTTAGCCTTCGCTTCGTGCCGAAAGCCGATAAAGAGAGCAAGGCACTTCGCTCCGGGGCCGTCGATCTGGAAACCGGCGTTGTCGAAAGTTCGACCGGCCCGGAAATGCGAACACAGGCATTATTCCGCGATCGATACGTAGGCGTCGTGCGGACGGGGCATCCGCTAAGCAGGGGCAAGATCACGCCCGCTCGTTATGCGGCGGGAAGGCACATTTCGGTCTCGCGGGCCGGTCCCGAAAAAGAGGGGATAGACGAGGCGCTAGAGCAATTCGAGGCAAAACGGGAGATCGCCGTAATGATAGTTGGCGGATTTTCGACCGTGCTCTCAGTGGTCCGCGAATCCGATCTAATAGCCACCGTGCCCGAGCGCCACACCGGAAAACTCCGTTCCGGAATGTACAGTTTCCGGCTTCCGATCTCGGTTCCCGAATTCACGGTTTCGCTCCTTTGGCATCCGAGGCTCGATGCCGACCCGGCCCATCGGTGGCTGCGGGGCATCGTCCTTGACACATGCAGCGGTACTCGCTGACGGTTGGGCGGCCTGCCGGAGGCGTGCGGTGCGGGACGTGAACAAAGTAATAAAACTTGTTGACCGCGAGAGACGGATTCTGCGAAAATCCTTTTAGTTTCTTTTTTGAAGTAACCATATCCTAGATCCAGCAACCGATCCGGCCGCCTTCCAGGGCCCAACTCGTTATAGCTTGCCAACAATATGAAGATCCTCAAGACGCTTTTACTGCTGTTAGCCATAGGTGTAATTTCCGCACCGATCGTCTGGTATGTCGCCGCCGAGCAAAAGGCGGGGAACTCCAAAACGGAGCGGGAAATTGACGACGACGAGCCCGACCTGCCGTCCGGCGTGAAATTGAGCAAGGAGGATTACCTTCGGGCGAGGATCGAGCAGATGGACATGCTGCGCGGGTTTGATACCGCCAAGCAGGATTCGCGTGCGAAATCGATCGCCGATATGGAGCGTAGCGAACGGGCGCTTCGTGCTCGCGGCGACCTGACGCAAACCGCAAGCTGGAAGCCGCTCGGCCCTTCGCCGATACCGGTAAACAGCTCGACCTCGTATAGCGGGCGTGTTTCGGCGATCGCGGTCGATCCGACGGACCCGAATGTCGTCTATCTCGGCACAGCGCAGGGCGGACTGTACCGAACGCTCGACGGCGGAACGAACTGGACCCCGATGATGGACAGTGCTCTGACGCTCGCGATCGGGGCGGTCGCGATCTCGCCGTCCGATCCGACGACGGTGTTCGTTGGCACGGGCGAATCGGCCCTGTGCGGCAGCGGCTGTTTTATCGGTGTCGGGCTCTATCGAATCACCAACGCAAAAACAAATCCGGTCCTTAGCGGACCGCTGAATCGGGATGCAAGCAATAACGACGTATTCACCGGCCGCGCCGTCAGCGAGGTGATCGTGCATCCGACCGACCCCAATATATTGTTCGTTTCGACGACCAGCGGCATCGCCGGGATCGGCCAGACGACATCCGGGTTGACACTGCCGAATGCCGGAATCTACCGAACGACCAACGCGATGTCGGCAAATCCGGTGTTTACAAAGCTTACGATCCAGGGCACGCTATCGGCGAGCCGCTCGGTCACCGACCTCGCCATCGAGCCGGACAATCCGGCACGCCTGATCGCCGGTGTGATCGGCAGCGGCGGCGACGGCGGAGTTTATCTTTCTACAAATGCGCTCGACGCGGTGCCGACATTTACGCGGACGCTGACGACCGGCGACGGTTCGTCCGCGGGCCGCGCGGAGCTGGCGGTCAATAAGGCGAACGGCATAGTGACCGTTTATGCCGCTCACGGGACAGGAAACGGCACGCTTTCGAAATCGGTCGACGGCGGCGCAACTTTTTCGACAGCGATTGCAAACGGATTCTGCAGCACACAGTGTTTCTACGACATTGCGGTCGCGGTCGATCCGGTAGACCCGAACAAGGTGTATCTCGGCGGATCGCCTTCGCTTGTCTTCGGGCGTTCGACAAACGGCGGCACGTCGTTCACGAGTTCGTCCTCCAATCTTCACGTCGATACCCAGGCGATGGCACTCGCACCGTCGAATCCGAACATTATGTACTTCGGCAGCGACGGCGGCGTATGGAAAACGACCGACGTATCTGCAACGCCGATAACGTGGTCGACGCTGAACAACTCGACGCTGAGTGCAACGCAATTCATGAGCATCGCTCTTCACCCGACCGACCGCAATTACGCGATCGGCGGCACGCAGGATAACGGAACGCAGTTCCTGGCTCCCGACGGGCTGACCTGGGTCAGATCGGACGGCGGCGACGGCGGCTTTGCCGTGATCGACAAAGCGTCGCCCGATACGACAAATACGGTTGCCTACCACACCTATTACAACAGCTCAGGCTCGCAGATCGGATTTGCAAGGGCGGTGTCGACGGTGCCGCCGGGCGACCCGAACTGGGCCGGCTTTTACGGCTGCGGCGGAACGGCGAACGGCATCAACTGTGCGGACGCGGTGCTCTTTTATGCTCCGATGGCCGGCGGGCCCACGCCTGCGGGAAACGTTTGGAATACTCTCTATTTCGGCACCTCGCGGCTATACCGGTCGATCGATCGGGGGACGACCATGACCGATGTCAGCGGTATATTGCCGGGATCGGTTCGCATCTCTGCGATCGCGATCTCGCCGCAAAATGACGACATCCGGCTCGTCGGCACGACCGGCGGGACGGTTTATCTATCGACGACAGCCGGAGCGACGTCGATGACAAATGTTACGGGTTCGATCCCGGCCAGATATGTCGGGCGCATTGCGATCGACCCGACCAATGCGAATGTTGCTTATGTCGGGCTCAATGGTTTCGGGCTCGCCTCAGGGCAGCACATCTGGAAGACAACGAACTTGCTCAGCGGTTCGCCGACATGGTCGCCTGCTGGCCTAGGCATCCCGGACACGCCCGTCGATTCGATGGCGATCGACCCGGCAAATACTCAGGTGATCTATGCCGGTACGGACATCGGCGTTTTCCAGACGTCGGACGGCGGAGCGAACTGGATACCGTTCAGCAACGGGCTCCCGCGGGTCGCTGTTTTCGGAATGGAGATCCAGCCGACCTATCGCATCCTCAAGATATCTACGCACGGCCGCGGGATCTGGGAATACAACCTGCAGGGAACGCGTTCGCCGTATGACTTCGACGGTGATGGTAAGACTGACCTGTCGATCTTCCGGCCGAACGGGGCGACGGGATCGGAGTGGTGGTACCTGAAGTCGTCGAACGGCGGGAACTACGCGACGCAGTTCGGTACGCCGACGGATAAGCTTGTGGCGGCGGATTACACTGGTGACGGCAAGGCTGATATTGCGTTCTGGCGGCCTTCGACCGGTGAGTGGTTCGTGTTGAGGAGTGAGGACAGTACGTTTTACGCTTTCCCGTTCGGCGCGACTGGAGACGTTCCGGCACCTGCCGACTTTGATGGTGACGGCAAGGCCGATGCTGCCGTGTTCCGACCGTCGACTTCGACGTGGTACATCCAGAACTCGGGCGGCGGGACGACGATCCAGGCGTTCGGAGCGGCAGGCGATCAGCCGGTGGCTGCCGACTACGACGGCGATGGCAAAGCGGACTTAGCGATCTTCCGCCCGAACGGAACGACAGGCTCCGAGTGGTGGATCCTCAGGAGCACCGCCGGCCTGATCGCGATGCAGTTCGGGGCACCGACCGACAAGACTGTGGTCGGCGACTACACCGGAGACGGCAAGGCGGACGTGGCGTTCTGGAGGCCTTCGACCGGGCAGTGGTACATCCTGAGGAGCGAGGACTCTTCGTTCTACGCGTTCCCGTTCGGAGCGAACGGCGACATTCCCGTTCCCGGCGACTACGACGGTGACGGCAAGACTGACGCTGCGGTATTCCGCCCGTCAAGCTCGACCTGGTTCGCCCAGGGCTCGACCTCAGGCACGATCATCCAGCAATTCGGTGCAGCAGGCGATGTGCCGGTACCGAATGAGTTTGTCAGGTAGCAGTGGTCAGTGGCCGGAAGGATAGGGAAGCCGCACGCGGCAGAAAGAGGCCCTGCATGTAGATGCAGGGCCCTTTATTTGCTACAAGAACCTACTTGGTGATGCCCGGCTGATCGAGAAGCGAAGTTCGCCGGTTACTTCGGCAGGACGTTCAGTGTGTCGGTAAGCTTGCCGGCGACAGTGAGGAGCGGGTCTCGCGCGTCAACGAATTTGCCCGCGATCGCTTTGTCCTCAGAATCGGCGGCGAGATCGGTGATTCCCTGAATGTTGGGGAGGTATTTTTGGAGAACAGGCTTCGTCCGGAATTCAGATTCCAGGTTCAAAAGCGTAGTCCTGATATTGCGTATGGCTTCGATGATCTCTTTCTTCTTTGCCTGGATCTTAGCGACCGTTTCCGGCTTGAGATTTCCCGCTTTGGCGTCACCATCGGCAACTTCGAGGCCATGGGCGATCGAGCCAAGCTTGTTAACGAAGTCGTTTACATTCGAGAGCTGAACGTCGACCTTCTCGCGCGCGGCCCGGACATCGAGCGGCGGCACGGTCTTTACTGGCGGTTTATTCGCCGGGGCTTTCTTGGTAGTTTTCTTTTGTGCATCCGCGATCCCAGCTCCAAGAGCAAGTACCATCGCCAATCCTGCTGCAATCCAAATATTCTTCATAGAACTTACCTTCCTGTCATTATCATCTGAAACATTTTATTATAACAGTAATGCATCAGCGGAGTTTAGAGGTGAAAAGGCTCGGGAGGGTTGGCTACGCAAACGCCCTCGAGCTGCAAAAGGAGCTCGAGGCCGAGGTAATCGCACGGCGTGACAGCGACCATCTGCTGCTGCTCGAACATCCGCACACGTTCACGCTGGGGCGGCGTTCGAAAAATGACGGCATACTCGCGACTGCCGAGATGCTGCGTAAGCTGGGCGTTGATGTATTCGAAATAAACCGCGGGGGCAAGGTCACATATCACGGCCCCGGACAGCTCGTCGGCTACCCTATCATCAGCCTCTCGCCGGACCGCGAAGACGTTCATAAATACGTCCGCGACATTGAGGAAGTGCTGATCCGGACGATGGCCGATTTCCAAATTGATGCGTTTCGGATCGAGGGGTTGACCGGCGTTCATACGCCCGAGGGCAAGGTCGCGGCTATCGGCGTACACATCAAACGTTGGGTTACGACGCACGGTTTTGCACTAAATGTGAACACCGACCTCAGTTATTACAACTGGATCATCGCCTGCGAGGGCGAGCCGGTCGCATCGATGGACAAGATACTCGGCCGCGAGGTCGGTATGGACGAGGTCGAGGGCCGGATCGAGGCGAATTTTAGGGAAGTGTTTGGGTACGGAGTGCCTGACGCGGTGCAAGTTGCAGAGCGTGAGGCGAGGGTCTCGGCTGTGCGATGGCGTGATCGTAGTTTGGTGGTATTTAACACAAAGGGCATAAAGTGAAGACACAAAGGTCACTGGGAAGAAAGGAGCGAGTTATGAGAATTATTAAGCTATTATCATTTTTCACGGCGATAGCATTTATCGCAGCGTGCGGCGGGACACCGACGGCGAATAACACGGCGAATGCCAATACTGCGGCAAAACCGGAGGTACAGAAGCTTTCGGTGGTCGAGCGGCCCGAGAAGATCGTTGACATGATGGCCGCCCGCGGCGAGCAGGACAAGGCCGATCCGACGCTGAAGATCGTCGAGCCGAAGGCTGACGCAACGGTGGCGAGCTCGACCGTCAAGGTCAAGCTCGAGCTCGGCGGCGACCTCAAGGGCTACAAACCGGGTATGAACGAGGAGACACACACCGGAAACCACATCCATGTGATCCTGGACAATCAGCCGTACGAGGCCTATTACAACCTGGATAAGGAATTTGAGCTGCGAAACGTAACCGACGGCGATCATACTCTGCGGGTCTTTCCGTCGAGGCCGTGGCACGAGTCGTTCAAGAATGACGGCGCATTTGCGATGGTCAAATTCACGGTCAAGAAAGGCGGAGCAGACGAGACAAAACCGGCAACGGTCAACGGCCAGCCGATGTCGAACGCGAACACGTCACCGACACCCGAAGGCAAGGACATGCCGGCAAGCACGGCCGGAGCGGTCGACGCGAAAAAACCCCTGCTGACGTACAGCCGGCCAAAGGGTGAGTATAAGGGCGACGATACCAAAGCCGTGATGATCGATTTCTGGCTCTCGAACGCCAAGCTCACGGGCGACGGCGGCGAATATCGCGTGCGTTATTCGGTCGATGGCGGCGAGGCGCAATTCATCGATAAATGGGCGCCGATCTGGCTGACTGGCTGGGTCGCCGGCAAGCACACCGTGAAACTCGAGCTCGTCGACAAGGACGACAAGCTGGTGGATAACGGCGGGTATAACTCGACCACGCGGGAGATCACGATCACGAAGTAGGCGGTTTGGCCACGAATGCACGAATGGGAAAAATTCGTGCATTCGTCCTAAATTCTCCCGAAGTTTTGCAGTTATCAGCAAATTCGACTAATCTCGAACGTTCAAGTTTATGAGAAGAGACACAACTTCGTGGTACAGCCACAACCTGAATATGGACATGCCGTTGGTGGCGTACGGGCACGCGGGATATCCGCTGTTGATGTTCCCGACGGCCGCCGCGGACTTTTTGGAATACGAGCGGTTTCACCTGGTCGACGCGATCAGCCCCTTTATCGACGCCGGACTGATCCGGGCGTATTCGATCAATTCGGTCAACAAGTACAGCCTGCTCAATCGCGAATCGCACCCCGGATGGAAAGTCGAGATGCTCTCGCGATACGACAAATATGTGACCGACGAGGTTATACCGCTGATCCGAAATGAGTGCGGCCCGGACGCCCGTCCGCTGACGACAGGAGCTTCGCTCGGGGCACTGCTGGCGGCGAATACTTATTTCAAGCATTCGGACCTGTTTCGGGGCACGATCGCGATGAGCGGCAGCTATGACATTCACAGCTACCTCGAGTCGCACTACGACGATAACGTCTATTTCAATAACCCGATGATGTACCTCAAGAACCTCGATGACGATTATCATCTGCCGCGTCTGCGTCAGGCTGATTCGATCGTGATCGTCAGCGGGCAAGGTTCGTTCGAAGCACCCGAAAGAAGCCGTGACCTCTCGAATGTCCTCCATTCCAAGGGCATACCGCACCTGCTCGAACTGTGGGGATACGACGTAAATCACGATTGGCCGTGGTGGCGGAAGATGCTGCCGTATTATTTAGGCCGGTTCGTGCAGTGACGGAGAGAGAGCGAGAGCGCGAGACGGCGAGAGCGCGGGACTCAAAGACACGGTGACGGTCTGATCTAATCTAGAAGAAAAGTGGATGAACTTATTTGATCGTCCACTTTTCCGGTTCCGCCATCATCTTTACCAATTGGCTGATCGCAAGGTCGTAGCGGGCATCGAGATCGTCAAATATTAGCTTATTGATATAGCCACATTTTAGCGCCAGTTCGAGCCAAACTCTGGTCTCGTCCGCCTCACCTGCGCAATCGCTGAGTTTGCTGACAAAATGCGAAGGATATTTCCGCTTACGCCAAGCCTCGGCAATATTTGCACAAACTGACCTCGAGGACCGGCGCATTTGATCAACCATCGAATACCTTTCTTCAGGTGGAAAGGTCTTCGTTATCTCAAAAACCAGCATCGTGGCGTCCAAGGCATTTTGATACACGCGCAAATCCCGGAACCCTCGAATATTCGGCATAGTCGATTGTATTAACCCGTCAGGTGGCTCGTTTCCTAAATCTGGAATTTTCCGGGTCTGACCATCGTCTGGTCTCGCCGTCTCGCGCTCTCGCTGTCACCCGCTCACTCCTACCCGTCACCTTTCTTGCCCTTGCGTTTTGTGCCTTCGGGCTTTTCGTTGGGGGCTTCGGGTTTGGCGATCGGAGGTGCCTGTACGGGCGGCCGTTTAGGTATCACCGGATTCTCCGACGGCTTGTCGGGCTTGGCATCGGTGCCTGCCGGATTGTCCGTGCCAACCTTGTCAGGCGGAATCAGGGCCGGATCGTCGGGCAGCTTAGAATCGGCCGGGAGGGTCTCTTCGATCTTCTTGCCGCTGGCGGCGGCATCGGCCAACGTTTCGAGTTCCTCTCGTTTATTCCGCTCGGCCAAAGCCTTGATATCGGACGGCATCGGCGGTGGGCTCGGGAATTTTTCGATCGGCTTGCCTTTCATGAACGGGTTCATGAACGCGTTAAAATAGGGAATGGCACTATGGCCGGTCATGTTGTTTCCCAGGTTCACCTTTCGTTCCGGATTTCCCATCCATACGCCTGTTACGTACGTAGGCGTGTATCCGATAAACCAGACATCCGTATGGTCATTTACCGTACCGGTCTTTGCTGCGAGGGGTTGTCCACTCGCGCTTGCTCCCGAACCGGTTCCGCCATTAACGACGCCTCGCATCATGTCGACCATCGTCAGGGCGACGTACTCGCTCATTACCTTTGAGTGGCTGCCGTCAAATTCCTCTAAAAGCGTGCCGTCACGATTATAGACCTTGCGGATGAGATGCGGCTGAACACGGATCCCCTTGTTGGGAAAGGCTGAATAAGCCGCGACCATTTCGATCAGCGAGACTTCGCTCGCGCCAAGTGCGGACGGGAGGCTCGGGGCCATCGGATTGGTAATGCCAAACCGGCGGACCATTTGTGCCGCCGCCTGAATGCCGACCTGTTCCATGATGTGGACCGCGCCGACATTCATCGACTTTTGAAGCATCGTCTTCATTGGCAAATTTGCCGAGCTCAGACTTCCGTCATAGTTGTGCGGCTGCCAACCGCCATGCTTGATAGGGGCACCGCTAATGATAGTGTCCGGAGTCAGCCCGGCCTCGACCCCGGCAGCATAAATGAAGGGCTTGTACGACGACCCTGTTTGCCGCAGGCCCTGAGTCGCATTGTTAAAGCGGTTGGTATGGTAATCATAGCCGCCGACCATAGCCACGATCTCGCCGGTGTGGGCGTTAATACAGGTTAGGGCCGCCTGGACCTCGGGTACCTGCGACAACTCGACCTCGAGCGTCTGATGTTCATTATCGACCTTTTTGACGAGGAATTCGGCAAGGAAACCGGGCTTAAGTTCTTCCTTTGGACGTTTCTTGCTGCGGCCCATGTCGCCGGCGCGCACCACTGCCTTGTACCGGCCGAAGCGCACCCCGACCTCGTCCGCCGCCGGATTCGCTTTCATCACCAAACCCTTGATGTACTCGCCGACCTCATACTGGTCGCCATACCAATCGGCATGCTTGTACGAGGCAAGTGTCTTGTCGATCTCTTTTTGATCCGTCAGGGGCTGATCGTTCTCATCGACAAGGATGTTCTGGTAATCCGAACGCCACGGCCTGCCGCGGTCGTACTCTCGGAGCCGCTGGCGTATATCCTGGGTCGCGATCTTCTGAGCTTCGACGTTGATCGTCGTGTATACTTTGAGGCCGCCCTGGGCGACGCGGGTCGTATATTTTTCTTCTAGGTACTTGCGTACATCCTCGACCGGGTAATCCCAGGCGGTCGATTTCGGCTGCGACTGGTAATAGGCGGTGTCGGCGAGCTTGATGTCTTTTGCCTTTGCAGCCTCGACCTCCGCTTTGGAATACCGCTCGGGGAAGTACTTGGCCATCTGGTCAAGAACGACGTTTCTGCGCTCAAGGGCCTTGGCCCGATTGCGGGTCGGCGAATATTCGGGTGACTTGGGAATGGCGGCGAGCAGAGCGGCCTCCTCAAGTGTCAGGACTTTCAGCGACTTGCCAAAATACGTTCGCGAACCAGCCTCGAAACCGTACGAACCGGCTCCGAGAAAGACGTAGTTCATGTACATCTCAAGGATCTGGTCCTTGGTGTACAGGCGTTCGATCTGGAGGGCGACGGCCCACTCATTGATCTTTCGGGTATAGGTCTGGTCCTTGTAGAGAAAAAGGTTCTTCGCGAGCTGCTGTGTAATGGTCGACGCGCCCTCGGTCTTGCCGGTCGTGATGTTCTTGAAGACGGCTCCGAGAATGCGGTACGGGTCGATTCCGATGTGGTCGCGAAAGCGGTAGTCCTCGATAGCGAGCAGGGCATCGGTGACCTTGTCAGGCACATCCTGGATCTTGATGGGAATGCGTTTCTCGATCGCAAATTCGGCGAGCACGGTTTCGCCGTCGTCGGCGTAGATCGTCGTGACCTGCGGCGGCCGATAGGTAGCGAGCGCGGATACCTCAACCGAATATCTTGAATTATTCAGGTAATATGACGCCAAAACACCGGTCAGAGCTCCCGCCGAGAGGGCCAGAGCGAGTGCCGCGACAAATAACCCGAGCGTCGCGAGTCCGCTCCGCTTTGGCTCAGTCGAGCCGGTTTCTCTAACACCCAATTTTCGTAATTCCTTCGCCATAACCAATACTTCTCCTAATTGACGAATCTACGCATCTTCACGCTCACCACAAATCCGATCGCGATAAACGTCGACAAGATCGCCGAGAGCCCCGCACTCATCATCGGCAGTGGAACGCCGATCACCGGAAGCACGCCGAGTGCCATTCCGACGTTCATAAATATCTGAAAGACCAAACCGCAAACGATCGACATTATAACAAGCATTCCGGCGCGGTCGGAAGCCTCGCGCGCGGCGGCGACCATCCGCGAGAGCAGGATCGCATATGCCAGCAGCAGCGAAACGCAGCCGATAAAACCGGTATTTTCCGCCGTAACTGCAAATATGAAATCAGTCTGGGGCTCGGGCAAAAACTTCAGCACACTCTGGGACGTTTCGGTGTCACCGTTATTGCCTGATAGTCCGCCCTTGCCGACGGTTATCACCGACTGGATCGTGTGATAACCAAATCCCCGCGGGTCGACACTGTCCGGATCGATGATCGCAAGGATGCGTTCCTGCTGATATCGTTTGATCTTGCCCGTCTTAACACCTATCGTCCAGGCGGCCGGTATGAACACCGCCGCGGCGATCAGCGAGAGGATAACGTAGCGAACCTTGATCCCCGAAAGAAAGAAGATAGCCGCGAGAATGGGGAAATACGTGATCGCCTGGCCGGCGTCGGGTTCGAGCAGTATTAGCAGGACGGGACCCGCAAAGATCGCTCCGCCGATCAAAGTATCCCTCAGGGTAAGGACGTTTCCTTTCTTGTCGCCAAAGAATTTCGCCAGCATCAAAACGGTCGGGATCTTAACGAATTCCGACGGCTGAAACTGCCCTATCAGCGGAAGTTTGAGCCAGGCTTTTTGTCCGTGGCTTTCGTGCCCGAGCGGCGTGAGGACCAGAAATAGCAGAACAAGGCCGATCACATAAAAGACCGGGGCCGAGTCGATAATGCGCCGATAATCTGTAAAGCAGACGACAAAAAACGCAAATAGTGCGATGCCAATACCGATTATCTGTTTG